>DASSMT010000113.1:0-20368 GCA_035688655.1 Polyangiaceae bacterium | reverse complement strand
CTGGCGTGTGCGTTTGAGTTGCTGGGTGCGCCCGTCGAGCAGCTCGCGCAGGCGCTCTTGAGCTTCTTGCAGCGCGCCGTTGGCCGTGGCGAGCGCGTCCGCGCGCTGCTTGTTTTCGTTGATCAAGCGCGCGTTCTCGAGCGCGATCGCCACTTGGTCCGCGAACGCACGCAGCGTCGGTAGCTCGCGCTCGAAGTGCGCGCCCGGCCGCACACGCGTCTCCAAATACAGCGCGCCGATCGCCTCGCCGTGCGGCGCCAGGATCGGCACGCACACCACCGACTCGAGCATCATTTGATGGACCGAGGCGAAGCTCTGCATGCGTGCGTCGCTCTGTGCGTTGAGGGTGAGCACGGGTTCACCGGTGCGCAGCACGGTCTCGGCGATGGACCGCGAGAATTCGGCGTGGGCGGCATCCCCGGCTCGCGAACGCTGGGTGTACACCGTGAGCGCGCCCGAGGCCTGCTTGAGCAGCACGAAGCCCTGTTCGGCACGCGAAAGCTCGACCGCGTAATCGGTCACTCTTTCGGTCAGGCGCGCCAGGTCGAGCTCGCCGACCAGCCGGCTATTGACCTCCAGGATGCGCGACAGGCGCTGCTCGAGCGGCGTCGAGCTGAGCTGCGAAATCGACGCGCTGGTCCCCGCGTGCAAGCTCGAGTTGGAGCGCGCGGGCAGCTGGGCGCCGCTCTTCAAGCTGCTGAAGGGTAAGAATTCGGTCGCGGCGACGCCGATCGCCGTCGGCACCGAAGCGCGCAAGTTGCGCCGCCGGGTGTCGTTCCAGTACACCTCGCGCAAATCGCGCGGCAAGCGGGCGCCGATTTCTTCCAACACGGCCAGGGCTTCTTCGCGATCGCGACGCGCCAAGAGCGGCTGCCCACCGGCCTCTTCCAACTCGGCACGCGCCTCGAGCGCGCGCCAAATCCAGTCTTTTTGCGCCGAGGCGCGCGCTGCGGCCAGTGAATCGTCCAAGCTTTCGCGGGCGCCCAGCTCGTCCCCGAGCAGGTTCTTCAGCCGCGCGGAGGCGAACAGCAAGAGCGAGCGGTGCGCGGACGATCCTGCCAGGTCCGCCTCCGAACGGCTCAGCCAAGCGCGCAACTTGGTCAAGTCCGGGCGCGGCGTGCGCACCGCGGCCAGCACGCCTTCGAGCCGTGCCTCGGCCGCGTCCTCGGCGCGGCTCAGCGCTTCGAAGGCACGCGAACAGGCGTCGAACTTCTCGACCGCAGCGTCGAGGTTCCCCTCGCGCAGCTCGAGCTCCGCAGACAAGCCGTGCAACTGCGCGCGCATCATCGCGCTGAGCTCCGCGGGCTGCTCTTGGATGGCCTCGATCGCCCCGCGCGCACGGGCCAAACGCCCCAAGAAAAGATCCGCATTGGCGAGATTCAACAGCGCTTGCAGCGCAGTCGAACGGCGGCCCGCGCGGCGGCCCATGTCGACAGCGGCCTCGTAGTGCTCGATGGCGCCGGCGATGTCCCCGCGGATCTTGAGCACTGCCGCCAGGTTCAGCTGAATCGTCGCGAGCGTGGCGGCGTCGCTGGCACGCTCGGCCGCATTGATCGCGCGGCGATAGATCTGGCCCGCTTCCTCGTAGCGCTCGCAGCGCTGCGCCACGTACCCTTGCGAAGTGAGCACAATCGCCTCCACCCGCGCGACTCCGCTCTCGGTCGCTTGGGAAAGCGCGGCTTGGAGCAGCTCGAGCGCCGCCTCGTGCTTGCCCAGCATCGAGAGCGCGAGCGCCTTGTACGAGAGCGCTTCGATGCTCAGCGGCGAAGGCTCTCCCAGCAGTGGCTCGAGCAAGGAAAGCGCTCGCTGATGGTCGTTCAAACTGATCTGCGTGCGCGCCAGGTAGAGCGCGCTCGCGCGACGCTCGGCTTCCGTGGCGTCGGCGCGCTCGCTCGCCCGTTGCAGCAGCGTGGCAGCGCCGGACGCATCGCCCAAGCCCATCTGCAGCCGCGCGCGCGCGATCAGGGTTTCGACTCGCTGATCGTCGGAGAGCAGCTCGAGCGCGGCCTTGACGTCGTTGTAGCGGCCGCGCTCCAAGAAAAAACGCGTACGGGTCAAGGGATCCGAGGGCGGCACGGAACGCGCGCCGACCGAGCCCAAGACGCGCTCCAAATCTTCCTCCGAGGCGACCGCGTCGCTGGCAATGACTCGTACCAAGCGGCGCAGCTCTCCCGGGCGGCCCAGAGAGACCTCGAACACGCGCTTCAACAAGCTCTGGGTCAAGGACGGGACTGCGCGCCGTAAGAGGTCGATCGCCGCCTGCTCGTCGAGCGGGGGCACCTCGAAATCGAGCGCCGGGCCCGGCAAGCGCGCGCCGCCGACCGTCACCAAGCGCGCGCCCTGGGCACGCGCGTCGACCAGCGCAGCCAAGCTCGCATCAGCGAGCTGGTCGGCATCGTCGACCAAGACCAACACGCCGTGCAAGGAGGCATGCGCGGCGAGCTCCGCGTTCAAGCTCGAAGCCGACGACACGTCTTCGAGCCAGGCCAAGCTACTGCCGAGGACGCCGAGTGACCAAGCCACGCGCCGGAGCAGCGTGGTTCGGCCGGAACCAGGCGCGCCCACGATCCGCAAATGCGCTCCCGGTTCGAGTGCGCGCACGCGGTCGAGCAGCTCTGCCGACGTGGTCTCCACGCCCACCACCGGCCACGGCGCAGCTTGCTCCGCGCCCACGTGCGGGGCCCCGGATATCCCCGTCGCGCGCCTGAGCGCGCTGGCGAACTCGTCCACTGAGGGAAAACGCTCGGACGGCTGCGTCAGCATGGCGCGCTCGGCGACGGCCGAGAGCTCGCGCAGCATGGCGCCATCCAAGCTGGATTGCTGGCTTTCTTGGACGATTTCCGTGAGCGTCACCCCGAGGGCATACACTTCCGCGCGCACCGTGAGCGGCGCGCCGCGCAGCAGTTCGGGCGCGGCGTAACGCGGCGTGAGGCCTTCGGCGCGGCTGCCCCCGTCGCGGAACGGCGCGGCCAACCCGAGGTCGACGAAGGTCGCGCGCCCGCTCGCCTCGACCACGATGTTGGCCGGCTTCACGTCGCCGTGAAATAGCCCCGCGCGGTGCAGCACGGTCAGCTGATCCGCCGCGCGCGAAAGCGCGGTCAGCGCCTTCAGCCCTTCGCCGGCGAGCAGCAGCTGTTCCAAGCTCTGACCCTCGACCAGCTCGCGCACCAAAAACGCGCGCCCGCTGCGCGGCAAACGGCCGAAGCGCACGACGCGCGGCACGCCCAAGCCCTCGAGCCCGGAGAGCGCCATCGCCTCGCGCACGAGCGCCGACATCTCCCGATCGCTCGCGTCTGCCGCCAGCACCTTCAGCGCGTATTTGCGCTCGGAGTAGCGGTCACGAACCGCCCAAACCTCTCCCCCACCCCCCTTGCCGAGTTGAGCGAGCGGCTCGTACCGGTTCGGTAATTCGAGCTCCGTCAAAGCACTCCTTCCACTCAGAGGCCGTAGTCCGCGCCGAGACCGAAGAAGAAGCCGCTCGTCGCGAAGCCCAGATCGAGGCGCGCGATGAAGTTGCGGTGCGGCTTGTAACGCAGCCCGGTTTGCACCGCGAGCCACGGGAAAATGATCGGCTTCGAGCCGCCGTTCGCCCAGTTCGGCTCGGTGTAGCCGTTGTAGTGATTGTTGTCGTTGCCGCAGTAGCTCGCGTTCGGATTGCCGGGCCCCTTACAAGCCTCGAAACCTTCGCCGGTGTCCGGATTCGCGCCCGGAGTCGCGGGATACGCTTGCGTGCGATACAGCGGCCCCCAAACGATGCCCACCCCCGCACCACCACCGTACTGCAGCGCGAGCTGCGGGTTGAACTCGTGACTCCAATTGAAGTCCACGCCCAGGTACAAAACCTTCAGCTTGCTCTCGACGATTTCCCACGCTTCCGGGCCGTCGGTCTTGGCCTTGAACGGCGTCGGACTCATGCCGTAGCCGGTGTACAAAAGTGAAAACTCGTACTCGAAGTGATCCTTGCGGATGACGAACTCGGGACCGAAACCGTTCGCCAGAATCGTCGTCCCGCCCGAGCCGAAGATTCTCATCATGAACGTGGGCACGATGATGCCGCGGTAGCGGAGGCCCACGCCGTAGTACGTCTTGCCGGGCTGCTCGACCGGGGAGCTGCCCGCTTCGGCCTCGGCGATCTGCGCGTCCTTGTCGGACTTTTCCTTGGCGTCCTTGTCGGCCTGCTCCTTGCTCGCCTCTTCGTCGGCTTTTTGCTTATCGGCTTGCTCCTTCTCGGACGCGTCTTTCTCGGCCTGCGCTTTTTCAGCCGCTTCTTTGTCCGCTTGCTCCTTTTCGGCCTGCTCTTTGGCGGCCTGTTCTTTGGCGGTGTCGGCCTTGGTCTTCTTCGGCGCGGCACCCGCGCTCGAGGTCAGCAGCAACGCCGAGCTGGCGAACAGAGAAATAAGCATCGAGGTAACGCGGGGGCTCATCACATCTCTCCTTGGCACGCGCATCGTTGTTCGAGGGAAAACCGGTCTCGCGCTATCAGACCCGAAACCGACCGCCCAAAGCGCGCCGATAGTGCCATGGCACAGTGCCAACTGGCAAAGCTTGCGCTGCACCATCGCGCACTTCGCGTGCAGGACCGCGAGCCAGCGCTACGCGCACAAGGTTAGTGGCACACCCGTGTCAAAAGCAGGCTCGATTTGTGTCGCGCTGCTCGACTTTCTCTCTCCCTACAGGGTATGCAGACGTACGCAGCGAGCAAATTTTGCCGGCAGCAGCGGAGCTTCTAGTCAGGCGCTAGCTTTGCGCCGAAGCCGCCCGTATCCTTAGTGGATGGGTCGAAACGCCATATTCCGTACCGCTCTGACGGGGTGTTTCGTCCTGTTGACCGCGTGCGGGTCGGGCCATTACATCCAACGCGGCGCCGATTTGTACAGTGAGGGCCGCTTCGTCGAAGCTGACGAGATCTTCGCGCGGAGCGAACCGCGACTCGCCCGCGCCGCGCTCGAGCAGCAGGCCACCTATGCAGCCTATCGCGGCGCGACCTTCGTGGCGCTCGGGGATCTGCCGCATGCCCATCGCTGGCTGAGCGTTGCCAGCGAGATCGAACGCACGCGGCCGGGCACACTCCGGCCGGAAGATCGCGCATTCCTCGATGGCGCGTGGCGCGCCTACGGCAACCGCTTGCCGCCCGCGCCGCCGGCCACGAACGCGGTGGCCTCCACGAGCCCAGGGGCTTCGCCCAGCATCACGACGGTGCCGACGAACACGCCGGTTCAGGAGCGCGCGCTCGTCCCCGGCCTGGTCCCGCAATCTGTCCCGCAATGAATTTTTGGGGTTGATGGTCACGCGTCGAATCGCGTGGCGTCACAGCCTTCGGCGTCGCGTCGCGGCCTCCGGCGGCGGGCGAGCCGCGTTCGCGCCCGAGAACGCCCTGAAACACTGGGCGAAACAGCGCGCACGGCAGCTCTGCAACAGCCTACTGAGCCCCGGCCACAGGTTTTGAAATTGCGAATTAGCGGGTTATGGTGGTGAGCCAAAAAGGGGTCACTGGGGACCCAACCCATGACGAACGCCCTCGGTCGCGAGTTCGCTGATCTGCTGCCGCAAGTGCTCGGCGCGCTGGCGGCGGACGACCCGAAGCTCGGGCTCGAAGCCGCGCTCGAGGTCCTCGCCCAGCACGGCGTAATTCGCCAGGAGAGCCCAGACATGGGCGCGCGCGAGCACCCGCCCGAGAACGCAGGGCCGGCGCATTACGAGCTCGAACACCACGGGCACCGTCTGTCGTTGATCGCGGCCAGGCCGGGAGTCGGTCTGAGCTCGCTCGACCCGGCCGTGCGCTCCGCGCTGCGGCTGGGCCTGATGCGCGCGGTCGAAAGCCAAGAGCGCGAACAGCTGTCCGAGCGCTACCAGATGCTCTCGGCCGCGTCGTTCGAGGGCATCATCATCCACGCCGACAACGGGGTCGCGATCGAGGTCAATCAGCGTTTGGCCGAGCTGGTCGGCTACGAGCCTTCGGAGTTGCTGGGCAATGAGCAAATCCTGAGCTGCATCGCAGCGGAGGATTTACCGGTAGTGATGCAACGGTTGCGCGAGCGCGTGGAAGGCGCGTACGTCGTCACGGGCGTGCGCAAAGACGGCTCGCGCTTTCGCGCGGAGCTCTCGTCCAAGCAGGGCAAGCTCGGGCAGCGTCCGGTGCGCGTCGTGGCCGTGCGCGACGTGACCGAGTTCGAGCAAACCAATGCCTTGCTGCGCGAGAGCGAGCGCCGGCTGCGCGATCTGGCCGCGGCAGCCTTCGACTATTTCGCGGTCAGCCGTGACGGCATGATCATCGAGATGGGCGGCCGGGTCGAACAGACGATGGGCTACGCGCGCGAGCAGCTGATCGGCAAGAGTTTGTTCGACCTCATTGCGCCCGCCGCGCGCGCCCAGACCGAGAAGAACGTGCTGGAGGGGCGAGTGTTCGCTTACGAAACCGCTTTCGTCAGCGCCGCGGGCGAAATCGTCCCGGTGAGCATTCAAGCCGTACCCACCACCTTCGACGGGCAACCCGCGCGCTTTGCGGGGATCCGCGATCTGCGCGCCGCGCATCGCCTGGAGGCAGAGCGTCGCCGCTTGGAGCAACAAATCGAGCGCAGCCAGCGCCTGGACAGCCTGGGCGTGCTCACTGGCGGCATTGCGCATGATTTCAACAATCTGTTGGTCGGCATCCTGGGCAATGCAGACTTGTTGCTCATGACACTGACCTCGGCCGAAGATCGCGAGAGCGCGCTGGCCATTCGGGCAGCGGGTGAGCGCGCCGCGGATCTGACTCGGCAAATGCTGGCCTACGCCGGTCAACGCCAACCGGCCCGCAATGATCCGGTGGATTTCGGCGAGCTCCTCCGCGAGCTGAAGCAACTGCTCAGCGCGACACTCTCGAAGAAGATGGAGCTCGAGCTTTCGATCGAGCCGGGCTGCTCGGTTCTGGGCGACCGCGCCACGCTCACTCAGGTGGTGATGAATCTGCTCACCAACGCTTCCGACGCGCTCGGCGGGCAGCCGGGCAAAGTGCAGGTGCGCGTGTCTCGGATCACGCGCCCCGACGCGCGCTGGGACGACGCGCTCGGCGCAACCATCGCCCCGGGAGCTTGGGTATTGCTGGAAGTCACCGACAACGGCGTGGGCATGGACGCCGCCACGCGGGATCGCGTATTCGAGCCGTTCTTCAGCACCAAAGATTCCGGTCACGGCTTGGGCTTGGCGGCATGCCTCGGCATCGTGTCGTCGCACAAGGGTGCGATTTTGGTCGAGAGCGCGCTCGGCAGAGGCAGTCGCTTCTCGGTGCTGCTGCCCGCGAGCGAGCACTCGCCCGCGGACGCCAGCGTGCGCGACATGGCGGTGCAGGAGCCGTGCAAAGTGCTGGTCGTGGACGACGAACAACTGGTGCGGGCTCACCTGCGGCGCGCGCTCGAGCTGCGCGGCTATCGCGTGGACGAAGCCAGCAGCGGGGAAGCCGGTCTGGCTCGCTTCGCCTCGAATCCACCCGACGTGATCGTGCTCGACTACATGATGGGTGACACGACCGGCATCGACGTCATCCGCCGGATTCGCGAGACGGGTTCGCGCGTTCCGATCGTGCTCTCGTCCGGGTATTTGGATGCTTCGTCGGAGCGGAACCTCGACCCGACTTCGTTCCAAGTCTTTTTGCGCAAGCCGTACCGCACCGAAGATCTGATGCTCGCCATCGAACAAGCGCGCGCTCTCGCTGCGCCGCGCGCTCGCCCAGACCGGCAGCTGGCCGAGCCGCGCGTCAACTGAGCGCGGCGCGCGCCTCAGTCGAGCTTCAGCGACAGCTCACCGCTGTACACCAAGCTCGGATCGCCGCGATCGGCGAGGGTCGAGTAGAGCACCGCGATCGTGCGCGAAATGACGCCTGAGAACAGCTCGTTTCCGTCCCGCTTCACGCTCACGGCTCGATCTTGATCCAGCATCGCGTCCGAGACGCGCAGGGTGATGCGCTTCACCTTCGTGATCGCCGACAGCTCGATGCCTTGTGCGGAGTAGCTGGCGGTGATCTCCGAGCCCGCCGCCACGTCGGCCTTGTCGACCGAGAGCCAATAGAAGCGCGTGCGCAGCGTGCTCGATTGTCGCCAGACCAGTTTGTTCGGCATCGGATTGCGCGCGTTCGCCTGCAAAAACGGGATGCTCACCGCGTCTTCCAGATCCATCCAATGCGGCTTTCCGGCATGGACTTGCCATTGATGCACGTAACCGCCCGGATCGGCAGCGGCCAGGGCGTCGAGTTTCATGCCCCATTCCGCCGCCTTCAAATTGCGATCGTAGGCCGTGTCGTCGCCACCGACATGAATCGCGAAGGCCGTGTTGCGCAGGCTCAGCGGTGAAGCGTCATTCGGGTGCCCAGCGCTCATGCCGACCCCGGCCCAGGCATCCGCCATGCGCGGCCCCATCTGATACGCACCGTCACCGCCCGCCGAGTAGCCGTTCAAGTACACGTGATTGGGATCGACGCCTTCGAGCGCGACCAGATCCGCGATCAGGCGCTCGAACAGCGGATCGATCTCGTCGCGAAACCACAGGTTCCATTCGTTCGACGGCGCGCGCGGTGCGACCCAAATCGCATTTTTTGGATTGTAGCCATCGACCAGCGCGATTTGATTTTCCCACTGGCTGTCGTTCGTGGCGGCGTCGGCGTTGCCCCCGCCGTGCATGGAAATGAACAAATTCCAGCCCGTGGCCGGCTTCTGCCCGCGCTGGGCGCGGTAGTATTTCATTTTCACGCCGCCCGCGGTGATCGTCTTGGCAACGCTCTCGGTCGCACCGACCTCCGCGGCACGCGTGGCCTTGAGCTGTGTCGTGTAATCCGAAACCAGCAGCTGTTGTGCTTCGGCCGAGTCCGACTTCGTGAGCGGCACTTTGGCGAACGCTTGCTCCAACAAGGCGGGCCGACTTTCGGCCGGGAGCGCGAGCCAGGCCTGCAATTGCTCGAGCGCCGTCTTGGAGGCTGCATCGTTCGCACCAGTCGCAGCTCCGCCGAGACCGACGCCGCCCGCGTTCGCGCTGCCCGCGTTCGCGCTGCCCGAATTTTCGGCACCGCCGCTCGCTGCAGCCGAGCCGCCACTCGGGACGAGCGCGCCCGCGCTTCCGCCGCCGACGCCGACCGGCGAGCTGCCAGCGCTACTGCTGCTCGCAGCACGACCCGCCGCGGGCAGGATGCCGCCATTCGGCTCGGAGCCGCCGTCCGAACCGGCGCAACTCGCGCACAGCGCAACGCCGAGAATGCTCGACCAAGCAGCAAGCGCGCGTCGCATGGCGGGAGCGTAGTATGCGCGCGCTCGGCGGGGAATGCGCGTCGTCGAGCGATCCGAAGCAAGCAAGAGTCAGCGACCCTTCGGCCGCTGCCCAGCCGCGAGTTTTCTTGCTAGCGTGGAAGCGTGATTCGAAAATCCGCGCGGAGCTCGGGGTTGCTCGCGCTCGCGGTGTGCCTCGAGAGCAGCAACGTGTGGGCGCTGCCCGGCCCGGGCGTGGAACCCGCGCCCGCGCCTGCATCCGAAAAGAGGCTCCTTCCGAAAGCGCCTGAGACGGGCCGCGACGATTGGACGCGGCACGTCAGCTTGAGCGGCGGGATTGCGCTCTACTTTTACCAGCCCACCAATGGCTGGCCCAATCAATTCCTGATCTACACGAACCTGCGCTTCGACGCCCGCTTTCAGCCGTTTGGTCTGCACCTCGAGCCACGCTTGAGCAACGAGAAGATGCGCTCGTACTACGAGAGTCTGGCTTGGGTTCAAGAAGCGTATTTGTTCGTCGATGCGGCGCCGGTCGTGTTCAAAGTGGGCAAGCTCTACAAGCAGCTCGGCCTGTTCTGGGATGGCACGTTCTACGGCAACATCCAAGTTTACGAAGGGCTCAAGCTCGACCCGAACGCAGGCATTTCGCTGGAAGGCAAGCTGGGTCACACCTTCGGCGCGGCCTTCTGGGCGCAGTTCTTCGTCGTCGACGGACACACGAATGCGTCCCTCGTGGGACGCGACACGATTTCGATTCCCGGCGCGCGGCGCCGCAACACGCTGCTCGCCCGGATCCAGCCGTTTCTGCAGCTGTCCAAGAGCGCAAAGCTCGAGCTCGGCTTTTCGGGAGAACACTTCGAAGCCGATCTGCCGAGCGGCTCGAACTCGGTATTTCGCTACGCCGTCGACAGCAAGCTCACCTGGGGCGGGCTCGGCTTTTGGGGCGAAGTGCTGCACCAATCCGGCGCCAACGTAAACGCCTTCCCGTACCCCGGCGATCCGACGACGACGCCACCAGCGCCAGCGCGGGCGTCCGCGCACAACACGTACTTGTTGGCGGGCGCGGAGTACACGCTTTCGCCCGTGCCGGTGACCGTCCGCTACAACCTCAGCATTGCGCGCTACTCCGACGTCGAAGTGGAAGAGCTGCTCCACGTCCCGGGTGTCGGCATCAAGTTCAACGACAACACCTCGTTCTTGGCCGAATACGCGATCTGGCCGCGCCACGCGCGCGAGGGCACGAGCGACATCGATCACAGCCTCAACTTGACCTGGATGGGGCATTTCTAAGCGCTCTGCCGAGCCGTGGCAGGCAGGGCCACGCGCCCGGCCTGAAGCGTACTTGCGCACCTCTCAAACGCGATTATAGTATTCGCGTTTCAACCAAGGAGCGCAAGATGCCCCGAGAGAACCTTGATTTTCTGGCTCGTTTGGACGGCGTCGGGCAGGCGGAGCTGGTCGCGCGGGGCGAGCTCTCGGCTTCGGAGTTGCTCGACGCGTGTGCCGCGCGGATGGCGCGTTGTGAACCGCTGATCCATGCCACGGTCAGTCTGGATTGGCCGCGCGCTCGCGCGTTCGAACCTGGCGCTGGCCCGTTCAAAGGCGTGCCCACGCTGCTCAAAGACCTGTTTCCGTATCCTGGCCTACGCTGGGGCATGGGCTCGCGCTCGTTCGCGCACAACATGCAGGCCCCAGCGACCCCGTACAGTGAGCGCATCGATCAGTCGGGCTTGGTCGTCGTGGGCAAGAGCGCGGCTTCGGAGTTCGGCTTGCTCGGGAGCACCGAAACCTTGCAAGAGGGCGTCACCCACAACCCGTGGGACATTTCGCGCTCTGCCGCGGGCTCCTCGGGGGGCGCGGCAGCGGCCGTCGCAGCGGGGCTCGTGCCGCTCGCGCACGCGAACGACGCCGGCGGTTCGATTCGCATTCCGGCTTCGGTATGTGGCTTGTTCGGCTTCAAGCCGAGCCGCGGTCGCACCGTTCCAGCCACCACCGGCGGTGCCGCGTTCATCGCCTTGATCAGCGATCACTGCGTCACGCGCTCGGTGCGCGACAGCGCGCTGTTCCTATCCGTGACCGAAAGCCAGAGTGGTCCGCTGCCCGTCATTGGCTATGTGCGCGAAGCCAGCACGAAGCGCCTGCGAATCGGTGCCTTCACGCGCACACTCATGGGCGATGAGCCGGATCCGGTCGTGCGCCGCGCGTTCGACGAAGCCGCGGAGTTGTGCCGAGCCCTGGGCCACGAGGTTCGGCCCATCGTCGCACCTGCCATCGAGGGCCGCGCGCTCGGCGCTGCTTTTTTTCTCTGCGCTGGCGAAGCAATGGCGGGCATGACTGAAATGCTCGGCGCGATGCGCGGCGCGCCCGTGCGCGACGATGAGCTCGAACCCTTCACCTGGGCCCTGATTCGCGCCTTTCGAGCGAGTGGCGCGGACGCCATGGCTTCCGCCCGCGCGACCTTCGAGCGAGCCGCGGCCGAATACTTGCGCGTGTTTGCCGAGTGCGACGTGGTGCTCACGCCGACGCTCAGTGAAGGGCCGTGGCGGCTCGGTCATCTCTCGCCGCTCGTCGACTCTGCCGAGCTCATCGCGCGTACTTCGCGAGCCGTGGGCTACACGCCGATTCACAATATCGCGGGCTGCCCGGGGATGTCCGTGCCGCTGCATTGGTCGCCGGATAATCTGCCGATCGGCGTGCATTTTGCGGCCAACGTGGGCGAAGATGCCAGATTGCTGCAGCTGGCTTACGAGCTGGAGGCGGCGCAGCCGTGGCGTGAGCGCTGGGCTCCGTACTCGTTTCCGCGCATCATCGAGCGCTGATGCCGCAGGTTCTGAAACCCGAAATCCGGGCGCGCATCTTGAGCGCGGGCCTGGAAGTGTTCGCTGAGCAGGGCTATCTCGGCGCAACCATGAACGCCATCGCCGAGCGCGCCGGACTTGGTGCGGCGAGCTTGTATCGCTACTTCCCGAGCAAGACCGAGTTGTTCGAGGCGGCCATCCCGCCCGAGCTCGCGGCGCGCTTCGAGCAGCTGATCGAGCAGCGGGTGAGCGCGCTCGCCGAGCTGCCTGCGGGCGCGCCATTCAAACCGAACCACGACTATGGCGCCCAGATGCTCGATTTCTGGCTCGAGCATCGGCTGGCCGTGGTCGTGCTGCTCGATCGCGCACACGGTAGCGCCTACGAGAGCTATGGCGAGCGCTTCGTGGGGCTCTTGTTCGAGAAAACCCTGGAGCAAATTCGCGGCAGTGGCTCGAACGTTCGAATTACGGCGGCCGCGCGGCTCGTGCTGACGCGCATCTTCGAGAGCACGCGCAGCACGCTCGCCAGCATCCTGGCGCACAGCGATGACCCGCGGGCGATCCGCCAAGGGATCGAAGCATTTTGGAGCTATCAGATCCCCGGCTTGCAGGGGTTTGCGCGTTGGGCGCGCAAAGGCTGAGCGCGCACGGCCTCGGGCCGACTTCGGAGTGCCGCATGGCACGAGGCGTCGCGCGCGGCCTTGCTCAATCAGGCACGCAAATGGCGCCTATCTCGCTGCCTTGGTGCGTGTAGATCGCGTATTTCCCGGGGCACAGCACGCTGCACGCGACCGCGCTAGCCGCGCCCGAGGCGGAATCGCAATACGGCGAGCACTTGAAGTCGTTCGGGCTATTGGCGTTGGAGATGCAATCGAGACCGCGAGCGCAGTCGAACGGCGTGCTGCAGGGCGCGTTCCGCGGTTGGTTGCGGCTGAGCCCGCAGACCCCGGTGCCCTGCAGGTAGCAGGCGAGCTCGGGCCGGCTGCAATCTTGCGCCACGAGGTCGCAGGAAGCCGCGGCGCGCGCCGGCGGCATACTCGTGCCGACTTCGCGGCGCGCGCCGAGCACGGTGTTCATCGTGGCGCGACCTCCGGTGAGCTGCTTGAAAGACAACAGTTGGCTGCTCTTGCGATCGCCGAAAGTCGCCGCCCACGTGGCAACGTCGCTCATGACCGAGTCGGGCACGGGCGTCGCCGACAGAACCACGAACGCGGCGTCGAAATGCCGAGCGCTTTCGGGCAGCAGCGGCGGCGTGCCATGACGGGCTTGGATGTCGGCAAAGTTGAGCGTGGTGACGCCCGCGGCTTCAGTGGTGGCGGTGAGCCCATCGGCGCTGAATACCGGAAAGGTCGCGCCGGTGAGCATTTGAATCGACGGCGGCACCTCCGAAGCGGGCAGGAGCCCCATCAAATACAGTTCGAGCGGCGCGTACGGCACGTCACGAAAGGTGTTGGTTTGCGGCGCGTAGACACCCGTGACGTAGCGCGTACGCCCGCTGGCGAGCGGCGTGCAGTTCGGCGGCAAGGCGTTCGCCGGCGTCTCACAGCGCAAGGTGCTGCCGTCGAAGCCGCCGAGCTGACCGTTCACACTCGTATAACCCCAGTGCAGCGCAGCACCGTTGGCGTCGTCGAGGGCCTTCCCAAAGCCGAACTTGTCGTCCAAGTACACGCCCCAATGGTGCATGACCTCGTGGGCGATCGCGGGTTGACTTCCCGCGGTGTATTGCACGCCGATCACGCCTCGGACACGTCCGGTCGTTTCGTAGCCTTCAGCCGCGATCTCGGACGCGAGCGTGCCGCCGGGCTCTGCCTTGCGCGTCACGTCCTCGAATTTGGCAGCCACATTCGTGTTTGGCACGAGGTGGTCGGTGAAGAAAAACACGAAATCGTAGTTCTCCAGGTAGCGCTCCAAGAACAGATTCAACGACTTGTTGAGGCTGTGGCGCGCGGTCGGATACGTGCGGGTCTCGTTGACGATGAATTGGTCGAGCTCCGCCGCTGCGTCGGCATCGACCAAATTGACCACACCGTCGACTTCCTTGCTGCCCGGGGGCAGCTGGACGAAATTCGCGCCGCCGGCTTCGCCCGTGCCGCCCAGCCCCGCGGAGCCGGCAGCGCCGGGGCCCCCGCCTTGCGCATCCGAACCGCCGCGACCGCTCTCGCCATTCGGCGAAGCGCCAGCCACGGCAGTCGTCTCACCGCTGGCACCGGCGGCAGCGCTCGCACCGCTCGCGCCGCTCACACCGGGCGCGGCGCCCGGACCCGCACCGCCACCGCCCGAGCAACCCGCGACCACACCCAACACCACCATCCCCAAAGCAACTTTCATGGGCGCGACGCTAACACGCTCGCCGAGAGCGATGGCAAGCGGGTCGCCTGTGCCTCCCAGTCCGCGGACGGCCGCGGCGTCCTAACCAGTGCGTGGACCCGCGTTTCTGGTTGCAGCGGGTGAGAGACGGGAAGACGATCGCCTTGCCGGGCGTACTTACTGTCACTCGCAGCTAGGAGGAGTCGCGTGCAACACGTCGATACGCTGGTGGAAACGCTCCATTCCGGGGGCACGACTGCATTGCGCAGCGAGCGCGTCGAGCGAAAGCCTCGGCCGAAGCGGCCACGCACGCCGCTCGTCCTGCTCGGGCTCGCCGCAGCCGTGTTCCTGCTGACGTTCACGGCGGAGGTCTGGTTCGGCCACACCAGAGCCGCGGTTCGCTGGATCGGCATCCCTGGCTTCGGGCTATCCACGCTGCTCGCGTTAGCCGGCGCGGTCAGTGGGCTCGCCAATCTCTGGCGCGGGCAAAACGTGGCAAGTGGTCCACTCGGCGCCGTCATGAACGTGATGCTCGGCTTCCTGGGCTTGGCCATGGCTGCGTTCGGCGCACTCACCACGCTCTTGGCCAGCGCGGACTTCGCCCGTGGCCGCCAGCTGCGGCGCCTCGGACGCGTGCTGCTGCCGCCAGTCGTCGCGGGTGCGGATTGGGTCGACACCACGCTTGCGCTCGACGGTGAAGTCCATGCGCCGCCGGGTGTCGGCGAGCAATGGCGCGAGAACGGACGCACCGAGCATGCCTCGGTCGCCAGCTTCGCGCGGCTGACGCTGGATTTGATGGCGCTCGGTGCACCGCCTTCGCTCGTGACCAGCGCCAACCAAGACGCGCTCGACGAGATCCGTCACACCGAGGCCTGCTTCGCGTTGGCGCACGCGCTCGATGGAAAAGAGGAGAGCCCAGGAGCATTTCCAGAAGCCCAGCGAGTGAGCACCCTGTCTCGCGTGCGCAGCGTGGCGCTGGCCGAGCTCGCCGTCCTGTCGCTGATCGACGGCGCCCTGCATGAAGGCGTCTCCGCGCGCATCATCGCCAAGCTGGCGCGGCGCGCCCAGCACCCCAAGATCATCGCCATCCTCAAGCAAATTGCGGCCGATGAAGGCCGACACGCCGCACACGGTTGGGACGTGGTCGAGTGGTGCCTGGCAGAAGGCGGAAAGCCCGTAGCCCATGCGCTTGCGGGCGCGGTCCGCGTGCTCCCCAAGCGGATGCAAGAGAGTTTGCCGGAGCCCGCGCTGAACGGAGGCTGGGAACCATGGGGCATCCACTCCGCCGCACTGCAGCGGAAGGAATTCGCCGCCGCCCGCGCAGACGTCGTGCAGCGCGTCGCCAGGCTGATTGCACCGAGCCGTGCGGCCTGAGTGGCCTTTCACCGGCTCTTCGCCCCCGGGGTTCGATCTTCGGTAAACCGCGGTAGCGAGAGCAGACTTCGATTTCTGAGTAAGTGACGCTACGCTAGCGCGCATGTTGCGACGCATCGAAGTGTGCTGCGGGCTTTTTTGGGTCGCTCTCGGCAGCGCCGGTTGTGGCTCCGACGCTTCCGACGCGAGTGTGGCGAGCGCGGGCTCGGCAATGGCCGGCGCGGGTGCGAGCGCGAGCGGCGGTGGCAGCCCTGCGGGCGGCGCGGCGAACAGCGGTGGCAGCCCTGCGGGCGGCGCGGTGAACAGCGGTGGTAGCCCTGCGGGCGGCGCGGCGAACGGCGGCAGCCTCGGCTCCAGCGGCGCGGCGCCGACGGGCGGCAATGGCGCGGTGCCAACCGACTGCACGATGGCGCCTGCCGATTCCTGTCCCATGCCGACCGGCATCAGCTTTGCGTGCAAGAAGCGCTTCGGGCTCGGCGTCAACTACGCTTGGCGCAACTTCGGCGCGGACTTCGGCGGGCTTGCGATGTGGAGTATTCAGGGTGTTTCTGGCGCGGCCGCGGGCTACGCGGCTGACTTGCAGGAGATGAAGACGGGCGGCGCGTCGCTGATCCGCTGGTGGGTGTTCCCGGATTTCCGCAGCGATGGGGTTCAGTTCGACGCTTCGGACGACCCCACTGGTGTTTCGCCGACCGCACTCGCTGACGTGGCCAAAGCGCTCGAGCTGGCCGAGCAGGCGGATGTGTACCTCGTGCCGACGCTGTTCTCATTCGATGGCTTTCGCCCAAAGAAGACCAGCGAAGGCGTGGTCATACGCAGCATTACCGGCCTCGTGAATACGCCTGCGCGACGCGCCAAGTTGATCGCAAACGTGGTCAAACCGCTGGCACACGCAGCCGCGACCAGCGGGCACAGCGCGAGGCTGATCGGTTGGGACATCGTCAACGAACCGGAGTGGGCCATCATGCCCACTGGGCAAAACTCGCAAGATTTCGACCCCAACGACGACCTCGATCCCGTTTCACTCGCCGACATGAAAGCGCTGATCTCGGAAGCGGCTGCAGTGTTGAAACAGGAAACGCCGGCCGCATTCACGAGCGTCGGATGGGCCGCCGCGAAATGGTCCTGGGCATTCGGCGATCTACCGCTCGACGTCAATCAGCCGCACATCTACGGCTGGGTGAACCAGTACTGGCCCTACACGCTGACCCCGGACAAGCTCGGCTATCCCGCACACCCGACGATCATGGGTGAGTTCTTCCTGCAGAGCATGCCGTTCTCGGACAGCGGCGACAACACGATGTTCGGACAAATCTTGGAAAGCTGGTGGACGAACGGCTACGCCGGTGCCTGGCCCTGGCATCATTTCGAACAGGCCGCGAACCTGCCGCTACTGAAAGCGTTCGCCGACAGCAAGGGCTGCCCAGCAAAGTTCTGATGCGAGCGTTCGTCTACAGGCTACTGGCGGCGCTGTTCGCCGGCGCGATCGTCTTCTGCGCCTGGCGGCTCTGGCCGCAAAACGCGCGGCCGGCCGCGCCGAGCGCGAGCGATCGAGCTTTGCGCGGCGCCGAACACGAATCCGCTGCCGCGCCAAGCGGGCGCATGCTCAGCGCGACGATCAGCAGCGCTTCTGCCAACGTTTCTGCCAACGTTTCTGCCAACGTTTTTTCCGCGGTCCAGCGCCTGGACGAAGAGAGCACCCTGCGAAAACTCGCGTCCCTATCCGTCAGCGACAAGCCGCGCGCGCTATCGCTGGCGCTCGCCGCCGACGCAGAGTCGAACGCCAGAGGAGTGATCGCCGAAGCGCGCCGCGCGCTGATCGTGACGCTGCTCGTGGACACGGGGCGTATGTCCGAAGCACGCGCTCACACTCGAACGTTCATGGCCGAGTACCCGGCCAGTCGCTATCTGCCGCTCGTCCAGGGCGTCACAGGCATCCATCCGCGCCCCAGCCCGAGCCAGATGCGGGACGCAACACGAGAGACAAGCGCGAACGGCAAATAGAACAGCAGCGCGAACCGTAGCACCAGCAGCCACACGCCAAACAGCAGCGTGCCGAGACTCACTACGCTCACGCCTTGCAGCAAGCCGTGCCGGCGCGAAAGCTCGAAGAAAACGAGCTCGGATGACTCGTAGACGAGCCAAAGAATGATCGCCGCGCGGAACGGTCGCACCGCGTGGGTGAGCTTGCGAAGCAGGGCCAGAGCGCTCGACTTCACGCGGCGAGCTCCGGACCAGAAGTGAGAAAGGCAAACAAGAGCGCATTGCCGATAGGTCCGCCGCTCGAGAACCAAAAGCCGCTGCCGAACGACGCGGGCAAGCCGAACAGCGCGGTCGTTCGATAGAGGTGCTCGAACGAGTCGCGATGTCCGAGCGCGCGCGCTGGAGCGAGCGCGAAACCGGTGGCAGCCACCGACACGCCGAACAACACCGGTCCACTATCGATGTCGCCGCCGCCGACGTGGCCAGCTGCGTATTCTGCGATCGCTCCAAAGCCCCAAAAGCTCTGTTCGTGACGGAAGAGCGCCGCGGCGAGTTGTTCGGCAAGCCCGCGATCCACGAAGCCGGCGTAGTATGCCGCAAGACCGGTGCCCGAGCCGCGCGGAGCATCGTGGGGCTCTCCGCTCGCCGCGCTCATGCGCTGAAAGACGAAGCCGCTCTTTGCGTCGATCTGACGTGTCTGCACTCGTTTCAGCCAGTGTTCGAGCACGCGCGAGTGATCGACGCCCGTGGCGCGCCCGTGCACCGCGATCGCGGCAGCCACGGCCGCGACGTCCGTCGGGTACGCCTCCCTGGGATAGGTCTCGATCAAGCCCGACTCGGACGCGAGCAAGCGGCGCTGGTAGGCCGCGATCAGGGCATCGTGCGTCGCGGCCTGCTTTGCAGGAAACGCCGGATCGACCAAGCGCGCCATGCTGACCGCCAGCGCGGCATAGGCGAGATAGGCGTGACCGTGACTGCTGGTCAGACTGCTCAGCGCGTCTTCACCGTGCCACGCGTTGGTGCCGAACTGACGCATTTCGGGCAGCAGGCTCTTGAGCGCAGCCCGCGTGGCAATCGGTGCGTAGCGCGCGCGCAGCTCCGGATGGGCGAGACAAAGCTGCGCCAAACCGAGCGCGGTCATTTGGTGGGTGACCAGCGCCCACTCCCCCGCGAAGCGATCACTCGGCGCCGCGTGGGAAGCGGCGGCGCGCTCGGCGTCGTCGCTGGCTTCGAACGCAATCAACTCCTGCGCAAGTCCGTTTTGAAGGCCTGCATCGCCGTCGAGCCACCCGCTTGCATCGCGACCACAAACCCAGGGCGCAAACAGCCGCGCCGCCAAGAGGCCGAGCAATAGACAACCCCCGCGCACGAACAAACGCTGCCACTTCCCATCAACGCGCATCTCGAAAGAAGTAGCATCGGGCAAGCTCCAAAAAGCTCGCACGGAGTATCTCCATGAAAACTCCACGCCGCCTGCACGACGCGCCGGCACTCGGGCTACGCGCCGCGCCGCGCTCGCCGCGCCCGCTAACCCAAAACCAAAGCCTCAGTTCGAGCTGATCGAGCCGGCTTTGGACACGGTAAAGCTGAACTCCTTCTTGGAGCCCGCGACCGTCACCTTGATCGTGTCTGCGTCGACGCGGGTGAAATTCATCGAGACGCTCTTGTCGAAGGGCGTGCTGAGGGAGTAGCTGCCGGCTTGCGGAACCGGATCCGACCAGCGCACTTGGACGCCGTCGATGGCCAAATCCCAGGTGCCGCGTGCTCCGGTCCAGCTGCGGCTGCCGTCGATTTGGATGCCCTCGGTGATGCCGCCGGAGAGCGGCCTTTGCGTGCGATCGCCGGTGCCTTTGCCGGTGCGGCCGCTCGCGAGCTGAGTCCAGGTGACGTCGTGCACGACGTGGCGCGTCTGGTCACTGAAGTTCCAGGTCACGTGCGCGGTGCCGTCGAGCTTCACTTGGCCGTTGGAGAGCGCGCTCCACACGTGGTCGACCACGACTTCGTTCATCGCGTTCTTGCTGACGGTGATCGAGCTCGAGCCGCTGAAGGTGTGCCCGCGATACACGCAATTGCCGGGGTTCACGCCGTACTCGACCGTCAACGTCGCACCCTCCAGGGTGACGTCCGCGCACGGCAGCTGTGAGTCGATGAAGGTCTTCAGTTCACCCGCGGCCTTTTCGAGCGCGCCGCCGATGGTGAAGTTGGTCGAAATGTCCACGCTCGCAGCCGCGAGATTCTCGGCCTGCGACGAGGCCGCCGCCTGCTGCAGCGACTCTTGCGCCTCGGCGGTGGTGAGCTCGCTCTCTTTCGGGCAACCGGTGACGGCGAAGGTGAGCGGAAGGGCAAGCAAGCACAGCGCGCGGTTCAGGGTGGTGTTCATTGCCAAGCCGGAGTTGCAGTCGGTATGCCAGCCGATACGGCTGCAAAATTGCCGAATTAATCCCAGGTACGACAACGCCCCACGAACAGCCGTTCGCAGGGCGTGAACCAAGGTTCTCTGTCGTCGGGGCTGAGCTCCCGCCCCGCTGGAGTGAATCCAGCGGGGCCCCACCCTCAGGTTTTGGGGCCGCTGTCGTCGGGAGCTCAGCTCCCGCCCCGCTGGAGTGAATCCAGCGGGGCCCCACCCTCAGGTTTTGGGGCCCCAACCCCAAAACTCATCTCCAAATGCTGGGCTGT
>DASSMT010000470.1:0-19522 GCA_035688655.1 Polyangiaceae bacterium | reverse complement strand
CGCTCCAAAACCGGCGGACGCGTTCGAGGACGCCAAGTCTTACAAGGATGAGCAAGAGGAGGAGCGCACGTCCGGGCCCGAGCTCGACCAGGCCGGTCTGAGCGCGCCACGGCGAATGAATGCCCTGGCCGCGGTGCGCGTGGACTCTGGCGCCACGCGCTATCAACTTCCCGTGCGCGTGACCGTGCCCGACGCCAGCGCCACGATGGTCTTGTTGATCAACCAACGGGTGGCCGGGGAGGCCGTGTTCCTGTTCGCGCCCGATGGTGGGGTGCCCGACTCCAGCAGCCACCCGTTCCGCGTCGCACGTTTTACCAATGCGACGAACGGTCTCTTGGAACGCGGGCCGATCGCGGTCTTCGAGAAGGGCGCATTTCTCGGGCAGGGCATGCTCGATCCGTTGCCGCCCAAGGCCACCGCCACCGTGCCCTTCGCGCTCGACCGCAGTTTGGCCGTCGAGAGTGAACGCCACAATCTGGAGCTCGGCGCACGCCTATTCAAGATCGAAGCCGGGGAGCTGGTGGTGGAGCGCGACAGCGTGACGCGCACTCTGTACAAGATCAAAAATGGCAGCGAGCAGAGCGCCAAGTTGCTCGTGCGCCATCCGCGGCTCGCCGCGGCGCGCTTGTACAAGCCGCCTGCGGGTACCGAAGACAACCTGGGCAGCGGCAGCGCGCTCGTCCCGATTGTCGTCCAAGCCGCCGGCCGCGGCGAGCTCACCGTGGAAGAGCGAATGCCCGCGCGGCAGCGGACGGACTGGCTGTCACCGGTCGCCGACGAAGCGGTAAAGGCTTATCTCGCAGACCCGCGCGCCGACCAAGCGTTGGCGGCGGCCCTGACCCAAGCCTGGGCCGGGCGCGATGCCCTGAAGAAGGTCAGCGACGAACGATACGCGCTGACGCAAAGCCAGACAGAGCTCGAAAAATCCGCGCGCGAAACCCGGCTCAGCTTGGAAGCCATCGAGAAGAACAAGCAAGCTGCGGATCTGCGCGCGACTCTCACCGCGCGCCTGGCCGACGTCACGAACCGCCTGGATCAGATCACCAAAAAGTTGGTCGAGCTCGGCCTGCGCGGCTCCGAGCTCGAGGTGCGCTTCCGAGATGCGATTCGCCAGCTCAAGCTGAGCACGCCGTTGCCGCCCAAGGATTGAAACCGCGCGGAAATGCCGTGCAAATTCGCGGGTACCGGTTGACAAGCCGGAGTCCCTGCGTCACAAAAAGCCGCCACGCATGATCGAGCCCGCCGAAGTCGAACGCTTGCTCAAGGCGCGCTTCGGCGACGCCCAGCTCGAACTGGTCGATTTGACCGGCACCCGCGATCATTACCAAGCGCGCATCGTTTCCAGCGCCTTTGCCGGCAAGTCATTGATCGAGCAACACCAACTGGTGTACGGCGCGCTCGGTTCCGCCATGAACGGCGCGATCCATGCGTTGGCACTGAAGACCTATACGCCCGAAGCCTGGGCAAAAATCAGCGGAGGATGAGATGGACGACGCGCTACGCGAACGGATCAAGAGCACGATCGAGAGCCACCGAATCGTGCTCTTCATGAAGGGGAACAAGAATTTCCCGCAGTGCGGCTTTTCCGCACAGGTGCTCGGTTTGCTCAAGCAAAACGGCGCGGACTTTCGCGACGTGAACATTCTCGCGGACGCAGATTTGCGCAGTGGCCTCAAAGAATATTCGAACTGGCCCACGTTTCCCCAGCTATACGTGGACGGTCAGTTGGTCGGCGGCTGCGATATCGTGACCAGCTTGAACGAGAGCGGCGAGCTCAAGGCGATCCTCGCGGGCAGCGGCAGCTAGCGTTCACTCGAAAGGCCGAGCGAACGCGCCGCTTGCAAGCCCGCGCGCGAGGCGCGGTTTCCGTCGCGAAACGGGAAGGTGAGCCGCGCGGGCTTGTTGGGCTGCCCGGAGATCATTCCAAGCTCGCTGCCCACCAGCGTGGCTACCGAAGACCGACCGAGCGCGCCGGCCGCCTGCTCGATCGAGTCGAAAGCATGCCCGCGGCGCGCAGGGTCCGTACTGCTGCCGAACACTTCGGGCTTCAGCACCGGCATGTCCGAATAACTCTCCATGAAATAAATCAACGACGCCAGCGCGGAACCCGGTGTCGTGCCGAGAAACCATGCTCCGACGTGGTGCGCTTCGCTATCGGCGCAATGCGCGAACAGCGCGCCATCCGTGGCGCCGAGCGCATCGGCCATGGCGTCCGCCAGGCGGAAGTAGTCGACGCGCAGATCTTCCGTGAAATACGGGACCACATACGGGCCCGAGAACACGAAGCTCACGCCGCTCACGTTCCGCTTGCCGAGCGGCGGCAGCGCGCGCACCTCGACTTGGGCGTTCGAGCTCTGCTCGGCGACGAGCGAGCTTGCCTTCGCCCAGACCAGCGCCCCTGTCGTCGAGCCCGCGCGGCGCTGCACGAACTGCGAGAGTGCCGAGATTTGGCTCAAGTTCACGGGCGGCCCGCGGCGGAGCAAGACGAGCTCGACTTGCCAACCCTCCACGTCGGTCGGACCCACGCTGCCGCCGCGCGCCACGCGCGTTCGCGACTTGCCGCAAGCCGCGCTGGCGATCACGGCGCGTTCGTGCTCGGCGTTGCTGGCGTCGTAGCTCGGCGCTCGTGTGCTGGCGACGGCGCTGGCGACCGAGCTCGCGACCGCGCCCGCGCGGTCGAGCAAAAGGTCGACGGCCGCGAGCGGCGAGTTCGCGCGGTTCGGAGCGCGAACATAGCGGTAGGTGACGACGATCACGGCCAGCGCCAGCACGAAGCTGATCACCCTCCCGAAGAACGAAAGCGGGTTCCAGCCTTTGGCTCGGGACTCCCGTGGTCGACGCGAGACGACCGGCCCTCGCTGCGTGGCTTCGCATAAGAGTTGAGCGATCTGCTGCGCGCGCCGCTGACGTAAATCGTCAGGTAAGCTGTCCCATTGTTTGATCGAACCGCTCAGGTCGGCCCGCGCTTGCGTGGCACCCTTGCCGAGAACGATTTGCTGGCCTTCGCAGCGCGGCTTGTCGGGCCAGCCGCGGCGCTGCAACTCGGCCTCGACCATGGCCCGGATCTGTTGGACGATTTGCTCGTCAGACGCCTCGCCCGACACGGGCATGACGTTAGCCGATTCGTCGGCGCAGCGTCCATGGGGGCAGTAGTGCTAGCGTCCGAGTCATGGTGCGCCCACTGATCCTGCTCAGCAATGACGACGGCTATCGAGCCCAGGGCATCAATGCCATGCGTCGCGCCTTGAGTGAATTCTCGGAGGTCGTCGTGTGCGCCCCCGAAATCGAACAGAGTGCCACGAGCCATGCGCTCAGCGTTCACCGCCCGCTGCGGGTGTTCGAGCCTTCGCCGGGGGTCTTTTCCATCGACGGGACGCCCGCGGATTGCGTGTACGTCGCGCTCCACGGCAAGACCCGAATCTTACCGCGCTGGCCGGACGCGGTCGTGTCGGGCGTGAACCATGGCGTCAACTTGGGCGACGACGTGTTCTATAGCGGCACCGTGGCGGCCGCGCGCGAGGCCGCGCTGAAGGGCATCCCGTCATTGGCCGTGTCCACGCCTTTCGACGCGAACATGGAGCGCGCGGCCGATCTCGCGCGCCGCGTGGTGCAAGCGCTGCTCCTCCGCCCGGTCACCACGCCGTTGCTCCTGAATTTGAACGTTCCAAAAGGCTACACGGCCTTGCGCGCCACGCGTTTGGGTCGGCGCATCTACCACGACGAGGTCGACTTTCGGCGCGACCCGCGCGGCCGAGAATACCTCTGGCTGGGCGGTCCGAGCGCTGAAAGCGAGGCGCTCCCGGGCTCGGACACGGAGGCTTTCGACGCCGGCGTCGCGAGCCTGACCGCGCTCTCGCTGGACCTGTGGGCGCGCGAGAACGATGAGTTCCTGACCCGGCTGGTGGCCGATGTGGTGTGATGGAAGCTTGCCGGGTGCTGGGTGCCGGTCCCGCCTTGGATTTGTGAGTTTGCGCGCGGCCGACTACGATGCGACGCATGGCGGTTAGAAAAGGCACGTTCGCAAAACCGAACAAGCCGGTCCCAGCTCGATCCCAGCCGACTCCCCGCGGCGTCGAACTGAAGAAGGCCGCCGAGCTGTCGTCCGAGAAGCCGTCTCGCATCGACGAGGCAGCCCAGTTCGACTCGCTCGCGTACGTGCGCGGACTCGTGCGCGAGGTGCCGGACTTCCCGCAGCGCGGGGTGTTGTTTCGCGACATCACGCCGCTGCTCGCCGATCCGCGTGCCTTTCACATCGTGCTCGACACGATCGCGCATCGCTTCGTCGGCGAACAGGTGGATGCCGTCGTGGGCGTCGAGTCGCGCGGCTTCATTTTCGGCGGTGCGCTCGCCGCACGACTGAACACCAGCTTCGTGCCCGTGCGTCGCCCGGGTAAGCTGCCGCGCGGCACGGACAAGGTGAGCTACTCGCTCGAGTATGGGGAGAGTGAGCTGGAAATGCACCGCGACGCGCTGCGTGAAGGGGCACACGTCGTGGTCATGGACGACTTGTTGGCCACGGGCAGCACCGCCGCTGCCGCGGGCGAACTGGTGGATCGCCAAGGGGCGTTCGTGATCGCCTATGCCTTCGTGATCGAGCTCGGTTCGCTCGGTGGGCGCGAACGCCTCGCGCCGGCATCCTGCTTGTCGATCATTCGCTACGAGTGATCCCTGCAGGCTTTCAGATCACGCGCGCAGGGAAGGCGATCACTTCCGCGAGCTCACTCGCGCCCGTGGCCAGCATCAGCAGACGATCGAAGCCGAGCGCGTTCCCGCCCGCGCGCGGCATACCGCTCGCGAGCCCACTGAGGAAGCGCTCGTCGATCGGATAGATCGCGCGGCCTTCGCTCGCGCGCCGCGTCGCATCGAGCTCGAACCGGCGCCGCTGCTCGCTCGGATCGGTGAGCTCATCGAAGCCGTTACACAGCTCGACGCCCCCCACGTACAGCTCGAAGCGCTCGGCAACGCTCGGGTCTTCGTCCGACAAGCGCGCCAGCGCAGCCTGATTGGCCGGATATTTCCACAGAAACAAAGGCGCCGGCTCGCGTGCAAGTCCGGGCTCGACTTGGCTCACCAGGAGCTCGAAGTAGCGAGCCTCGTCCGTGTGAGCGAGATCCACCGCGTCGGCGATCCCGGCGTACTCTTGGAATGCCTCGCGCACGGTGACACGCTGAAAAGGCAGCGTGAGCTCGTAGGCTTGCCCGGTCGGCCCGCACAACCGCGCCCGGCCCGACACGCGCTCGGCGACCACGCGCAAGAGTTGCTCGGTGTCCGAGAGCATTTGCGGGAGATCGGCGAAGGCTCGGTACCACTCGAGCATGCTGAATTCCGGCTCGTGCAGGCGGCCGAGCTCGTCCAGACGGCTGGCGCGGGCGAGCTGGAATACGCGCGGAAAGCCGGCCGCGAGTAGCCGCTTCATGTGCAATTCGGGGGACGTGATCAGATAGCCGCCGCGGGCGGGGATCGCGTCGAGATGCAGATCGACCCCGGGCGCCGGCACGCGCAATGGCGTCTCGACCTCCAAGAAATGCTCGCGCGAGAAATAGTCGCGGACCGCGCTCAGGGCGCGCGCCCGCGCTTGCAGATTGCGAGCGACGCCCTGCCAAACGAAGCGCGCCAGATCGCCGTCTCCGCGCGGTTCGGCGTAGCAGGCGTGCTCGAGCACGCGCGCATCGGCCAGCATACGCCCATCGAAGCTGGCGTCCAGAACCAGCAGATCACCGGGACCCACCGCGGTTCCGGAAAACACCGCGCGCACGCTCGCGAAGGCGTCCCCGAGCTCACACCCGTCTTCGTGGACCGCGCTCACCCGACCGGCCACGCGCACGCGCTCGCCGCCGCGAACGCGCGCGAGATCGCTGGGCGTGAGCACGACCACGCCCTCGGCCTCCTCAACCACCGTGGAACGCACGCAGTGCGAAGGCCGCGATTTCGGAGCCCATCCAGGGTGCGAGCAGCGCCAAGACCACGGCCACGACGAGCAAGCGCGGTAGGTGGCCGAGCGTCGCGTCCTGCACCTGCGTCGCGGCTTGCAACACGGCAACGATCAGACCGATCAGCGCCGCGACGGCGACCACCGGCAGCGAAACGGCCAATGCGAGGAGCAGCGCCTCGCGACCCAGGGCAGCCAACGCTGACCCGGAAGGCACCTCAGCCGTCCTCACCCGCGGCACCCGCCGAGCTGCCGGGGCTGCTGTTGGCGGCGCCGCCCATGCCCTGGCTGGCGGCTTGGGAGGCGCCATTCGACGGCTCACATCGCGAATCAGTCACGCGGTCGCCCGGGTAACAGCAGCGGTTGGCCTGGTTGTTCAGCAAGTCGCCCTTCGCCTTGCAGGTCAAGCCGTCGGCGCAATCGTCGTTGTTGGTCGCGTTATCGGCATCACCGCAGCGCTCGCCCTCTTGCTGCTTGCCACAACCGGACACGACGACGGACAGCAACAGGACCGTGACCAAGCTGGTCGAGCTGACGAGACGGGCAGGGAAAAAGCGCATGCTGGGCGCTTCCTACCAGGGGTTCCGGCGGCTGTCACGCCCACCGAGAAAGGGCCGCGATCAAGCGCGGCGCTTGTCCTTGGCCTCGACCGCGGCGGCGAACAGGCGCAGGTAGGAAACGGCGCTCAGGATCGAGAAAACCAGCGAAATGTAGACCAATGCGCGGCCCACGTTGACCAAATCCACCATACCCAGATCGAGCGGACCGAGCGTGAGGTGGTAGGGGTAACCCAAGATCAAGGCCAGGATGCCGATCATTTGCAGCGCGGTCTTGCTCTTGCCGTCGTCACCCGCGGCGATCACGACGCCTTCACTGCTCGCGATGCTGCGCAGACTGGTGACCGAAATTTCACGCGCCAAGAGCAGCACCACTGCCCACTCGGGGATGCGCCCCATGGGCACCATGTACACCAGCACGGCCATGACCAACAGCTTGTCGGCCAGCGGATCCATGAATTTGCCGAGCACGCTGACGACGTTCATGCGCCGTGCCAAATAGCCGTCGAGGAGATCGGTGAGGGCCGCCGCAGAGTACACCAACGCGGCCCACACGCAGTCCTTGGGCGAGCCGCGACCGAGCAGCATGATCACCAGCGGGATCACTGCCACGCGCGCCATCGTCAGCAGATTGGGTACGTTGAACGCGTCCTCGCTCAACGAGCGTCGGCGGCGTTTGCGCTCACTCTGAGTCAGGCGAGCGGGACGCCGAGAGAGAAAACCAGCTTTGGCCATATCAACCCAGATCGAGTAGCACCGAACCGCTGCCAGAAAAGGTGACGAAGCCCGGCGCCCTGAGCGGTGCCGCGTCCAAATCGAGCGGCTGCCCCAACAAGCGACCGACCCAGCCCACCACGTCGTCTGCCCGCACCGCGAGCTTCTGCCGCTCGGTTACCTCGAGCACCCGCGGCGGTTTGCGGCTCTCGATCAGCACCGTGCCGCGCCCGGTAATCTGCACGATCGGCACGGGCTCGCCCCCGCCGCTCGGCAGACGCCCATTTTCATGCTGCGCGCTGCCGGCATACGCCACCAAACAGCTCTCCCGCACGTACACGGCAGTGCCGCTGAGCTCGAGCGCAGACAACTCACGCTCGGGTGAGGCCCCAACCAAGATTTGCCCACTGCCATTGAGCCGAACCCAGGGCGAGCCCGGGCCGCCGAGTGGTTCGGTCAGGTCGCTGCCGCGCATCCGGCGCGATAAGGGAGTGTTGGTAAAGCCGACACCCTGGGCGAGGAGCGCGCGCACCGAGTCACCGCGCACCGCCCAGGTCGTGGTGACTTCAATCAGCGCTGAGCGCCGGCTGGGCGCCACCACCGGCTCCGGCCCCGGTGACTGAGCGCGAATCGAAGGCGGACCGCCGCCGACGCCAGCCGGGATCAACGACGAGCGGCTCAATTCCACCGGCTCCGGCACCGCCGGCACGGCAGGGCCAAGCCGACCCGGAAGCGACGAGCGGCGCGCGCGCGAAGCGGCAGGCACGTCTTCGCCGGGTTCGACAGCCCGCCACAGCCCCGCACGGGATGCCGGAGCCTCGGCGCTCGCACGAGAAAACCCGGGCTCGTCCGTCTCGAGCTCTTGAACGGCGTCCGCTGCGGCCGCGCGCACCTCGGCACGCTCGGGTGGGTGCACGCTCTCCGGCAGCTGCGCCAGCTGTTCGATCAGCTGTTGCATGCGGCGCACGAGGTGCGGCTGCCCGGCCCGCTCGAAAGCCTCACGCGCCTTTTCGTAGTCGGCCAGCCGCTCGTGGACGAGCCCGAGGTAACCCCAGGCACGCACATGGTCGGGCACCCGTGCGGTGACCTCTTCCAAGCATTCGCGGGCCAGCTGTGACTGCCCCGTCTTCAAGTAACACAGCGCCAAATTCACGCGGGGGCTGATTTCGTCGGGGCGCGCGACGATGATGTCTCGGTAAATCTCCTGCGCGCGCGGGTAGAGGCCCAACCGAAAATAGACGACGCCGAGCAGGCCTTGGCCTTCGATGTCCTGGGGCTGGACCCGCAGCGCCCGTTCCAGCTCTTCTTTGGCTTCGCTGACGCAGTTGTCCTGCAGCAGCTCACTGCCTCGGTACAGATGAAACAGGAAGTCTTCACCGTCGAAGTTCGAAGACGGCGCTTCGGAGTCGTGCTCGCGTCGGCGCAGCGCCGTCGGCGCCGGAGCGGTGGACGCGGCGCTCGGCCGCGATGGGTCGGGGGCGTAGCTTGGGCGAAGTGCAGCAGTGTCCGTTGCGACACTGTTGTCCGTCTCATCACGCAATTCCGCCATACTTGGAAGATACTCTAGCGAGGAGCCAGCGAACCGATAAAACTGGAGAGCAGTCGAATTCCTGCCGCCTGGCTCTTTTCGGGGTGAAATTGCGTGGCAAACACATGGTCGCGCGCCACGGCGGCGGTGACCGAGTTCGGGCCGTACGACACGGTCGCCTTGGTTACATCGGGTTCGAGCGCCACGGCGTGGAACGAGTGCACGAAGTACACATGCTCACCGTCGCCCCCGGCTGCCAGGAGCTCCCGGTGCCCGCCCGCACGCAGCTCGAGTGAATTCCAACCCATGTGCGGGATCTTGATGCCGGGTGCGCCCAGCAATCTCTTGACCGCCCCCTTGAACCAGCCGAGTCCCTGAAAGCCAGGGGCTTCTTCGCTGGACTCGAACAGGATCTGCATCCCCAAACAGATCCCGAGATAGGGCGTGCCCGCGCGCAGCTGTTCGCGCAAGACCTCGAACAGCTCCGGGCCGAGCGCCTTCAAGAAGCCGTCGAAATTGCTTTGGCCCGGCACGACGATCGCATCGGCACGCCGCACGACGTCTGGATCCGAGCTGCGTACGGGCGTGACCCCATGATCCCGGCCAGCGAGCTCCAGCGCTTTCTCGACCGAGTGGAGGTTGCCCAAGCCGACGTCGACTACGACCAGCGACGTCACACCAGCATCCCCTTCGTGGAGGGGACTCCCGGCGCCCGGGGATCGAGCTCAGTTGCGGCGCGCAACGCCCGGGCGAAGGCCTTGAACGAAATCTCCACGATGTGGTGCAGGTTTTGTCCTTCATGAAGGACGACATGCAGGTTGGCTTGGGCGGTGCGTGCGAAGGCCTCGAAAAACACTTCCGCCAGCTCCACGTCCCAGGTGCCGATCTTGGCCTTGGGCAAGGGCACTCGCCAGACGAAGAACGCGCGACCGGACAAGTCGAGCGCCGCGGTCACCAATGCTTCGTCCATCGGCAACGTGGCCGACCCATAGCGACGGATGCCTTGGCGATCACCGAGCGCGTCGAGCACGGCTTTTCCGAGCACGATCCCGACGTCTTCGGTGGTGTGATGACCGTCGATCTCGACGTCACCCTCCGCGACCACGGACAGATCGATCGAGCCGTGGCGCGCGATCTGGTCGAGCATGTGCGAGAGGAAGGGCAACGGCGTCTGAATTTTGGAGACGCCCGTGCCGTCGAGGTTCACCTCGACGCTGATCTTCGTCTCTTTGGTCTGGCGTTCGACCTTGGCAATGCGCGCGGTCATTTCAGTTCCTCGACTTTCCAAGCGGCGTGTTCGCGCACGAGTTCGATCGTCCCGCCCGCCCCGTAGGCGAGGGTCGCGCGCTCACCCACGACCTCGAAGCGGGCTGACGGCAGCGCGGCCTTGAGCGCCTCGATGAGCCGCGCCATGTCCTGCTTTTGATCGCCCTCCCAAGCGGAGCGCAGCATGGCTTCGGTCAAGCCCTCACGCTGGCTATCGGGCACGAAGCGCAGCAGCAAATCGTAGCGCTTGTTCTCGACCGCGCGCACGAAGGACTGCGCGGCCGCCTCCGGCGCGGCCTGGCTGTACAGGTCGATCGCCGAACCGTCGACGCGCCAAGCGCCATTTTCATACACCAAGAGGAGCGGCTCGCCATCGGCGGCGCTCACTCGAGCGGTGATGCGGGCAGGGCCGGTCGAGGGCCGGTCGAGCGCCCGAACGAGCTCCTGAGTCTGTTCGGGGTTTTCCTGAAGCATGCGCTTGAACTGGTCGAAAGGAATCGTCTTTTTCGCATCGTCGCTGAGCAAGGCATAGGCTTCGGCCAACTGACCGTGCTGCACGGCGCGCGCGTACGCGGAAAGCGTGCTTTCTGGGCTACCCGCGTTCGCGCCCCCTGCACAGCCGAGGAGCGACGAACCCGCGGCCAGCGCCAAAGCCAGCGCGAAGCAAGAGACGCCAAGGACGGGGGGGCGTGCCGAACGCGACATGTCGGGGGGATACCACAGGCCGCCGAGTCTAGCGACTTAGGTACAAGAGGGTCCCCCCGCGCCGGCCGGAACGCGAAGGGGAACACGCAGGCGAACAGGAATGGGAACGCGAAACCGACACGTCGCTGGACCTCCTGTCGATCCGTATTACTGTGGAAACATGCGTCCTGCCCCCAAACCACGTCGACCGGAGCAGCTCGCGATCTTGCCCCTCAGGAATTCGGTGCTTTTCCCGATGTCCGTGGTGCCGATCAACGTCGGTCGACCACGCAGCGTGCGCTTGGTCGAAGAGCTACTCGGACAGGAGAGCGCCATGGTTGGCGTGCTCACGCAGAAGAACTCCGAGACGGTCGAACCCACGTTCGAAGACTTGTATGCGATCGGCACGCTGGCGCGCGTCGTGAAAGTGATTCGCCTCGGCCCATCCAACTACAGCGTGGTGTTGAACGGTCTCGGTCGCTTTCGGCTGCAAGGCACCACGGGCCTCGAGCCTTACATGACGGCTGAAGTCGAACGCGTGGCGGAGCCCAGCGAGCCGGTCCCCGACCTACATCAACTGGGTCAAAAGCTGCGCGAGAACACGCGAGAAGTATTGGCGTTGATGCCAAACCTTCCGAAAGAGACCGCGAGCATCCTGGACAACGTGCGCGAGCCGGGCGCATTGGCGGATCTGATTGCCTCCAACTTTCCAGAAGAGCAGGCGAGCATCCACGTGCGCCAGCGAGTGCTGGAGGCCTTCGACGTGCGAGAACGCGTCGACCTGGTCTTGGGCATGGTCATGCGGCAACTGGAAGTGCTCAAGGTCAAGGACGAGATTTCGACGCTCGTCCACACGGAGATGAGCCGCTCGCAGCGCGACTACGTGCTGCGCCAGCAAATGCGGAATATCCGTGAAGAGCTGGGCGAAGCCGCGGACGACGACGAAGTCGAACAACTGCGAGAGCGCATCGCCCGCGCCGAGCTCCCGCTGGAAGCCGAAAAGGCGGCGCGCAAACAGCTCGGTCGGCTGAGCGGGATGCAGCCCCAATCGGCCGAGTACCAGGTCACGCGCACCTATGTGGAGTGGCTGGCCGACTTGCCCTGGTCCCGCACCACGCCCGATCGAGTGGACGTGCGTGAGGTCAAGCGGTGTCTGGACGAAGACCACTTCGGGCTGGATCGGGTCAAAAAGCGCATCATCGAATATTCGGCGATCCGCCAATTGCGACGCGACAAGAAGGGCCCGATCCTGCTCTTCGTCGGGCCGCCTGGCGTCGGCAAGACCTCGCTCGGCAAATCGATCGCGCGTGCCATGGGGCGGCGCTATGGCCGGATCTCGCTCGGCGGGGTGCGTGACGAAGCCGAGATCCGCGGTCATCGCCGCACTTACGTGGGCGCGCTCCCGGGGCGCATCATCCAAGCCTTGAAGAAGACCGGTTGCCGTAACCCGGTGCTGGTCTTGGACGAGGTCGACAAGATGGGCGTCGACATGCGCGGCGATCCGGCGGCAGCCTTGCTGGAAGTGCTCGACCCTGCTCAGAACGACACGTTCGTCGACCACTACATCGATCTGCCGTTCGATCTCTCGGATGTGACCTTCATCGCCACGGCCAACTACCGCGGGAACATCCCGGACCCGCTGCGCGACCGGATGGAGATCATCGAGGTTCCCGGCTACACACGCAGCGAGAAGCGCAGCATCGCCGAGCAGTTCTTGGTGCCCAAGCAGCTCCGGGACCACGGCATCACCAGCGATCAGATCCAATTCGAGCGCGAGGGCATCGAGCTCATCATCGACTCCTACACGCGAGAAGCCGGCGTGCGCGGGCTCGAGCGCGAGATCGCCGCCGTGTGCCGCGACGTGACGGTCAAGCTGGCCGAGGGCAAGGCGTTCTCCACGGTCCGAGTCAACGCGGCCCACGTCCGGGAATTGCTCGGGCCCGAGCGCAACCTGAACGAGATCGCCGAGCGCAAACTGGTGCCCGGCATCGCGATCGGCTTGTCCGTGTCCAGCAGCGGCGGTGACATCTTGATCGTCGAATGCACGCGCATGCCGGGCAAGGGCGACATTCGCATCACCGGCGGCTTGCGCGACGTGATGAAAGAGTCGGCAGCAACCGCCGTGTCCTACGTGCGCTCCAAAGCCGATCGACTCAGACTCGATCCGGAGTGGCTGAAGACGATCGATCTTCACCTGCACATCCCGCGCGGCGGCTCGACGCGCGACGGCGCGAACGCGGGTGTGGCCATGTTCGTCGCGGTTGCCTCGCTCTTGCTCGATGCGCCCGTGCGCTCGGACGTGGCGGTCACCGGCGAGATCACGTTGCGCGGCAACATCTTGCCGGTGAGCGGCATCAAAGATCAGGTGCTGGCCGCGCACCGAGCCGGGATCCGGGAAATTCTGCTGCCGACCCGCAACGAGCGCGATCTGGAAGACGTGCCCAGCGAGGTCAAGCACGACCTGCACGTGCACTTCGTGTCACGAATCGACGAAGTACTGGCGCTCGTACTGCGGGCCCCAGAGGCGTCGGAGAGCGACGACCGAGAAGTGCCGCCGCAGTCGGGCGGCGACGCGCACCCCTGACGCGCCTCTCGCGTGCCCGGTATGTCTGACGCGCTTGCCGAGCCGTGGCCGGGGGAGTCGACGCTGCCCCCGCTGCGGCGCGCGCGCAGTGTGCGGGTCGCAGCGAGCTTCGTCGCACTTTCGTTCCTCGCTTACGGCTTCATTCCACAGTTTGGTGGGCCGGGTTACGAGTCGGCGTTGGCGGCAGGCCTTTTGCTACCCGCGACCAGCGCGCTGTGCGTTTCGTTCGGTGTGGCGGGCCGCAGAGTCACACCGCTCGCCGCGTTCGGTCGCGGAATATCGGTCGGCTTCTGTCTGGCGGTGCTCGGTGCTCTGATCGTGTTCGGGCACGGGCTCCGGGTCGGGCTGTGTGACGTGGGTTGGGGACTGGAGCTGTACCTGCTCGGGCCGACGCCCGGCGCACTGCTCGCGGGCGTTTGGGGGGCGCTGGTGGGGCTGCTTTCGGGCTTGCTGCGCGCTGGCTTTCGCCGGCGTACGGCGTGCATCGCGGGCGCGCTCGCGGGCCCGCTGTGCGGCATCGGGTTCAGCCTCGGGCGCTTCTACACGAGCCCGATGGTGTTCGCGTTCGATCCGTTCTTCGGCTACTTCGCGGGCCCACTGTACGACACCGTGATCGACGCCTTCTGGACGCTCGCGACGTATCGCGCGGGCACGCTGCTCACGCTCCTTTCGCTCGGGATCAGCGCGTCCTTCTTCGACGCTCAGCTGCGATTTCGAGGGCTCGCCGACCGCTCTTGGCTGGCCGGGGTCGGCCTGTGCGCGAGCCTCGGCAGCGCGGCCTTGAGCTATCACGGGACCTCGCTCGGGCACTTCAGCACGCGTGCGTCGATCGAGGCAGCCTTGGGACAGCAGGTGTACGGCGCACGTTGCGACGTGAAATACTCGAGCGCCATCTCGCGACGCGATGCGCTGCTGTTCGCGCGCGACTGCGACGCGGAGCTGAGCGCCGACGAAGCTTATTTCGAGATCCAGGGCCCAGCGCGCGTCACCGCCTTCTTGTTCGCGAACGAGGGCGAAAAAGGCCGCTTGATGGGCGCTTCCAGCACCTATATTGCCAAGCCCTGGCGACGCGAAATCTACGTGCAAGCGTCGGCCTATCCGCATCCGGTCGTCGGCCATGAGCTGGCACACGTGCTGGCCGGCAGCTTCGGTCAGGGGCCATTCCGCGTGTCAGGCCCGCTGGGGGGCTGGATCCCGGATCCGGGTCGCATCGAGGGCATCGCGGTCGCGGCTTCGCCCAACGACAATGATGACTTCACGCTCGACGAATGGGCCAAAACACTGCTCGATCTAGCGCTGCTACCGCCGCTGAGCTCGGTGTTTCGCTTGGGCTTTTTGGGTCAGAATTCTTCGACAGCGTACACGGTGGCCGGCGCCTTCGTGCATTGGTTCCATGATCGGTACGGCGCCGCTGCCGTGCGTCGTTGGTACGGGGGGGAGCCGATCGAGCGCGTCAGCGGGCAGTCCTTCGCCGCGCTGGAAGCGGCCTGGCGTGCCGATCTCGCGCGGGTGAACGTCGCGCCAGCCTTGCTCGAGGCGGCCCGCGTGCGCTTCGATCGGCCGTCGTTGTTCGGGCGTCACTGCCCGCGCATCGTCGACAAGTTGAACGGCGTGGCCAATCAAAAACTCGGCAGCGGAGACACCGCGGGCGCGCGCCGCACCATATCCGAACTACTACGCCTCGATCCCCATCACACGGGCGCCAAATTCGTACTCGCGGTGTGTGAAGTCAAAGAAGGCGACGAAGCGGCTGCACTCGCCGCCTATGCCAAGCTCGCGACCTCGCCCGAGCTCGCCAAGCTCGAACGCGCGTCTGCGCGTGAAGCCCAAGCCGACGTCGAGTTGCGCGCCGGTCGCTCGGCGGACGCGCAGCGCGACTACGATGCCGTGGCCAGCATCGTCGCCGACGAAGATCGCCTGCGGACGCTGGACGTGAAGCGCTCACCGCAAAACGAGCTGCAACGCCGAGCCATCGTCGATCTTTTGGTGGGCGATCCGCTGCTCGGTGCGGCCTTCGAAGTGGCTGCCCCGAGGCTCGCGGAGTGGGCCGATGCCGAGCCCGAAAACGGGCTACCCAGCTACCTGCTGGGCAAGAATTTGTTTGGTCGCGGACGCTTCTTGGAAGCTGCGGACTACCTGGACCAGGCGCTCACGAAGAAGCTCAGCCTGCCACGGGTCGTGCGCGAAGCTTGGCGCACCCGGCTCACCCTGGCGTGCGCACTTGGCGATGGCACAGCCAAGACGCGCGCGCTCACTGCGCTGCGCGGCGATCTCGAGCTCAGCTCCGCACGCCGCGCAGCCGTAGAGCGCCTGGCCGCACGCTGTCTCGCGCGTTAGGACCTGCGCCGGAGCTCTGCCTCGAGTTCCGCGATACGACTCTGGAGCGCCTCGCTTTCGCGTTGCCGGGCTTCGCTTTCGCGACCCAGCGCCGCCTCGGCGGCCCGGCGCTTCTCGGCTTCGACCCAGCGCTGCTCGGCGTAGTATTCCTCGGCGGTCGGGAACAGCTGGAGCCCCTGCTCGTCTCGACTCAGACGCAGCGACAAGTCGCCGTTGTCTGTCTCGACCGGTAGCCAATACCCACCCAGATGTTGGCTTTGGGCGTATGGCTCCGATAGTCGGCGCTCGAGCAGGTCGTCGCCCACGAAATCCCAGATCCGCAGCGGCCGCTCTTTTGCGTGATAGTCGAACCAGACCAGCTCGCTCACCCCGACACGCCGATAGCGGTCGAGCTTGACCTCCCAACTCGCCTCGCTCGCGTCCGAGTCGCTGACGATCTCGACCGCGACTTGCGGAACCCCACGCTCCCAAACTTTCCATGAGTCAAAGTCCGCATTCTTGTTGCCGAAGCACACAAAAGCGTCCGGAGCCAGGCAGGCACGCGGATTCTTCGGCTCCCAGTACAGGAACTGGTCCGAGCCGATCATCGCCACGTCCTCGAAGGCGCGTTTCAAGAATTGATACAGCACCATACGCAACCGAAAATGGCGTGAACTCTCCGGCACTTTAGCGCTCATCGGGAAATGCAGCGCCGCCTGTTCCGAGCTCATGGTTCGCATAGGGTACTCCTTCCATCTCGCCCCATCCAGTCGGGTGCGAGGACGGGCGAGTTGCGCGGCTTCAGCTGCCAAAGCCGCGCACGGTCACGGCGCGCAGCAGATGGCGCTGGGCAGCGGCAAATACGGCCAGAGCCGGCAAGCTCAGCAGCACATTACCGGCCATCACGATGTGCCAGCGCACGCCGGTGCCTTGTTCGCGGAGGAGCGCGATCGCCAGCGGTAGCGTGCGCGCGTGCTCGTCGGTCGTCAGCACCAACGGCCAGAAATAGTCGTTCCAGTGGGACACGAAGCTGAACAAAAACAGCGACACCAAGGTCGGCCGCAGCAGGGGCGCGAGCAAGCGATACACGATGTACAGTTCGCTCGCGCCGTCGATGCGCGCCGCCTCGATCTGCGAATCTGGCACGCTGAGCAGCGCTTGCCGAACCAAGAACGTGCCCAGGGCGCTGACTCCAAACGGCAAGATCAAGCCGCTCAGCGTGTTGACCAGGCCGACGCTGGCGAGCAGCGAGAAAACCGGCACGAAGCGCACCTGCGCGGGCACCAACAGCGTCGCCACGATCAGCCCGAAAGCCCAACGCTTGCCGCGGAAGCGCAGCTTGGCCAGCGCATAGCCGGCGGGCAGTGCGAGCGCGATCTGGAGCGCAGCGATGGCCAAGGCCATCACGCTGGTGTTGAAGAAATAACGCGCCAAGGAAAGCGAACGAAACACCTCGCGGTAGGCGTCGAGCGTCGGCTGCTTCGGCCAGAACGCCGTGGGCGAGCTCACGATTTCGGCCAGCGGCTTGAGGCTGGTCAAGCCCATCCACAGGTACGGAAACAGCCAAACGATCGCCACCACGCACAGCGCGCCCTGCTCGAGATAGGCGCGAAGTCCCGACGCCGCGCGAGTCATGCGCTCTCCTGGCCGCGGAAGAGCAGCCACTGCAGCGCGGTGAGCAGCAAGAGAATCGCAAAAAAGACCACGGCTTCCGCGCTGGCGCGGCCAACCCGCAGATCCAAGAACAGCTGCTCGTAGATGGCGTACACGAACACGGTGGTCGAGCGCACTGGGCCCCCCTGAGTCATCACGCGCACCACGTCGAAGAGCTGAAAGCTCGCGATCAGGCTAGTGGTGGCCACGAACAACGTGGTCGGGCGCAAGAGCGGCCAGGTCACGCTCTGGAAGCGCCGCACGGGCGATGCGCCATCCAACTCTGCGGCCTCCAAAATCGACTGCGGAACGTCCTGTAAGCCCGCGAGAAAGATCACCAAGGCATAGCCAGTGATCTTCCAAATCGTGACCGCGGCCACTGCCCAGGGCGCGAGCGCGGGGTCGGCCAAAAAACCCGGCCCGCGTCCGTGCGCCATGAAGCGAAAGAGCGCGGCAAAAATGCCGGAGTCTGCGTCCAATAACCACAAAAACAAAAGTCCGACGCTGACCCAAGAGACCACGTACGCACTGAACACGGCGCTGCGCACGAACGCCGCCCAGCGCCCGGGACGGTCGAGGAGCAACGCGAGCGCGAGCCCCGCACTCATCGAGCCAAGCACCACCGCGCCGCTGATCGAGAGCGTGGTGCCGAAGGTATGCCACAGCTCGCCGGTGCGCACGAGCGAGCGATAGTTGCCGAAGCCGACGTAGCGGGGCGGAGTCAGCAGGTCCCAGCTGAAGAAGCTATGCCGGATCAGCACGCCGAGCGGAAAAAAGAAGAACACGAACAGCAGCAGCAACGTCGGGAGCAACATCCAATACGGATCGCTCCGCCGGCTCGGTCTCACGTCGGCTCCAAAGCCAGGGCTTTCGCCTCGCTCAAGATCGCGCTCGCGTCACGCTGCTCGATCACCGCGCTCTCCAAACGGGGCTGCACGATTTCCCGCTGGATCCGGAACAGATCGACGGACCAGGGCCAGGGTTCGGCGACCGCGAGCTGAGCCAGAGCCACGCGATCGTTCGGGTGGGCTCGGTAGTAACCGCGCTGTTCGAGCGTGCGCACGGCGGCGCGCGTGACCGGGATATAACCCGTGCGGGTGGACCACGCGAGCACTTGCTCCGGCTCGTGCATGAAGCGCAAGAAGCGCACCGCTGCCGCCTTTTCGGCGCTCGGCGCGGAGCGCAACACCACCCAAAACGTTCCGCCCGTAGGCACCGCGCGCTTCACGCCCGCGGGCAGGGGAGCCGCGAGCACCTTGAAACGCGCCTGCGCCTCCAGGTACTTGAGGAACGCGGTCGACGACCAGATCATTGCCGCGCGCCCGCTCAAAAAATCCTGATTGCACTGCTCCCAAGCGTTGTAGTCGCGCCCCGGTGGCGGCTTCATCGACCCATCCCGCACCAGCTCTTGCCACAAGCAGAGCGCCTCGACGCCCGCGCCGTCGCCCAGGGCAATTCGGCCATTTTCGGCGACGATCGCCCCCCCCGCTTGATTGACCAGCGCCACCCAGAACCACCAATTGATCGGGCAACCGAAGCCAAAGCGCCCCTCGGACTTGGGCTCGCTGAGCGCCCTCGCCACGGTTCGCAGCTCGGCCCAAGTGCGGGGCGCCTCGAGACCCGCGCGAGCGAAGAGCTCGCCGTTGAGATACGCGATCGGCGTCGAGCGATTGAAGGGCAGGGCGCACAGCGGGCGCGCGCTGCCCGTGGTCCACGTGCGCTCTTGGCCGAGCTCCGGGATTACGTCGAGCTCGCGAACTCCGGGGTAATCCGCGAGCGACTCGAGCACGCCTGCTTCGGCCAAGTAGGGCACGACCTCACCGACCACGTGGCTGAGCGCTGGAGCGCAGCGGGCGGCGATCGCCGTGCGCAGCTTGGCCAGGCCCTCGAAGTAGTCGCCCTGATACACGGCCTGCACGAAGTCCTGCGCTTGGCTTTCGTTGAAGCGCTGCACCAAGCTCTCGAGCACTTCGCGATTGGTGCCGCCGTAGCTGAACCACAGCCGGATCGGCGTGCGTCCTTTGGGCACCGCTTCGAGCGCCGAACAGCCAGTCATTGCGCTGCCGCTTGCCACAGCACCCAGCCGAAGGAATTCGCGTCGCGGAATCATCGCTCGATCTCGAATCGGGCTTTCGCTGCCCAGCTTGACCCGCGCCGAGCTATAGCTCGGTGTGGCGCTCCGCGAAAGGAATTGGAAACGAGGTGCTTTGCTCGACCCGACTCGAAAGCCGCCGAGCATGCCGGGGCAAAAACCTGTGGCCGCGAGCGAGGCATTGGGCAAGGCACGAATC
>DASSMT010000457.1:0-33576 GCA_035688655.1 Polyangiaceae bacterium | reverse complement strand
TGGCAGCGGCCTGGCTCAGGTCGAGCGTGACCGTCAGCTCTTCGATGCGTGGCAGCGAGCCCTTTGCGCCCTCCGCTGCCATCGGATACACGTACAGGCGTCGCTCGCCGTGCGGGCCCTGGCGCGAGAGCCATTCGGCGTAGCGGGTGACCACCCGGCGCGTCGTGCCGCCTTTGATCGGGTAGAGCCGCGCATTGTAAACGCCCGGTGCCTGCCACTGCAGGAGGGCCGGATCCTCTTGCGAGCCTTGGTACACGTTGCTCTCGTACTGGCGCGCGGCTTCTTCACTCTCTTTGACGCGACCCCACACGAGCTCGCCATCGCGATCCACGCCGAAGCGCTGCAGGGTGCCGCCCAGCGGAGTGCGAAAGCTGAAGATGCCTTCCACCGTGTCGAAACTGGGATTGACGAAGGTCTGGTCCACTTCCGTCAGCGCAAAATCGTGATCGATGGTGACTTTTACGTCCAGGCGTTGAATCACCAGCGAGAAGCGCGGCTGTCCCTGCTCGCCGGGTTTGCGCGCGCCGACCGTGCCGATGCCGAACGGCGCTGGATCCGCCGATGCATCCGCCGTGCCCAGGCCTCCGGTCCAATCTTGCCACGACAGCATGGCCGTGCGCGTGACCTTTCCATCACCCGAAAGGGTGAGAAGCTCGCCAGCGCTGGCGCGCTCGGCATCGCCCGAGCGGGCGGTACCGCGCAGCACGTAAGCCGTGACCTGCTTGCCGACCTCCACGCTGGCGCGCGCATCGGACAGCTCGAGCTTACCCTTGGGAGTGACGACGCTGACCGGCTCGGCCTGTTCACCATCGACGAACGCGCGCCCCTCCTGGAGCTCGACCGCGTCGCTCTGGACCACCAGTTTTGCGGGACCCGAGACGAGCCAGGTGGCACCGCCGTCACGCCGCATCCAGGCCAGGCCGCCCTCGGGCACTTCGACCGCTTCACCCTCCACGATGCGCTCGCGTGGATACGGACTCCGGGGCTGCTCGCCAGGAGGCGTGACGCGAAGCGCGCCCTTGATGGTGCGCAGCTCGGCGAAAGTTTGGTTCGGCGAGAGCTGCCCCGACGAGCCACGTTGCTTACAGCTCGCACCGAGCAGGAGAAGCGAAAAGCCCAGCGCGACAATGGTTCGCTTCATGAATACCCTGGACAACAAAACCGCGTCACGGTTCCGTCCCCCGAAGATCGACTACACTGCCCGACCGGGCGCAGCAAGGACCGCGGCTCGGTCCGCTTCGTGGGGCTGCTCGCGCAGCAGCGGTCGTACGCGCGTTTGGCGCCGTTGTCGCAGGAGCACCCACCGATGAATGCGCGAGAGCCGTCACGCAAGCTACGCGACGCTCGCGCCGAGCCGCGCCCGCTAACCAAACCCAAGCTCGAGAGTTGCGGGGCAGCCCCAGGAGCCGGGACGCGCGACGCGGACTCGCGGCGCCACCGGCTTACAGCTTCAGCAACCATGCCGTCCATTCCGCGTTTGCTTCGGCAGGTGTCTTGCCAACCACCGCCGCAAAGGAATTGTCACCGCTGCGATCTTCGAGGAAGTGATCGCGAAAGCGCTGGTAGAACGGCCACAGATCTTCGCTCTCGTCGAGCCACATACACAGATAACGTGCGAGGGCATAGTTGAGATCTTCTTTGTCGCCGCGAAATTGCTGATCGCTCAGCGCAAAGAGCGCCGGCAAGCTGGCCTCTGCTCGCTCCTGCTTGGAGCGCAAGGCCCGGAGCAGACGCGGGTAGCGCCAGTTCTTTGCGCCGTGGATTTGACCCGGCGCAGAAAAGTAAAAGTGCTCGAACAGCGATGCGATGCCTTCGTTGAGCCAGTCGGGCGCGGCAGGAAAGTCAGCCTCGACGAGCGGATGAATCAATTCATGCGTCAGCGTGCCAATGCCTGGGCCGACGTTCATCACGATCCGCCGATCGCCGTGCAGATAGAACCCGTATGGCGAAATGCAGGTGGTCGAGTCCCGCTTCTGACAATAGGCGTCGTACGGAGCGGCGGTCGGAAACAGGTACACCGAGATCGCGCGTGTCGGTCGTTTGTCGAAGCGACCGTTGAAGTAAGCCGCAAGCGCCCTGCGGGCGACATCGAGCGCGGAGGCGAGCGCTCGGCGTCCGCCGGGAGCCGCGACCACGAACGTCCGCTCGACGACTTGGACCTGCGTGTGCGGACCGAGCTCAGCCACTGCTTCTCGCATGCGAGCTTCGAGATCGGCTTGTAAATCGTAGCGGGCCGTCGGCGGACCGTTCGGCGGCACGGCCTTCGCCCCGCGCGCCACGGACAGACCGCCGTGGACCAGCGCACCCAGCACTACACGGCGCGTGAGCTTCATTTCCTCCTGTGTCGCTCGATCACTGGGATCTGTGACACCGGTCAGTGAGATTGCTTTGGCTGTTCGGGTCCGGCGCGTGGACCTGTCGCCGGCCGGTCATTTTGCCTGCCGGCATTCCCAGCGACAGCGCGCTCGACGCGATTACTTGCACATGCCCAAGTTGAGACGCAACTAGCCGTGGGTTGGCTGAGTCCGCTGAATTTTGCCGGAAGCGCACAGATCTTTGTCAAAAATCGGCGTGTCCCGACAGATCCTGAGCGATGGGCTCTTTGCATTCGATCCGGTCGCCCGCGCGGGCGGCAGAGCCCGGACGGGCGGCAGAGCCCGGACGGGCGGCAGAGCCCGGAAAGGCCTGCGTCGACGCCTTCGAGCGAGAGCTCGACTATTTGTATGGCACGCTGAGACGGTTGGGGGCACCCACAGCCGACATCGACGATCTGTTGCAGGACATTTTCGTCGTCCTCTACCGCAATTGGGCATCTCTCGACTTGACTCGGCCGCTCCGTCCCTGGTTGTTCGGTGTCGCCTTTCGCGTCGTCCGCTCACACCGCCGCCGGCGCGCCCGCGAGTCGCCGTGGGTCGGCTTGGACCCGGAGGATCCCACTGACGGTCCGGACCGGCAATTGGCGGGGCGGGAGTCGCTGGCGGTGCTGTGGGCCGCGCTGGAGCAAATCCCTCGCGCGCGTCGCGAGGTGGTCATGAAACACGATCTCGAGGGCCTCGAGGTCGTGGACATCGCGCGACAGCTTGCGATGACCAAGTTCGGTGTCTACGCACGGCTATACAAGGGTCGCAAAGAATTGGCCTCGGCCGTGCGCCGGTTATTGAGGGAGGGCCTACCCACATGAAGCGCCGCGAGCTTGCCTCGGAGCCGGAGCTGGAGGCACTGCTCAACCCGCGCCGGGTCGAGCGACGTGCGCCGCCCGAGGTGCGCGCGCGGGCAATGGCGCGCGTCCGGGCCATCGCCGCAGCCGGCGGGCGAATCCCGGCGATCTCTGCGCTGGCGCTGGCACCGCCACCGTCGCCCTCAGCGGCGCCTCCAGCGCTGCCCGTACCTCGTGGCGGTCTCGTTCGGCTCTTGGTGCCTGCTTCGTTCGCCGCAGTGGTCGCTATCGGAGGCGCCGTTGCCTTGCGCAGTCCAACCGTTCACACTCCAGCTCCCGGAGTGAGTGCGAAGCCCTCGCTTGCGATGTCTCCACAGGCCGATGACTCGGCAGCTCCAAGGCCGGTCGAGACACCGCCGGTCGAGACACCGCCGCTCGTCGCGCCGGCCAAGCCTCTGCCCAGCGTGCGCCCCGAGGCAGAGGTCGGCCTTACCGAGCTCCAGCTGCTCGGGCGCGCTCAGTCCGCCTACACGCACCATGATTTTACGCGCGCCCTCGCGCTGATCGGCGAACTGAGTCGACGATTTCCCAATGGACATCTGGCCGAAGAACGCGAGGCATTGCGCGTCCGCTCGCTGCTCGGCGCCGGGCGCACCGACGAAGGCCAGCGCGCGGCGGCAGCTTTTGCGAATCGATTTCCGCGCAGCGTGCTTTTGCCCAAGCAAAAGCTCTAAAGTGTGTTGTGCTCGCGGGATACACCGGCCCCCTGATTTGCGTCGGCGCCGTCTGCCTTTCGCTACTTCAACCCGCGCGAGCTTGGGCCAAACCCGCAGCGTTCTTCGTCGCTCTCGAATATGAACCGGCCCCGAATTGTCCCGGGGCCGAGGCGCTCGAAGCCGCCGTCGTCGCACGCCTCGGTTACGATCCATTCGCGGACGATGCGCCGCACCACGTCTTGGTGCGCATTGCGCCCAAGGCCAGTTCGCTCGACGGTCGCATTGAGTGGCGTGATGCCGATGGTCACTGGGCAGGTGATCAAAGCTTCAGCATGGCGAGCGGTGATTGCGTGCGCCTGACGCGCACCATGGCGCTCGCGCTCGCGGTTCAAATTCAACTACTGCGCGGAGATTCCCGTGCCACTCCCGCGGCGGAGCCCGGGCAAGCCAGTGATGCAAAGTCATCGACGAAATCCGCTGCCGAATCGCCGGGCGAAAAGACCCCGGTCGAGTCGACTCCGCCGTCAGCACGGGTCGAGCCGCCTGCGGCGAGTGCCGTCCAGCCCGCGCCGAAACCAGACGCTCCCCCAGTGTTCGCACTGGGGATTGGGCCTGCCATTGGCTTCGGGCTGGCACCCTATCCGATCGTGATCGGACGTGTCTTCGGGCAGCTCGCCTGGTCGCGCGCTTCGATCCAGCTGGCCGCCGAAGCCAGTCTCCCCGCCACTTTCCGACGCGCGGACGGGGCCGGGGTCAGCGAGCAATTGCTGCTGCTCAGCGTTGCTGGTTGCGAAGCCTTCGGGCGCTGGAATGGCTGCGTGGTCATGGACGCGGGGAGCGTCGGGCTGGCAGGGCGGGACATCGACCATCCCACCTCGACACACTTGCCGTTCGTCGATGCCGGGCTGCGCGCGGGATTCAGCCAGCCGCTCGGGCAGCGTGCTTTCATCAACGCTCATGTGGACGGGCTCGTCGTCTTGACCCGTTGGACGGCTGAGCTCGACGACGTCCCGGTGTGGACGACCCCGCGCGTTGCCGCGGCGATCGGCATCGACGTGGGCGTGCAGTTACGCTGACGAAAAAAAGCCGGTTCCCATTACAAAATGCGGGCTCCCCGACAGTGTTCCTCGGGGCGGTTGCCTGCTTTGCGGGCGAGCCGTGCCCTGGCACCAGTCCCGGCCATTCGCGGAGCAAACGCGTGATCAGCAAAATCAAACAAACGTGCGGTTCAATGATGCCCGGCTCGCTGCTGGGGCTGATCACGGCGCTCGGCGTGCTGCCACCGAGGCAAGCGGCCGCAGATCCGGTGGAGAAGCTGCAAGAGTTCAGCTTGGACCAGGTTCAGATCACGGATCAATACCAGCAGAACCTGTTCACGAAGGACGTCACGTACCTGATCACGACGCTCGACAGTGATCGCCTCTTGGCCGGTTTCAAAGCCGTGTCGACCGGCAGCAACGCCACGAATCTGTACGGCGGCTGGGAGAGCCAGAATATCCGAGGCCACTCGCTGGGGCACTGGCTTTCGGCCGTGGCGCACGCCTACCAACAGACCAAGGGCAGTGACCCGGCGCTGGCGAGTCAAATCAAGCTCAAGCTCGACGACGTAATCGCGAAGTTGAAGACATACCAGTCATCGAGCGGTTTTCTGTTCGCGACGCCGATTTCCCAGTTCGACGACATGGACAGCGGCGGCAGCAACAACTGGGTCCCGTACTACACGATGCACAAGATCCTGGCGGGTCTGCTGGATGTGTACGCATTCGAACAAAATCCGGACGCGCTTTCGGTCGCGAGCAAAATGGGTGACTGGCTGTACAACCGCGCCTCCGGCTGGAGTGCGAGCGCGAAATCGCGCGTGCTGTCCTCCGAGTACGGCGGGATGAACGACGCCTTGTACACGCTCTACAAGTACACGAAGAACGCAAACCACCTGACGGTTGCACACATCTTCGATGACACGAGCTTGTTCACGACTACCGCTCAGGGAAATGACACCTTGAACGGTAAGCACGCCAACATGACCATCCCGAAGTTCATTGGCGCGTTGAACCGCTATCGAACCGTCGGCGCGACAGAGGCGTCTTACCTGACCGCGGCCGACCAATTCCTCACCATCGTGCTCAAGAGCCACACCTACGTCACCGGTGGCAATAGCGAGGACGAGCATTTTCACGAACCCGGCAAGCTCGACGCGCACCGCGACGACGTGAACAACGAGACCTGCAACGCCTACAACATGTCGAAGCTGACGCGTGACTTGTTCAAGGTCACCGGTGACGTCAAGTATGCCGACTTCTACGAGCGGATTCACATCAACGAAATTTTGTCATCCATGAACCCGACCACCGGGATGACCACCTATTTCAAGCCGATGGGAACCGGCTACTTCAAGGCCTTCGGCACGCCGGAAACCAGCTTTTGGTGCTGTACCGGCACTGGGATGGAGAACTTCACCAAGCTCGGTGACAGCGTGTACTTCCACGATGCGACCGATCTGTACGTGACCGGCTACGTGAGCTCGACGCTGAGTTGGGCGGATCGCGGCTTGGCCATCAGCCAAGTCACTGACATTCCGTCGAGCAACAAAGTGACCTTCACCATTCTCCAAGCGCCGCTCGATGCGGTCAACCTGAAGTTCAGAAAGCCGTACTGGCTCGCCTCTTGTCAGTCGGCGACCGTCGCGGTCAACAGCCAATCGATCAACGCCGTCGACTCCGCCGGCTTCCTCGGCGTGAGCCGGGTTTGGAAAACGGGAGACAAAGTCGAGCTGACGCTGCCCATGGAAGTTCAGGTGTCGCGCCTGGCCGACAATCCCAATGCCGTGGCGTTCACGTACGGGCCGATCGTGCTCTCCGCGGGGCTCGGCACCGCGAGCATGACCACGACGGGGCACGCTTGGACGATCGCTGCCACGAAACCGTCAGGGATTCAGGATACCATCGCGATCGACAGCGGGACGTCGATCAACAGCTGGCTCGCCAACATCAAGAGCAACTTGGTCCAGACTCCGGGCAAGCTCGAGTTCAATCTCAAAAACACGGATTCGGACGGCAAGCTGACCTTCATTCCGCACTTTTCCCGCTACCAAGACCGATACGGCATCTACTTCAAGTTGTCAGGCAGCGCGGGGGCGACGGTGACGGTCCCCCCGTGCCCGCCGCCCAGCGGCGGCTCGGGGGGCGAAGGCGGTTCTGGCGGAGCGCCGGCGGGGGTTTCAGGCAGCGGCAACATGGCTGCAGGCGCTGCGGATGTGGGTGGCGCTCCCAGTAGCGGTGGGGCACCGGCGCTTGGGGGCGGAAGCGCTAACGCAATCGCTGGCGCGAACAGCGCCATGAGCGGCGCGGCGCCAGTGGCAATTGGCGGCGCGTCCGGCAACGCGAGCACTGCCGCGCCCCCGCCCGCGCGCGCGAGCGACGGCTGCTCCTGCGGGCTCGACGAATCGCGCACGAATCGTCCCTGGTCGCTCGTGCTGCTGGTGGGCGTGGGTCTCGCGCTGCGCCGCCGCCTGCGCAGTCCAGCGGCGGTCGCGCGCTAGCGGATCGCATCAGAATGCGCTTGCTGCGGGCTCTGCTATCATTTCTTCTTCGGTGAAATGACACGCTACGCAGCAACCAAACCGTCGCGGTCGAAGTGCGTAGCGACGCTTGCGGCTCTGCTGGGTGTGATCAGCTGCTCGCAATCCCGAAATCTCGGTTCGAGCAGTCCGCATGGGCTGCTCCCGGTGGATGAGCGCAATCCGATCCTGCTCATGAACGACGGCGTGTACGACAACTGGCAGGGCGAGTACGCAATTCTGCTGGCGAGCAGCGGCGGGCCACAGCTTGCAGAGATCGTAGTAGGAACCAGCCCCAACTCGGCCGATATCGGAAAGAACATCGATGGCTGGCAGACCCTCGTCAAGCGGGCGCGCGACAGTGGCCTTTCCGACATCCCTGATCCAAAGCCAAGCGTTGCAGACAAGCTCGTGCGTCCCTCGAGCGGGCAGATCGAAGACACGATCGGCAGTCGTTCGGCAGGCGCTATTTTGATCAACGAGCGATCCAAGGAGCTCAGTCTTCCGTATCGGCCCTTGGCCGTTGTGACGGGCGGGCGCCTGACGGACGTCGCCAATGCATACCTGATGGATCCGACAGTCGTCGAACGCACCGTAGTGATTTCTGCACTGGGCGCAGCAACCGATACCGGCGGCGCGATGTCGGATCCCAACGGGGAGATGGATCCCTGGGCGGACGTGATCGTCACCTCGCGCTTTCGCTACGTACAGGTCAGCGCTTTCTACGACCAGCTGATGGATGTCCCTGCCTCGCGTTTCTCGGAGCTCCCGGACAATGCGCTCGGACAGTGGATCCAGGAAAAGCAACCGAAAGTCTGGGATCTGCCCAAAGCTGCGGACCAGGTTGCCGTCTTGGCAGTCGGTCTGCCCACCTTCGCCGCGGCGGTGGATCGCGTTTCCGCCGCAGCGACGGTCGCGGCCGACGCCACTGCTGGCCCTGAATTGCTGAGCGCGCCGAACGGTGCGAGTTGGCTCGTAAGGCGCTGCAACGCCGAGGAAGCAGGCAAGCGGTTTTGGCAGGCGCTTTCAGAACTGCCTGTCTCTCCTCCCTCGTCCTCGAACTGAGCGCAGTTAGGGCCCGGCTCGGTGACCCGTGATGGCCAGACAGCCGGACTGCTACTTGAAGTCGACGCCCGAGACGAAGGTGTTCTGGGTCACGTCACTTTGACTGATGGCACTTCCCTGCACGGTGAAGTTCTTGAAGTGAACCCCGGTGACGGTGACGCTCGAAGATGCTCCCTGAAGGCTGATCGATTTACGCACATCCGAGCTGACATTGGTGAAGAACGTCTCCTTGATGAGCGTCTTTCCGGCGGCGGTGCGCCAGCTCGGTAGGTTATTGTTCTGCACATCGACGAGCGTAGAGTCGGCCGCTTCGATGCGGATGTCCTCGAAGGTGGTGTTCTGCACCACCGCGGTGTCGGCGCCATCGATCACCAAAGCGCGGCCAGCCTTCACCACGTCGATGTCTTTGAACACCACGCCGTCCATCGTCTGCCCCATCGTCTTCGTGCCGATCTTGCAGCCCGCGGAATTGGTGTAGAGCACGACATGCTCGTGGAGAATGTTCTTGGTATTGACGGTGCCGCTGGCTTCCTCGTTCTTGGTCGCCATGGCGTCGTCGCCCGTATAAAGGAAAGCGTTCGACAGGATGCCGTTCGTCGACTCGTCGAAGTCGACCCCATCGGTGTTGTTGTAGACGGTGGTGGTGGGCCGGCCGTTGATCACCTTGTAGTTCCGGAGCGTCACTTGGTCGCTCCGGTAGATGAGCGTGTCCCAGTAGCTCGAGTCTCTAACGACTATCCCGTCGATGGTGATGGCCGAGCTTTGTTCGATTTTCATCAGGCTGGCGTTGAGGCCCGCTGCGCGGATCGCGAGCCCGTTGGCGTCGAGCACGCCGCGACCCGAGATCTTGGTGTTTTTGAGTTGGTACATCCGAATCAGCGAGTGCTGCATGCCCTCGATGTCGATCCCGCCGCTGCCGGTGTTGAAGTCACTCGTCGAGCCCGAGCCGTAGAGAACGGCTCCACACGCGAGGTACAGGGTCATGTTGCTCTTGAGCCACAATTCCCCAACCTTGTACTTGCCTGGCGGTACATAGAGGGTGTTCTGAGCGGCCCCCGACGCCGCGTCGATAGCTGCCTGAATCTTCGCGGTCACGAGCGACGCGCCCGTGTTGTCCACGTTGTAGTCCGCGAGGTTCTTGACGCTAGCGTCGCCGATCTTGGGCGGATTGGTCTCCTCCGCGTCGAGCAGGATGAACAATAGCTCCTTCGAATCGAACTTGAGGATCAGGTAGTTGGGCCCCGTCGCGAAGGTGATCGTGTTCCCGCTCTTGGTAGCGGCAAGCTTTCGGCTTTTGGGACTCACCGTGTATGAGCTGAAGCTCTCGCTGACGGTCACCGCCACGGTCGCGGTGCCGGTGCCGGACAAAGAACCGTGGGCGTAGTGCACCTGCATCTGCGGCGAAAATTTGGTCAGCTTCTCCACGAACAGCGGTTTGTCGCCGATGGTCACTGAATAGAGTGGACTCGGCGTAGCACCGGGCAATGAGGGGCACGTGACCAACATCGCCGGCCCGGAATTCCCCGACATTCCGCCTGTGCCGGCAGCTCCCCCAGTCATACCCACACTGCCCGAGACCCCGCTTCCGCCCGTACCCCCGCCAATCGAGGAGCCACCGCTGCCCCCTTGGGCACCCGCTGCAGAACCGCCCACGTTGGCGCGGCCGCCCGAAAGGCCGCCCCCAGCGTCGGAAGTGGCACCGCCGGTGTCACCACCCCTACCGCCGCTGGCTGTGCCGCCGCTGGCTGTGCCTCCACGGCCCGCTTCGCTGCTCGATCCGCCGGGGCCGGCCTGAGCGGCGGGCGAAGCGGACGAGCAGCCACTCAGGCCAGCCGTGAAGATGGCAAAAGACGCGGCGCAGATGGCCAGTAAGTGGTTCATTGGCTCATTCCTTCAAGGAGGACGGGATCGCAGCAGAGTGCAGCGCGGCCGATCTCAGCGTTTCTGCACTCTGCCTTTTCGCTCATTGTGGGCGTGATCACGCGCCAGCATTGCCACCGACACGGGTTCACGCTGGCCAGGGGTCATGACAAGATCCATCCCATCGCTACCGTGCAGTGCCGGCGAATTGCTCGATCCGTTAGAAAAAAGTGGCTCACCCCGCTCCCTTGCCGCTCCCTCTCAGAGGCACAGCGGCGGGGCGGAATGGGCGTCCTCGACTCGTGTTTCCTCTGAGCCGCGATCCGAACGACCCGAGCGCCGCAACAGCGACATGAGCTTTACGCGCGCAGCGCTGGGCGTCAGCGTCCGTAGCCCGGCGCTTTTCGCTCGCGTGTAAGCACCGCGCCCATTCGGGTCGGGACGACCTCTCGAACCGATTTTCGAGTGCTGGTCAGAGCGTGAGCCAACAAGAATTTCCGAAAATTCTCGTACAACACGGCGCTCGCTGCGTCAGTACGCGGCTCGCCTTTGCCGAGCAGGCTGTCGCGTGGTGGCTGCGCGCGTTTTTTCCGGCAAAACAGTCGAGCGAGCGCGGGCGTACCTTTGAAGCGGCTTTCCTGAAGGAAGGCCACTTTTGGTGAATGGATATCGTCCCGCTTCGCTATTGCTCTATGTGGTTCACCTTCGCTCGAGCAACGACGAGCTCCGATTGCTACGAGCTGGCTTGCCGACAAGGCTTCGCTCTTTTTCTCGGAAGAGCGGTGGATTTCGTGACGGCCGAGGGCCCTTGCCGCTACTGCGTCGAAACGGGAGCGCGGAGCGCCACCAGATTCGCCAGCGGAGAAGGCACGGTCGCGAAGGTCACTGATGCGAAATCATTTCGGGCTCTCGAGTTTGTGCGTGCTTGCCGCCCTGACAGTGGGTGCGGCGTGCAACAGCAGCGATAGGGACTTCGGCGCGGCAGGCGCCCCCGCCAACGGCGGAAGCTCGAACAGCGGCGGCAGTAGCACCGCTGGCGCAGGCAGTGGCGGCGCAGCGCCGAGCTGCAGTGCACTGTCTCCCTGCGGCGGCAGCGTCGTCGGAACTTGGAACGTCACGTCGTCGTGTCTCAAGCTCTCTGGCGACATGGATGTGTCGCTCGCCGGCCTGGGTTGCCAGAAGGTTCCGGTGGTCGGCTCGCTGACGACGACTGGCAGCTTCGTCGCCAATGCCAATGGCGGCTTCACCGACAACACGAAAACGACCGGCTCTGCCACCTTCCAGCTGGCGAAGGAGTGTCTCTTCGTTTCTTCGGTCGAGCGAACCTGTGAGCAAATCGGCAGCATTTTCCAAGCCCTGGGCTGGGCGACGTCGAGCTGCGTTTCGACGAACGGGCAGTGCAACTGCAGCGTGACCGCCGATCAGAGCGGCGGGCTCGGAACCCTTTCCGTACTGGCGACGTCCAAGGGTCAGTACTCGACTTCAGGCAATCTGCTGACCACTGACGACACGATTACTCCTTACTGCGTCTCGGGCGACCAATTGACCGTTGCACCGCAGTACCCCGGACGTTCCGGCACCATCGTATTCAGCAAAGACGCCTCGGCCGGTGGATCCGGCGGTGGAGCTGGCGCTGGGGTCGGAGGTTCCGGCGGGACGGGCGCAGCGGGCACCGCTGGCATGGGCATGGGCGGGCTCAGCCAAGGTGGCAGCGCGGGGTCGAGCGGGTCGAGCGGCGCGGGTGGACAGAGCCCAGTTGGCCCGTTGCCTTGCGACATCTACGCTGCGGCCAACACTTCGTGCGTGGCAGCACACAGCACCGTTCGAGCACTGCTTCGCGCCTATGCCGGCAATCTGTATCAGATCAAGCGCGCGTCCGATGGCACGACCAAAGACATTCCTGTCCTTTCGGCGGGCGGCTTTGCCGACGCTGCCGTGCAGGACGCTTTCTGCATGGGAACGACCTGCACGATCACGAAGGTGTATGACCAGTCAGGGCACGGTAACGCCGTCGAGGCAGAAATTCCTGGGGTCGTCTTGGGCAATGGCGCGAACGCTCATGAAGGCCACTCAGGCCAGTCGGCTGCGAATGCGGCCAAGGAATCGCTGATGGTCGGCGGCCACAAGGTCTACGCTCTCTACACGAACACCAGCCAGGCGTACTGGAGAGACGGCTCCGCGACGGGCATGCCGCTCGGCGCGTCTCCGCAAGGCGTGTACGTCGTGACGAGCGGCAAGCACTTCGGCAACGGCTGCTGCTATGACTACGGCAATGGCGAAGTGAGCCGAACGTACGTTCCAGGCAACTCGATGGACGCGTTGTATTTCGGCAATAGCACGCAATGGGGCTCGGGTAACGGCTCTGGGCCGTGGGTAATGGCCGACCTCGAGGGCGGTGTCTTCTCCGGCCTCACCACGGGTAAGAATGACATGCTGATTAGTCAGCCATTCAGCTACGTCACGGCCATCGAGAAAAACAACGGCATGACCGAGCTTGCGCTCAAGGCGGCCGACGCGACCGCGCCAACGTTGAACACGTACTACCAAGGCAAGCTTCCGAACGGCAAATCTCCGGGGCAGAAGCAGGGCGCCATCGTGCTCGGCAGCGGCGGGGACTGCTGCTACAGCAACAACAACGCGAGCTTTGGCACCTTCTATGAGGGAGCGATCGTCGCCGGCTACCCCTCGGACGCTACCGACACCGCTGTCCACGCAAACATCGTGAGCGCGGGGTACGGCAAGTAACCGGTTGTTCCGCAAAAAGCTTCGGGCGCGGCTATTGGCGACGGAGATGACGACGTCGAAGATGAGCGGCCTGGGTGTGCTCCGCAACTCGACCATCACCTACAGCAAGTCGGACCTGGCTGCCGTCTCATTGATCGGAGCCACGCTCGCAACCTGGCTGGCTGTCGCCGGCGGAGCCTTTTCGCTCCGCGCACTGCTCGCCTGCGAAGCCCTATTCTTTGCGTTTTATTTCACGGGCTCGATCTTCGCGAGTATTCCGGCACTCGCCACTGGCACGAGCTTCGAGCTGCCGCTGCGCTTGTTGTTTGGTTACGCCGTCGTCAACACGGCGCTCTTCGCGTTGGCCTGGGTCTCGCCGCTCGGCATCGTCTCGAACTTTGGCGTGCTGCTCGGATTGACGCTGGCTGTCTTTTTTCGAGCGAAGCGGCGCGCGGAGGTTCGCTCGAGCTCAGCCAGCCTGTGGCTGATCCCGCTCTGCCTGCTCGCCACCTCGCTGTGGTGTCAGGATTCGATCTCCCCGCGCGCGGAGCAGGGCAGCGTGGTTCTGTTCAAACCCTGGGTGGATAGCTTTTATCACGCGGTGCACATCCGGATTTTTGCCGCTAGCCACGGAGCCTCGTCGATTGGAGACTGGCGCTTGGCCGGGGTGCCAGCGCGTCCCTATCACTACGGGATGTACATGCTGCCGGCATTCATCAAGCAGGCCTCGGGGATCCACTCCTACACTGCGTTTGCCGGAGCTCTGGCCCCGGTTGGGGTGTTCTTCACCGGGCTTGCTGCCTATGCGTTCTTCGCTAGCCTGTGGGGCGCTTGGCCCGGCTTCACGGCGGCTGCCGCGCTGCTGCTCTTGCCAGACGGCGCGCAACAGGGCGTGCAGAACACGTTCATGTCGTACCACTGGCTGACACAAATATCCCCCAGTGCGACGTACGGCTTGGCCGTCTTGGCAATCGCCTGGGTGTTCGTCATTCAGGGCTGCCTGCGAAGCAGTCGGCTGCAATTGTTCGTAGGTTGGTCGTTTGCGGCGCTCCTCGCGGCGTACAAACTGCACTATGTCATCGCCAGCGCGTTGCTGCTCCTGCTCGTGCCCGCCGTCTTTTTCCGGGCACGTATCGGCCGCACCCAGCGCGCCCTTTGGGTCATCGCTGCCTGTGCAGCCTACGCAATCGCCCTCGTTTTCGTACAGAGCGTCCCCGGGGTGCCTCTGATTCGCTTCGATGGTTCGAGTCTGGGCGAGGTGTTGCGCCTGATCCAAACGTTCGCGAAGCCCAGCGCACTGCGCGACTACGTTGCTCGACACGTGGGGGCGAACTTCTCGCGGGGCTCGAACCTCGTGTTCGGTGCTCCGTATGTCTTGTTCGCGGTCTTGGGGCTGTTCGCGCCGCTACTCGTGGTCCTGGTCGTTCGCATGCGCAAGCGCGCTTCAGTGCTGTCCTTGCTGTTTCCAATCTTGCTCATCGCCAATTTTCTGGCGATGTTCTTTGGCCTCGCCCTCGACTTCACGAGCAATACGCCCGACGAGCTTTCCCACCGCCCGCTCATGATCGTCTACTTCTTCGTGGTGGCCTGGGTCGGAGGCGCCTTGGGCTCGATCGTCAGCGAGGCACCGCGTTTGGCCCGCGCAGCCCGACCCCTGCTGATTGGCCTTTCGACGCTACTATTGGCAGTTCCCGCGCGGTTCGGCCCGGGCGTGCAAAACATGTGGGCGATGCCACAGATGTCGCCTGTCCGACTGCCCATCAGCGTCGTCGAAGTTGCAGAGTACATCCGCTGTCACGGAGACTCCGAGGACCTGTTTCAAGACTCGCAATTCGATCGGTTCTCCGAGCTCGCCGCGCTGTCGGAGCGGAGCACGTTCGTCGCGCACCAGCTGTTCCTGATACCGTTTCGCGAAGATCTCGTCGCGTCCCGGTCGGCGATCATCGACCGGCTCATGCGCCTGCGAACAGCCAAAGCCATCTCCGCCACCGCGCGCGCTTACGGCTTGCGCTGGTTCGTGCACCAACGCGGCGAGACGCTGGCCTGGCCGGAGGAAATCTCGAGCAAGGCCGTACTCTCGACCGGCGCACTCACGCTCTACGACCTGTGATTGCGCGCCCGAGCTCACCGTTCCGGGCGCGTCGAACCAGGTTCAGGTGCGCTCGTTCAATGGCCGAGACGCGAAACGCGCACCAGCACGTCTGCATCGTTTTGGAATTCCAGCAAGGTCTGCAACGGGCGATCGGGAAAGATTTCATAGCCCGGCAGTAACTCGTTCGTCGACAGCTTGACCTGTTGGATGAGGTAAATGTCGTAGAACAGGTGGCGCTCGAAGGCCGTCGACAGATACGGATCGCGGCGCGCGCTTTCGAAGCTCATCGCGCCGTAGTTCATGATCGTGAAGTGGTTCGGCCGGTCAGTGATGATCAGGATGCGCTTCTCACCCAGACGTTCGAAGAACCTCCAGGTGGTCGCGCTCTCGCGAGTCTGCGTGAGCCGATTGAACGACCTATGTTGCGAAGCCAGCGGTAGCTGTGTCGCCAATATCGCGACCGACAGTAGCACTGGGACGAACGGCTCGAAGCGCGCGAGAGCAGAAGTCAGTAGCCAAGCTGCGGCGAACGAGAGGAAGGTATCCAGTGGCAACACGAGCCGGGCTGCCGATGGGAATTGGGCGCGACCCCAGACATAGCTAAAACAGACGATTGTCTGCAATAGCAGCCAGGCCGCGAGTACGACGGCGAAGCGCAATCGCGGATCCGAAGCGCCAGCGCGCCGCACGCGAGCGAACAGCCAGCGCAGCCATTGCACGCAGCCGACGACACCGAGCGCAATCAGGATCGCAGAGTGGAACGGATATGAATCGAACGGCGAAAGGATGGGCTGGAAATACTCGCGAGCGTTGTCGAGGAAGTTTTCGAGGCTGAAGGTGACGGTCCCGGGCTCCTGTTCCGGTACATTGCCGCGCAAGACCGCTTGCCAAATACGAGGCAAGAAGAAGGCCGGCGTTGCCGCGTACACGACCGCATACGGGCGCAGCGTGCTCCAAGAGAGCATTTTGAAGAGCAGCAGCCAGGCCAAGACCGGCACGATGAACAGTGCGCTCTCGTAGCGAATCTCGGCGAACATGCACAAGTTCAGCCACAGGATCGCAAGCTTCCCGGGTGATTGCTCGCAGGCGTACTCATAGCAACTCTTTAGCGAAAGCAGCGCAAAGAACGTCGCCAAAAAATCGCAGCCGCCCGAACGAACGGAGATCAACGTGACGGGGTGGGCCGCCGCGAGCAGCGCAGCCACCACGCCGAAGGTCTCGCCGCCGAGCGACTTGGCCAAGCGGTACGAAACGATCAGAAAAGCTGGCAAAACCAGCAAGTTGAACAGGAAGGCGTTCCGGTACGAATAACCGAGCGCAGCATGGACCAGACTCACCAAGAAAGGGAATAGCGTCGGTCTGCGGTCGATAGCGACGTCCACGTCCCAATAGCTGTCGTAATAGTATTTGCCGGAGACAGTGAACGTGGGCTCTCTGGAAGCAAACAAGTTCTTGGACGTCCCAACCAGATTCGCTTCGTCGGACAGCATTCGCAACGCCGGCTCGACCGCGTGTGCGGCAATCACCGTCACGGCAAAAGCAATCAGCAACCCTTGCCAGTTCTCTTTGACCCAGGCGAGGACCGCTTGTCGACGCAGGTCTCGAGCTGCGTGCAGGTACGTCCCCGCCCAGCACAAGAGCAAGGCCATCAGGAAATAGTAGGTGGTCGCGAGGAACAGCTGCTGGACCCTCGCGACGTCGACGACGCTGACCGCGAGCAGGGCGACCAACGCCACGGGCAGCGATGCCAGCGCGATTGTCTGCCGCGTCCAAGCAGTCGAGCTCACGTTTCGACTCCCAGAAGTGGCGCCGGTTGGGCGCCCCGGTGGGCTGCCAGTTCAACGGATGATTCAGGCAATGTCTGGACGCTGCCAGCGACTGACGGGGTTGTCGATTGCGAGTCGTGGCGACGGGCGTGCTGAGCACGCGAGTGGTTGCAGCTCAGATGCCACTCGATGAGTATGTCGCCAACCGCGCCCTGACCGCGATCCAAAATGTCCTCGTCGGGCAAAATTCGTCCGGATACGAGCAGAGTCGAGTTGCCGAGGCGTGCGCGGCCCGCCGGCTCGCGCTCGGATCTCACGTTGTCTTGCTGGGTGGGGCCGGCCTCGGGCGCCTTGGCCGCACGACGCGAGCAATTTCGCAAATAGCTCTACAACGGGGTCTCGCAGCGTCAGTACCTTACGAAGCCGTACGAAGCCGTGTTGAGCCAGCGCGTCTCGAGCGGTCGCTAACCTTTGATAGCAAGGAGATGGCTGGATGAAGCTCGGGCCTGTCGCAGCGGCGATCGCAGCAGTGTGCGAGCTCGCGCTCATCGCATGCGGCTCGAGCTCGGTCGTCTCATCGGGCACTGCGGGAAGCCCGGGCAGCGGCGGGCGGATCGGCCAAGGCGGCGCCCTGAGCAACGGAGGCAGCGCCGGAAAAGCGGACCCAGGCGGCGCGAACGTGATGCCCTGTGGCGGCAGCGTGGTCGGAACCTGGAAGGTCATCTCATCGTCCCTGGTGGTGAGTGGCACGTTGGACCTCTCGGCGATCGGAGCGGGTTGCCCGAGCGCGGCCGTGACGGGATCCCTGACGGCGACCGGAACCTTCGCTGCCAACGCGAACGGGACCTATTCGGACGAGACCAGCACGTCGGGCGAAGAACGTTTCGACTTGGCGCCTTCCTGCCTCGTCATTTCTTCGACCCAAACTGATTGCGCTGGGGCAGCCAACGTCATCTCCGCCCTGGGCTACGCGACGGTGGCCTGCACGCCCGTGTCGGCTGGAGGCTGCACGTGCTCAGCGACCATCAAGCAGGCGGGTGGCCCGGGCTTGGTGTCCGTCTTCGCGACACCCAACGGCAACTACGTGACTTCGGGCAGCCAGCTCACGCTCGATGCAGAGATGCCCTACGCGTACTGCGTCTCGGGCAACACCATGACTTGGACGCCCAAGCCCGTGAGTCCGACCGAGTCGGGTACGATCGTATTCGAGAAGGTCGAAGCAGCGGGCGGGGGAGGCACGGGCGGAGGCGCGGGCGGCATGGCCGGCTCTAGCGGAGGGCAGGGCGGTTCGGGTGGCATCCCGAGCGCGGGCGGCAGCGGCGGAAAGCCGAGCATGAGCCCGCTTCAGCCGTGTGACATCTACAAGGCCGGCGGCAATCCGTGTGTCGCGGCACACAGCACGGTGCGCGCGCTCTTTCAAAGCTACGACGGAAAGCTGTATCAAGTGCGCAACGCAGCGGGCGCGACGAAGGACATTCTCACGCTGGCTCCGGGCGGCATAGCCGACGGCGTCGCACAAGACGCTTTCTGCGCGGGCACGACGTGCGTGGTCACCGTCGTTTACGACCAATCCGGCAAAGGCAATGACCTGTGGTACCAGGGGTCGACCAAGGTGCCCGGTTCACCCCAGAGCAGCCCCGCCAAAGCGACGAGCGAATCGCTGACCGTCGGTGGGCATAAGGTCTATTCGTTGTACATCAACCCAGGCAACAGCTATTGGGTCGATGCTTCGAAGTCGGGTATCGCGCTCGGCAAAGAGCCGGAGGCGATGTACATGGTGACGAACAGCAAGCACTACAATAGTGGTTGCTGCTTCGACTACGGCAACAGCGAGACCGACCGCAAGGCAGATGGCTCTGGCGCCATGGACGCGCTCAACTTCAGCAGCACGACGGCGTGGGGTTCAGGCGCCGGTTCGGGCCCGTGGATCATGGCCGATCTCGAGTATGGGCTCTTCGCCCAAGGTGATTCCAAGAAGAACGCCAATAACCCGTCTCAAACGGCTACGTTCGTCACCGCAATGCTCAAGAACAACGGCACGACCGAGTTCGCGCTGCGAGGCGGCGACGCGACCAGCGGCAAGCTCAGCACCTACTACAAGGGCGCGCTGCCCGGGGGCTGGAACCCAATGAAGAAACAAGGAGCCATCGTGCTCGGAAGCGGTGGCGATTGTTGCAAGCCCGACGGCGGCGCCAACCAAAGTGACGGCACTTTTTACGAAGGCTGCATCGTCACCGGCTACCCCTCCGATGCGACGGAAGACTCCGTGCAAGCAGCCATCATCGCGGCCGGCTACGTCAAATAGGCCGGAGCCCGCGCTCCGCCCCCGTGCGCCCTGCGTTCGTTGGGGCTGTGCGGAGCGGCGTCCACGATGATACGTTGAGCGTCGTCGAGACTGATGACGAACGAGCGTCCCCTTTTCGTCCCATGCGGCTGAAGCGCTTTGCGAGCTCCGGCGCGGCGCGACTCGTGCGAGGGGCGCTAGTGCTGTTTCTCCTGATGTTGACTCGCTGCGCCGGCCAAACCGGTGTGCCCGGCAACATGCAGCAGTGGAACCGGCCCTTCCCACCGTACCGAGTCATCGACGACATCTACTACGTCGGGACCAATGAAATTGCACAGTTCCTGATCACGACTCCGGCTGGCCATATCTTGCTCGATACGGGCTTCGAAGCTTCCGTGCCGCGGCTGCGCGAGAACATCGCATCATTGGGCTTTCGCTACCGCGACATCAAGCTCATCCTCACGAGTCACGCTCACATCGATCACGTCCAGGCACACGCGCTCGTCCGCCGAGAAACCAGCGCGGAAGTCGTGGCCTCGGTCGGAGACGCGCCTTTCGTCGAAAACGGCGGCAAGGGCGAAACGGTTTATGACGGCGTCTTCGAGTGGGCGCGCTGCCCGGTGGATCGCCGCGTTCGAGACGGCGAGCGGGTCACGCTGGGAGGCGTCACGTTGACCGCGCATTTGACGCCAGGTCACACCGTGGGCGCGACGACCTGGACCATGCAGGTGCAAGACCAGGGCCGGTCGCTCGCGGTCGTGTTCTTTCCGAGCGCCAACATCAATCCCGGCGTGCACCTGCTCGACAACCAGCGCTATCCGGAGATCGCTCGCGATTTCGCACGCAGTTTCAGTACCTGGAAGGGCCTGCCCTGTGACGTCTTCTTGGCCGATCACGGCGAATTTTACGGCATGAAGGCCAAGTATCATCGACTGCAGAGCGGAGCTTCAGAAAACCCATTCATCGATCCGGAAGGTTATCGCCGGTTCATTGCCGAAGCCGAGCGCCGCTTCCGCGAACAGCTCGAAAGCGAGCGTTGAGAAAGGTTGGGTAAGCGGGCGCGGCAGCCGGATTGCGTCGCGTAGCCCAAAGCTCGAATCAGCGAACCGCCGCGCGGCAACGTCGAGCGCGGAGCGCCGCGAAGCTCAGTTCGCCATCGCGACTGCGCGAGTGCCGTCGTACTTGATGACTTGGTCCGGAGTAGCGCTGACTTCCGCGCCCGCGCCGTGACCCTCGCTCACGAAAATGACGTTGAATGTTCTGTTGGCGATCATGCCCGGAAACGTGCCCGTGCGTGCCGCGAAGGTCAGCGTTCGTGCCGACTCACTCCACGTGAGTGTGATTCGAGAAGATTGGTCCTTTTCGTACTCGTAGCCGTCGCCCGCATCTTCGTACAGCGTGAACGTCGCGTCTTTGCCGCGATAAACGCGGATCTCGAGCGGATCGGCGCTCTCGGTCGCGTACTGAATGTTCGGCCCCATGGGCACGATCGAACCCGCGCGGACGAAGAGCGGCAGGTGGCTCAGCGGTGCGTCCACCGAGCGTTTGCTACCGCCCGCGCTCGTTGCGCCCGTCCAAAAGTCGTACCAAGTCCCGGCGGGAAAGTAGACCGAGCGACTGCTGGCTCCCGCTGTCATCACTGGGCTCACGAGGAATGCCGGCCCGAACATGAACTGGTCGGGAATATCGAGCACCTGGCTGTCGTCCGGATAATCGAACACCAAGTGCCGCATGATCGTGTACCCCTCGCGCGTCACCATCGCGGCCAGCGAATAGATGTAGGGCATGAGCCGATAGCGAAGGCTGTCGGCGCTGAGCAGGTTGGCTTTGGTGCTGGCGCTCCAGACGTTGTTGTATAGCTCTCGAGCCCCTTGGCCGTGGATCCGGAAGGTCGGGCAAAAAGCGCCGAACTGGAACCAGCGCGTGAACAGCTCGTTGTTCGCGGCCGAGCTCCAGTTCACCGAACCGCCGAAGTATCCGCCGATGTCCGTAGTCCAATAAGGCATGCCAGAGAGCGCGTAGCTGAGGCCGGCGGGCACCTGCTTCACATAAGTGCCAAAGTCTGAGTTGATGTCACCCGACCAGACCCCTGCACCGTACCGTTGTAATCCGGCGAAGGCGCTGCGCGTCAGGATGTAGACCCGCTTTCCGTCCGGCCCAACCTTGCGCCAGCCCTCGTACAGGGCACGGTTGTGTTCCAGCGGGTAAGCGTTGATCACCAGCGCGCCCTTGCCCGCGGCGGTGTTGGCGGAATGCACGTTCACTGGGTCCGGATACGCCTGCGGCTCGGTGTTGTCCGCCCAGATCGCGTCCCAACCATACTTGCCGAGCAGACGATCGTACGTCTGTTGATAGACCAGCGTGCGAGCCGCCGCGTTGAAGGGGTCGTAAAAATGGTGCGTACCGCTGGTCGGCAAGAGCGCGTTGATCGCGTTCAAAGCGTTGTAATTGTCCATCTCGCCCGGCTTGCTCGAGTTGACCTGCTGGTAAAGGGGCCAGACCGAGATCATCAGGTGGATGTTTGCGCTGTGCATCTGCGTCACGAGTGACGCAGGATCGGGGAAGCGAGACTCGTCCATGAAATGCGAGCCCCACGCATACGGATCCCAGTAATCCCAATCTTGCACGATCACGTCGACCGGGATCTTGTTCGTGCGATAGCTGTTTTTCACCGCCAATAGCTCGCTGCTGCTCGCGTAATGATCTTTGGATTGGAAGAGGCCGTACGCCCACTTGCTGAACATCGGAGCGGCACCTGTCGTCGTGCGATACAGCGAGACGACGTGATCGAGGCTCGGGCCATAAAAGAAGTAGTAGTCGACCAGGTCGCCCGCTTCGGAAGTGTAGCGGTACTTGGTGTTGCTCGAGTCCCCGCCCGCAAAGTCCGAGTTCGAGTAATTGTCCCAAAAGACGCCGTAGCCTTTGTTCGATACCAGCACCGGGATGGCGATTTGAGTGTTGGAGTTGGCGAGGTGCTGATTTTTCCCTTTGTAGTTCACCACGCTCTCTTGATGCTGACCGAGCCCGAACAAGGCCTCGTCGCTCGGTGACTTGAACACCGTGGTGACCTTATTGGTACTCACTCCCTCGACCGTGGCCGGCGTGAGCGACTTGCTGTCTTCGGCCAGTAAGACTTTGTCGTTCAAATCGGTGTAGCTGACCAATCCTGTGGTCGAGTTCACGATGGCCTTCATGCGCGCGGTCGTGATCGTCACGCTGCCGGCAGCTTCGGACACGCAGAACGGAGTCGGCGTTTGCCAGGTGTTGCTCACCGATAGCGACGCCTTGTTGGGCAGCGCGCTCGCGCTCGTGTAAGCGACGCGAATGATGTCTTCCTTGCAAACTTGCAGCTTCATCTTGCCGCTGCCCAGGTTGAAGGTGACGCCGCTTGGATCCACGCTGAATGCCGTGCTGCTCGGCGCTGGCGTGGTGCAGGTCAAAGGCGCACCGCCCGCTTGGCCACCCGCAGCGGTGCCAGCGACTCCGCCGCTACCGGCGCCGCTCATCGCGCCCGCCGCGCTGCTGCCGGCGTTGGCAACGCTTCCTCCGCTCTCGGCTTGGCCCGAAATTCCTGCATCGCCGCTGCCCGCTCGGTCGCCAGCCACTCCCTTCGCGCCAGCCCCTGTGATGCCACCGGCCGTTCCGCTGCCTCCCGCAGCGCCATTGGCGCTGGAAGCCGACTGACACCCAGCAGCCAACAGCGCAGCGAACAAGCCTGCGGCAGGGCCGGGGCGCAAACCACGTGCTCTCGCCATTCACAGGGGTACTGCGCCGAGCTCGGGTCGTGTGCAGAGAAAAATGACGTGCGCGGAACAAACAGCGCGGAGGGCCTCCTACGCGCGGCGGCGACGACGGCTCACCGTGAGCGCGATGGCCGCGAGCGCGAAGGCGAGGGAGCGAGCGCTCTTGCGCCGAGTCACCGTGGAGCAAGAGCAACCGGCTTCATCACTCGCGCCGCTGGAAGGTGCTGCCTCGATCGCGCCACTCGTTCCGGAAGACGATCCGGACGACGAGCCTGCAACACCGCTCATACCCCCAGCAGCCACGCCGCCCGCCGCAGGCGTGGCGCCGGCTGTGCCGCTGCCACCGGCTCCACCAGGGCCACCCCCAGCGTTACCGGCAGGAGCTCCCGCGCCGCCGGCGAACACCGAGCCACCCGCAGCAACGACGCCACCGGTTCCAGCGCCCGACGCTCCGCTCGAACCACCGCTCCCGGATCCACCCTCAGGAGTGATTGGTCCGACTCCCACGGAGAACTCCACGGTCGGGCCAGACGGACCGATGTCGTAGATGCGCAGGCCAGACGCGGAGCCGTCGTTCCACTTGCTGGCGGGGGTCGTCATCGCGCCGAACTCAGCGTTCACGTCTTTGCGGAAGAAGTCGGTCTTGGCGCTGCCGGGACTTGGCCAAGTCGTGGCTGACAGGATGCGCGTGCCGCCGCCTTGCACGACCGCGAGCTCCAGCTTTTGCGGCGGGTTGTTGCCGGAGATCGACTTGTCGAAGTGCCAGAGCAATAGCCCGCCCGCAGCGAGCGGCTTCCACTCGCCGACGTTTTGCACGTTCGACCACAGGAAATACTCAGAGGGACGCGCCGGATTCGTGTAGCGGTAGGCCGCGCCGTTGGGGGTTGCTCGATAGCGTGCGTTGGTCGTGCTCTGGATTTCGATCACGTCGATCCAACCCTGATCCGCGCGCAGCACGTCATCGATGCCGACGGGATTGGTGTCCGCTCCGCGGTTGCCCATGATGCAGTAGTCGCCCACGCCGTACAGATCGGGCCAGTCGAACAGCATGTGCCCGCTCTCGTGCGCGAACACGTAATTTGCTGGCTTTTCGACCATGGCGGTCATCATGTAGCGGTTCAGGCGCACGCCATCTCGCCTGTCGTTCGACTGACTCGCGTGTGGCCAGAGACCGACGCCGAAGGTGCCCTCGCTGCCCGCGTACAGCACGCTGATGGCTTCGGTCTTGCCGTCTTTGTCGTTGTCGAATTGCGAGTAGTCGATTTCGGAGTCCAGGGCGGCGCTGACTTCTGCCCAAAGCTCGTCCGCGCGCTCGTAGGCCTCGCCGCCTTGGTAGTAGCTCTTCGGCTTCTTCGCGCGGTAGAAGCCGTGGACCTCGTTTTGGTAGTCCACTTTTCCGTTCGACTGCTTCAAGTAGTAGTCACGGACCGAGCCGGTGAGCCCGAATTGATTGTAGCCTTTGCTGTTCAGCCAAGCGTCGACTTCAGTCTTCGAATAGGCGCCCGCCTGATCGCTGAAATCGACCAAAATGGTCAGGCCGCGCAAGACTCCGCTCGGGTGCGGAAAGAGCATCGCTGCCGACGCGCCGAACTGGTCCAACGCAGTTGGCGCTGGCTCACCCGGCTCTAAATCAGGCCAAGCGGGCACGGCTTTGCCGTTGACCACGATCGTCGCCTGCGCCTCGCTCGCCAGCGTCGCGATGCTGGCGATCAAGAACAAGAGCGACCCTGAGCGCAGAACGGCGAGCCTCCGCATGCCCTCACAGTCGCACGGGCCTCGCAAAATCAGTCATGAATTGCGGAGAACGGCTGATGAGTCGCTCGAGTCAGCTCGCGACCGAGTCGAAGCACGCACACGCGCCCGCATCAGGGCCTTGTGCGCACAATCCCCGTCTTTTCGGCGTGGCCGAGCAGCGCGGTAAAGCTGACAGTGCGCTGTAAACCCACAATCACACCGCCGCCGCGCGCGTCAGAGTCCGGGTCGATGGATTTGCCATTCGGCGATCAACGAACAATTATGGTGAGATTATCATGCGGCGCACTTTGCGGCGGTTACTTCCGCTCGCCGTCTTTGCTTCTACTTTCAATGCGTGTCGGTATGGCTACGGGCCGCTCGACGTCGGCGGAGAGAGCTCCGCGGCCGACAGAGGCCTTACACCACCGAGCATCGACGGAGCGGGCGGCAAAGGTGGCACCGACGACGGAGGGATGGCCGGCACAGACGACGCCGCTCCCGCCGACAGCGGCGGTGCTGGCGGCGTTCTTGGTGGCGCTGGCAGCGGCGGTGCGGGCGGCGCCACTCAAATCGCCAGCGGTTGCGCGAAGCTTTCTGTGCCGCTCGACGATGCCGGCGACAAAGCCCATTTCGTGATTTCGCTGGCGTCACCCGCCGACTTGAGCGGCGCGACCATCAGCATGCGCTTCTACGTGCAAGCCGGCTCAGGTGGAACCATCTTCAACTACGTTCAAGACTCGGGAAATTTCCATTTCTTGGGCGTACCGGAAGCCCAACGCCACCCGCTCGCCAGAACGGGCGCTTGGGAGACCCTCAGCTGGAATGTGGGCGCGGAGCCGGACTCGGCAGGCACAGGCATCGTCAAGACCAGCATCAAGAATATCGGCATCGAGCTCAACGCTCAGCCGTCTACCATGTGGTCCAATCCAACGATTGTCTACCTCGACTCCCTCACCGTGACGAGCCCCGCTCTTTCTTTTACCTTCGACACGACCGCATCGGTCAATCCCACTCCGACGACGGTTTCTTCAGGACAAGCACTGTGGCTGAACGTCGTCCCCACCGATACGACAGCGGCGGCTAGCGCGCTCAGTTGGCAAGACACTTGCCCGTGACGCGCCTCGGCTCATGGCTTCTTTTTGAGTGCGCGGAGCACCAGGAGTAGCAGCAGCACGACCGCGATTCCGATCGCGATCAGGGGCCAGCAATACCAGGGATGCGCAGGAGGTTGCGTCGTCCCGCCGCCTTTGCACGTCGAGCAGTCCTCGCATTTCTGTTCCGGTGGCGGCAGAGGTGAGTACCAACCCGGCGACAGCGGGCGGAAGCGCTGCATGGCCACGTAGCTCTTCCCGAAGCCAGCGTTGCCGGTGACCATGACGTCGAACACGCAGTCGGCTTTTTGCCTCGCGTTGACGACGCCGGCGCAAGCCTGTTGCGCGACTTCCTCCGTTGCCGCCTGGGCGGAGGTCTGTCCCTCGATGGCGCAGGACTGCGGATGGTTGCGAGGCCACTCGTCGCGCGTGAAGGTCGCGGTGTCCACGTCGGGCCCGTAATCCTTGTAGTCGAAGAGGCTGGTCGCGTTCGTCACGCGCCAAGCGTCGGCGAACTTTTCGTACAGGACCTCGTAGCGATCGGCCTCGGACGCTGGCTTTGCGCCCAGTGAGCTGCCGTTGGGCAACGCCGGCAGCCAGCTGCGCTCGGCGAGCTTTCCCATCGTGCCTTGGCGCGCCGTGGTCCCGTAGACGTTGACGTTGAGGTACCAGACCTTTCTCGCGTCCCAATAGTTCGAGGTCACGACGACCTGCGTGCCGCGAGCGTCCGTGATCTCGAACAGGCCATCCGGGTGCTTGGTGATGGTGCCGTCGATCGCGCCCTTGTCGCTGCCCCCCGCGTACACGACGTACGGCGCGTCTCCGATCCTCACGATCTTCCCGTCCACGCGCACTTGCATGCTCTTCGGATCGGGCTCCTTGCCAGGGCTCGGCTGCAGCGTCACGCGCGACGAGCCAAGCTTGGTCGCCACGGCCGTGTAGATGGCCACGCAGTGCGTGATGCCGGTGTACGCGTTGGTGATCGGCACCGTGGCCGTGGGAACTGGGCTCTGTCGCGTCTGCAGCACGAACCCGTCTTCCTGCAGCGCCGTGAACTCGCCGGCGCTCTGGAAATCGTATTGAATTCCGTCGACGGTAGTCAGGTGGGGATCACCCCAACCGCCACCCGCACTGGTGGACCTGAACGTGAATTCGGCGGTGCACGAGTCTCCCCCACTCGTGACCGCATTGATGGTGACCTTTCCCTCGCTGCCGACCGAATCTGCCGTCCCGGTGAAGTCCGGCGTCTTGTTGGCCGAGCTAGTCGGTAAGGTCACGCTCAATCCCGCGCAGCTCCTGGCGCCGCCCACGGCGGTGCAGGTCGACGCGGCACTCGTGAAGCTCCACGAAGCGAGGTCGGATGCCTTGATGTACGGCTGGTCCGTTGAGAGCGGTGCCGTGCCGGCCTGGACCGAAAACGTTCGATAAACCGGAGGGGACGAGCCGCAGGGCAGCGTCATGATCGGGGCAGGCTGCCCGGCATGGGCGACTCCTGCGCACGCCAGCGTGAGCACCAGCGAGGGCGCGACGCGCAGCAAGGTTTTGACGACTCGCGATTCGGATTTCATGGGCGTTGTCCTCTTCTCGTCTCGAACTAGCAAAGTGCTCATCGCTCACGGCGCGCGCTTCGCGCAGCGAAAGCCGGTGTTGTCGTAATGGCTGGCGGGAGCGACATCGAGGCGGCCGGCCACGGTCAGGCCACTGGCACCGCTGCCCCAACCGCCGCCGCGAGCAACGCGGCTGACTGCGTCGGTCAGATTGGCACAGTCGTTACAGGTGGCCGTGTAGCTCGCGTACCAATCGAGCGCCCACTCCCACATCGACCCAGCCAAGTCCTGCTGGGTATATCGGCCGGCTCCGGCAGGCTTGGAGCCAGCGGCCAGGATATCGGCGAAGACGCAGTCGCCGTAGGCAGACCCGTCGCCCATGCATCCGTAGGTGGCGTAGTCGATCGCGGGGCTGGTTGGGACGTTGGTCGGTGTCGGTGAGTTGCCCCAAGGGAAGAGGCGCTCCCCCGAAGCATCGCCGCCACCCGCCGCCGCGTACTCCCATTCGGCCTCCGTGGGCAGTCGGCCACCGTCCCACGCGCAAAACGCGAATGCCTCGTACCAGCTCACACAGTTCATGGGCAACCGATCGTTGGCGCCGTTCGTGTTCCAGGTCTTCGTGCTGGGATCGCACTGCACGGCGCTCGCAAGCTCGCTCGATTTCGCGGCGATCGATCCGTCCCAGTCCGGCGAACGCCAGCCGCTGTTTGCGAGGGTCGGGTGAGCGCCAGCGCCTTTCGCCGGCGGCCCCTGATAGGCGTCCACGAACTTGCGGAACCGGCCCACCGTGACCTCGTACTTGTCGAGCGCGAAGGTCGAAACCTTCGCCGGGTAGGCGTTACTGGTGTCCCGGTTGAACGTACCGCCCGTCACGGTCGGGCTCGCGCAGCAGTTGTCCTGTTTCGAGGAACCGCAGTTCGCCGTCAGCCCCTGACAGCTCGGAAATACCGAACAGACGCGGTTCGTCGTCGCGCTGCACGCCGTCGACTCGTAGGTGCCCGCTGCTGCAGAGCAAGCGGACGCGCATGTGGTGCACGTCGCAGCGCCCGCGGCGCTGAAAGCACCCGCCGCGCACGCGGTACACGAGGCAGCGCCCGCAGCGCTGTACGTACCGGCGGCACACTTCGTACAAGTCGACGCGCCCGCGGCGCTGTACGTACCGGCCGCGCACAGCGTGCACGTGACACCATCGCCTGCGTAGCCACTGTTACACTGGCAAGCCACGGTCGTTGCGTTGCAGGTCGCGCTGGCATGGCAGGCGCTGCCGTCGTTGACGTAGCTGCCACCCGGGTCGCATTTCTGTGGGCGGCTGCTCGAGCACCGGCGCTGGTTCGGGGCGCAATCGCCCTTGCAGCTGGCAGTGGCGCCCGACTCCACACAGGTCTGGTTCGAGCACGTCGCAGTGAGGCTCGAGGCCAGGCCATTTGCCGAGCAGGTCTTCACGCTCTGGTTCTCGCAATAAATCTCGCTCGGCGTGCACACCTGCGTCTTGCACTCGCCGTCCTGGCAGGTTTCGGTCACAGCGCAGGTCTTGCCACCCGTCGCAAAACCAGAGCCGTCGGCGTTGCAGCTGGTGGCGCGATTGCCGTCGCAGGCAGGCTTGCTCGGAGCGCAAACGCCGGTTTGGCACTTGCCGCTCAGCGCGTCGCAGTACTTGCCACTGCCACAAGTGTCGACCAGCACCGAAGACAGGCCATCGTCGGCGCAGTCGCGCAGCTCACTGCCCGAGCAAAAACGGGCGCTGGGCGTGCACTGTTGGTCCTCGCACGCGCCGGCTTTGCAGGTTTGCCGGGACGTACAATTCTGAAAGCCTTCGTAGCCGTCCCCCTTGGCATTGCAGCTCGTCGCGCGATTGTCCGCGCATAGCGGAGCGTTGGGCGTACAAGTAATGCCGGTTCCGCTGCTCTGGCCGCCCTCGCCGCCCTCGCCGCCTTCGCCGCCTTCGCCGCCTGTCGCCCCTTCCGCGCTGCCGCCTGCGCTCGGCAAGGACCTGCCGCCAGTAGCGCCGGCTCCGCCGGAGCCTGCGCTGCCGCTAGAAGTGCCGCCCGTACCGGCGGGGGGAGTACCGGGAGGGGGATCGCGCGTTGCGTCCGTGCCGAAGCACAGGCCCTGAAGGCACTGCTGCCCGCCCGCGCACTGGGCGGCGGTATCGCATTCGGTGCGACACCGATTCTGAACGCAGGCCGTGCCTTCCGGACAGTCGCCCGAGTCGCAGGCTTCGTCGGTAGGAATGCAGGCACTGACGCCGATGGCATTGAGGCAGCGCGCCTCACTCCCGCAATCCTCGTCGGCAGTGCACTCGTCGCGACAGACGTTCTTCAAGCAACCGTAGCCGGGTGCGCAGTCTGCCTTCGTGGTGCACTCGTTCTGCGTCTTGCCCTCTTCCAAGCCCAGGATCGTCGAGCAGCCGGCGAGCAGCAGCGCCGCGCCGAGCAACCGAAAGAATGACGGACGGGAGCCCGAACTGCGTGTGGCCTCTCGAGTCATCGAATCGTCCCGTGGTTAGAAGGCACCGATCAACTCCACACCCCACGCGCTCCGATGGGGGGCGATGTCCCAGCGCCGTTCACGCGGCGCGCGCGCGGACTTCGGCGGTTCCGCGGCCCGCGCTTTGGGTGCCGTAAACCAGAGTAGGGTCGCCGTCGCGAGTGCCCCAATTCCCACGCTCGTGGCCACCGTCGCGACCAGCGCTTTACTTTGTGCTTTCGAGCGCAAATCAGTGCCGTCTGGAGTGCAGATATTGCTTTCATTACACAATGGCTTGGAGTCGCTGTAGGACGACTGAGCGCTCAGCCCAAAGAAGCCACCCACGCCCAGCGCAACCAGACCCACGCCGCCAGTAGCAATGGCCGCAATGCGTTGCGTCGTGCCGGGGGTATCCGCGCGGTTGGTAGCGTTTGCCGCCGCATCGGGATCGACGACCAGCGGCTGCATGCTGACCTCGGTCGAGCTCGCCTCGCCCGATACGATCACCTCGATCTGCCAGGACTTATAGCCTGGAGCGCGCGCTTCGATGCGGTGTTTGCCCGCGTCGATCGGTGCGGGGTTCCCCCACGACGTTTCGGCAACCAATACGCCATCACGCAGTACCTGAAGACCGGCGACGCGCGCGGCTTTCGGCACGCTGATCTGCAGGTAATCGAGACGGGGTTTTAGCGCGCCCGCGCGCTCATGAGCATGAGACGCGCGTTCGTCGCCGCGCTTCAGTGCCATCTCTTCAGCTTCACGAAAGCTGCCCCAGGCGCTCGCCAATTGCCCGTTCTTTTCGTAACACTCCGCCAGGTAGATCAGTGCGCCGAGCTGAGGGTCGAGGCGGAAGCTCTCGGCGTACTTCGGGCAAGCTTCCGAAAATTGCTGCTTTTGGACCAGGGCCTCGGCCTGATCAAAGAGTTGAACCGCGAGCGCGCGCGCGTTCGCATCGCTCTCCGCACGCGCGGGGGAGGCGGACAACACCGCCGCAATCACCAAAAGCGCGAGCGGTGATTGTGCGATCATTCGTTGTGCTTCGAGCATCACAGACGACTCCGGATTGGGGGGGGAGCGGCTTGCACCGGCGCGCTGGGAACTGGCGTGACCGGAGCCGGAGCCGGCGTGATTGGCTCCCGCTGCGCGGTCTGCACGGATTCAGGGACTTTCACGCGCCCCGGGGCGCTCGGCGGACGGCTGACCGCGTGTGCCTTGGCAGGTGTAGGTGTAGCGCTCACGCTCGCGCCGAGTGGCGCGGCTGGACCGAGCGGCGCGGCTGGAGGGTTCGACACGCCGTTTGACACGGCCGAGCTCGACCCCGCAACGACCACGGCCGCTGCGGTCGGCGCGGGCGCGCCACTCGCCTGAGCGCTGACCGTGGCTGGCTCGGCATGAGCGATGGGCGCCGCGGGCACCGACGGTGACAGGCTCGCTTGCGCGAGCGGATCCGGTGCGTGCCGCAACGCAAAGAATGCAGCGCCCGAGCTCGCCAAGGCCAGCACCGAAGCGGCCACCAACCAAACCCTTTTTCGCGTGTGTGCCTTGGGCGGCGCCTGGGTTGCTCCCCAAGTGGCGGTGGTGCGGATGCGCTCCGCGCTGCTGTCGTCGACAGGGGTGGCGCGCAAGGTGTTTGCTTCAGTCGGGCGCGCGGACGGTGCCGTCGACTGCCCTGCGACGCTGACCCCGATCACTCGCGAAATGCGCTCGACCGACTGCTGGCCACGACTCTCCGCCAGCGGCAGCAGTGCTCGGGCAAACTCCGCCACGCTTTGAAACCGCGCTTCAGGCTGCTTTTGAAGGCAGCGCTCGACGACCGCGCTCAAGGTCGCAGGTACCGTGGGCACGAGTTTGGCGAGCGGTGGCGGCTGCTCGGACAAGATCATGGCGCACACTTGCGGCAGTGTCTCCGCGTTGAACGGTGGGGTCCCCGCGAGCATTTCGTACAGCACGACGCCCAGCGCCCAGACATCACTCCGGGCATCGACGCTCTTGGACGAAGCCATTTGTTCGGGCGACATGTAAAGCGGCGACCCCATCAACGCGGAGGTCCGTGTCATCGGCGCGTTGGCGCTGGAGGCCTTGGCGTCGGTCATCTTGGAAATGCCGAAATCCAGCACCTTGATCAGCTGTTGTCCGTCGACGCGACGAGCCAGGTACAGATTGCCAGGTTTCAAATCCCGATGAACGATGCCGGCGGCGTGCGCTTCCGCCAAGGCCTCACAGGCTTGAAGGATGTAGCTTACCGCGTCGTTCGCCGAAAAGCGCCCATTGCGGGCGAGGATTTCCGAGAGATCTGCCCCTTCCAGATACTCCATCGCGATGTAGGGCTCGCCGGTCGCCAGAGCGCCCACGTCGAACACACGCACGACGTGCTCGCTCGAGATACGCGCGGCAGCCCGCGCTTCCCGCAAAAAGCGCGGGACGGCCTCGGGATTCTGCATCGCGTGCGGCAGCATCAGCTTGATCGCCACGCGCTGTTCGAGCTGCAAATGGTAGGCCGAGGCGACGATACCCATGCCGCCGCGCCCGAGCACCTTCTCGACGCGATACTTACCAGCCAGGACTACGCCTGGTTCGAGAGCAAATGCTGTCATGGCTTGGATCGCGCGGCCCCAAAACCCACAGTAGCGGATCTTTTACAGTCTCTGCAATCTTCGCGGCACTCGCGCGCTGCAACGCTTCCGCGCGCGTGCCGCACGGAAAGAGGAGAAATCCGCAGGCGCCGGCTCTCGGGTCATCGCCTGACATCGATTCCCGATTGGAATATTTACCACGCGCGCGCGGCCTGAACGTGCGACGGATCCCGCCGACGCGATTCGCGGTGCGAAGCTCGCTTACGACTCGAACTCGAGGCTCCGGCACAGCTCGCCGATCGGATAGGGCTCGACGAAGCGTCCGACGGACGGCTGAAGGTTATTCGCCTCACTCCAGCGAATAACCGGAGCTCACGGCGCGCTGTAGCGGTAGAGCTCGATCCAATCGTAGGCTGCGACGGCCATGCTCGTTTCGGGCGCAACCGCACCCGCCCACGCGCTGCTCGATGAAGCCCAAATCGTCATGAGCACGTTCTGGGGCAGGGTCATGCGATCGATGTGCGATGTCCAAACTCGCTGCTCGACATCATCGACCAGAAAGCGAGCAGAGGCCGGAGTCCATTCCACCGTGTACACGTGAAAGTCGGCGCTCGGATCTTGGCTCAGCCGAACCTTCTGCGGGTCAGCAGTCGGCGAGACCGATTGGCTCACGGGCGGCGTCGTGGGCGGCCCTGTATACACCATGGCGTTGTATTGAATATCCGCGGGGGCTTGGCCCAGGCACTCGATGTCCAGCTCGTTCCAATTGTCAGCGGGCCACGGGGTGTAGATGGTGACCAGGGATGAGACGACGGCCGAGCCCTTGGCGAAGCGTGCACGAGCGCGCACGCGGCCGTAGGTGAGCGTGTCTCGGGAACGGACTTCCGCGCCCAGGAATGATTTCGACTGCCCCGAGTCATCGACTGTACCGGAGGGGGCGGGGAGGAGCCGGATCTGCAAGTTCCCTTGGGAGACGCTTACTGTGTCCGCCGAGAAAAGGGCCAAGTTCGTATCCCAGGAATGGGTCATGAGCTGCCAGCGCGTGAGATCGAGCGTGTCGAAGTCGTCACGATAGAGCAGTGTGAAGCTGCCGCCTGGGCCGGAGCCCGCACCGCCAATCGGCGCCGAGCCCGCAGCAGAGCCACCACTCGCGCCCGCGGCCGAGCCTGCTCCAGCAGCCGAGCTATTCCCTGCACCTGCCC
>DASSMT010000422.1:0-8269 GCA_035688655.1 Polyangiaceae bacterium | reverse complement strand
ACCTTGGTAATGGCTGGGGGAGCGAGGTGTACGAGGAAATCAACACCACCGACGTGAACTGCGTCGACGGCATGACCGTCGAGCTCACCGTCGACACCTGAAAACAAGCGCGTCCCCCGCGCGACCCGTTTCGTCGCCTGGGAGGCGCCGCCCGAGGCTACCCCTTCGTGCGGGCCTCCCTACGCGATGCCCACAAACCGCTGTTCCCCGGTTTGCGAAGAATCGACACCGACCTGGCTTGCATGTGGACTGTGCGAGGCTGATGATAAAGCATGCCGATAGGACTTCGCTGGGGTGTGGTGATCGCGTGGGTGGGCGCGCTGGCGATGGCGGCTTGCAGCACCGCGTCGCCGCCCACCAGAGGCAGGCCGCCCGGCGGCGGGGGTGCGGGGAATAGCGGTGGCGCTGGCAATAGCGCCGCCAGCTCGGGGATGCTGGGCTTGGCGGGTGGCATCGTCATCAGCACGGCGGCTTGTGGCGACCACCATCTCGACACGGGTGAAGCATGTGATGACGGCAACACGGCAGGAGGTGACGGCTGCTCAGCCGCCTGTCAGATCGAAGCTGACTGCAGCTGCGACGACGCCAAGACGAGTTGCTCATGCATGGTGGTGTGCGGGGACGGTGTGCTCGCCAGCTCCGAGACCTGCGACGATCACAACACGAACAGCGGGGACGGCTGCTCGGCAGATTGCAAGACGGTCGATCCGGGTTGGGTGTGTCGCGCGCCGGGCCGGGCCTGCGTTCCACTGTGCGGGGACGGCGTGCTCACGGGCACGGAAAAGTGCGACGACGGCAACGCCAACAGCGGTGACGGCTGCTCCAGCACGTGCCTGGTCGAGCCGGGCTACGCGTGCGACCCTGTCAATACTCCGTGTGTGAAGGCCATTTGCGGCAACGGCAAGAAAGAAGCCGGCGAATCCTGTGACTTTGGTGATCTAGTGGCCAGCCCCGCCACCGGCCCGAACGGTCTCTTCAACGGCCTTTTCCTGGGCGATGGCTCCGGTTGCTCCAAAACCTGCACGCAGGAGCCCACGTGTCGCAACGCGGCCGGCGTCACGCAAGCCTGCACGGCACGCTGCGGTGACGCGAATGTGGACCCCGGTGAAGAGTGCGACGACGGCAACCAACTCGACGGCGACGGTTGCTCGGCGATGTGTAAGATCGAAGCCACGGCGGGCTTCACCTGCGAAAGCGTGAGCAAGCCGGATACTCAGCCTTGCAAGTCGGGCACCGGGCAGTGCCTCCAGCTACCGATCACGTATCGCGACTTCAACGGCTCGAACCAAACCACGGCGACGCCCAAGGGCCACCCGGACTTCTTCTTTTACGGCGCAAACGGTCCAGACGGCAGCAAGGCGATCTGCATTCCGAACGCGAGCGGTTCCAACCTGCTGACACAGCCTGCGAACGGGACCTGTCCGCCGGTCGATGCGACGAAGCCCTGCTCCGGGTTGGCTGCTGCAACCCTGGACACGGATGGCAAACCAAAGCTCGGAGCTAGCAACAAGTGCGCCTGCATCTTCACGGACTGGGATGGGACCGGCGTTTTGTCCGGGGCGACCGGCGTCAACACCTGCACCTCGGGGGCCGCCAGTCCGCAAGTCGTTGGCTGGGCGAACGGCGTGGCTGCTCCGATCCAAGTTGCGGTCATCAAGGACAACGCCAGCTTCAAGCAGTGGTACGCGGATTCCGCCTTCAGCATCAAGTCCGTAAGCACGCTCGAGCTCCCGCTTCTGGCGGGCACCACGAATCAGTATCAGTTCAGCAGCGGCACGACGGTGTACGACGACATCTACGGCATTCGTGTGAACGGCACTGGTTCCCTGTCGAGCGGGTTCTTCCCGCTGGAGGCGTCCGCGGGCGTCAAGATGTGTAACTTGTGGCCGTACTGGGTCACTGGCCTCACCGCCGCGAACTGCGTCGCCAACGCCACCAATCCCATCAAGCAGCAATGGGATCCGCGCTTCACCACCAATTCCGACAGCGGCGGCCCGGTGACGCCGGTCACGGGCGTGGCTCGCAACTTCTACTTCACGTCGGAAATTCGCTACCTATTCCGCTATGCGGGCGGGGAAACGCTCACGTTCTTCGGTGACGATGACGTGTGGGTGTACATCAATGGTCATCTCGCGCTCGACCTCGGCGCGCCCCATGAGCGCTTACAAGGCACGGTTACGCTTCAACCGGGCGGAAATACCGCGACCTCGGCGCTTTCGGTTTGGAACAATCAGACCAATGTTGCGGTGCCGATCCCCGGGTACACGGCTATCGCGAGTAGCGGCTTCGGCTTGACCGTTGGCAGCACGTACGAGATTGCCATCTTCCACGCCGACCAGCATCCGCGCGAGTCGAACTACCAGCTCACCGTGTCGGGCTACGCAACGACGACCTCGGCGTGCGTCCCGAGTTGTGGCGATGGCAAGGTCGCGACGGGAGAAGAATGCGATGACGGCAACGGCGGCACTCCGCCGATGGGTGGACCGTGTGTTGGTCTCGCGGGTGCCTGCAACGACGACATGGCTTACGGTGGTTGCACCACCGCCTGCAAATTGGGTCCGTTTTGCGGCGACATGGCCGTCAATGGCCCCGAGCAGTGCGATCTCGGCCCCAAGGGCAACACTGCCACCTACGGCAAGGGCGGCTGCACGGCAGGCTGCATGAACGCGCACTTCTGCGGTGACGCCATCGTGGACTCGGCATTCGGCGAAGAATGCGACGCCGGGGCCAACAACGCCGACGGCAACATCTGCAACTCGATGTGTCACCTCACGCCGAGGTAAGGATGCTCCTTGCGCCGGGGACGGCCGAGGCGGCGCTCATTACCTCCAGCCCCCGGTCGTTGCATTGACGGTGAGCGTTATGGTGCGAGAAGAGTCTCCCGAGCAGTTATCATTCTGGTAGAAGTCCAGCGGCGGCGTGTCCTGGAACATTTGCCCCAGGCAACTTCACCCCTTGGCCGTCGCACAAACGTCACTCGATTAGGAGCTTGCGGCCCGTGCCAACGCTGATCGGGCCGCGCAGTGTCGCCGGGTTATCTGCCGTTGGGGCGCTAGTTCGGTAAGTAGCCCTTGATGACTCCGTACCAGAGGTCCGCCATATCGGAATATCCCTTGTTGGTCGGATGCACGTTCCCGTTTCCGGCGATGTCCGACGTTGGCAGCGTGCTCATGTCGACCATGACGACGTGCTCGTTCTTGGAAGCGTGCGACTTTACGACGTCGGGGATCTTGGCAATGTAGCTGGTGTAGTTGTTGTCGTTGTAGCCTAGCGGTACGATCTTGGCGACCACGACGAGCGCATCCGGCGCCGCCTGAACGAGGTTCCCGATCAGCGTATCGAGCTGCTTTGCTGCGGTGGTCGGGTCGGCCTTGTTCGTCATATCGTTCGTGCCGATGTGAACCAGGATGATATGCGGTGTCTTCGGGAAGGGCACGGTTGGTGGGACCTTACCCGTGATGCCGGTGATCGTGATTCCGCTCCAGCCTTCGTGGTTCTTCGGGAACGTCTTGCCGGCCACGGTGCTCGGACCACCGCTCTGCGAGCCGATGAACGTGACGTTCTGGTTCGCGTCAACGACGAGCTTGAACAGGGCGGAGCGATAGCCGCCGTTGTCCGACGAGTTCAAGCCGAGAGTGATTGAGTCACCGACCGGGAAGATGACGCACGGGCTCGCCTTGCAGAACCCGCCGCTGCCGCCCGTCGAGGTAGCGCCGGCGTTTCCGCCCGACCCGCCGGAGGCTCCGCCTTGTCCGCTTCCAGCTCCGCCAGCGCGACCACCCGAGCTTCCTCCAGCCGAGCTCGTGGTCCCGCCACTCGCACTGCCACCAGCAACGCTGCCACCTGAGCCGTTCGTGAGGCCGCCCGCCGCGTTTCCTCCAGCGCTCGGGCCTCCAGCCAACGCGCTCGTGCCGCCGCTCGAGACCATGCCGCCGTTTCCTTCATTGCGGCCTGCGCTCCCGATCGAGCCCGCCCCACCGCTACCTGCTCCGCTGCTTCCCTTCAAACCACCCGAGCCCTGGCCGCCGTTTCCGGCGCCGGTGCCGCCGTCAGATGAACAGGCATTCAAGCCGAGGGTGAGGGCCAGGCATACGAGCTGAGCGGAGAAGGAAATTCGATTCAAGACGGGTCTCCCTTTAGTAAAGACTCATTAGCAGTACCCTCCAATGGCCTCGAGCGCCGCAAAAATTGCCTTGAGCGCCGCAAATTTCGCAGACGCTTGCTTTTTTCATCGCGACTGCGTCCAAGCCGAGGAGTTATCGAGCGCGGGCGGGCTGCCCGCGCGCGCGCTCGGGTCGCGAGATGACGCGCGCGCGACGACCCATTCGAGCAACTACTGTACACCGCTCCCCAGTTGAACGGACCCGCGAGTTTCTGGACCTCGAGCGAGTGAAGGTCCAGAAATTCGCGGTCCTTTGCCCGAAATCTGGGCGCGGTGCCTGGGCTTTCTCACTCACCCCAACTGGGTTGAACTGCGTTGGGGTGTAATTGCTACGCGCACTGAGTGGCAATCTGCGGATTTCGAATCATCCGCGCCCGACAAACCGCTAAGGACGATCTTCGAGAGTCGCTTCGCCCGCGATTGCGTTGCTGATGCCTGGTTCGGTCGCTGCCACGGCGCTATTCTGCGCCGCGCAGATGAACGCTCATCCAACGGCGGAACTTCAGCGGGTGAGCGGAGAGTCTCACGGACGCTTATTGGCATTCTTGGCCGCGCGGTGTCGGGACGTAGCTGCCGCCGAGGACGCGTTGGCCGAGGCTTTCGAGGCCGCGTTGCGAACGTGGCCCGAGACCGGCACGCCGGAAAACCCCGAAGGCTGGCTGCTCACGACGGCTCGCCGACGCCTCATCGATCGCATGCGCCACCAACGTGTTGAGGAGCTCGCGCACGAGGAGCTCCGCCATGCAGAGGGCCAAGCCGCGCCCGGCGAGTCTTCGCAACTTCCGGATGAACGGCTGCGCTTGATGTTTGCGTGCGCGCATCCAGCGGTCGAGCAGCCGGCGCGTTCTCCGCTCATGTTGCAGACGGTGCTCGGTTTGGATGCAGCGACGATCGCCAAGGCTTTCGTCGTGCCGGCCACCACCATGGGGCAGCGCTTGAGCCGAGCCAAGGCACAGATTCGGGAGAAAAGGGTGCTGTTCGAGCTGCCGGACGAAGTGGCGCTGCCTGCGCGTTTGGAAGCCGTGCTCGATGCCATCTACGCGGCCTATGGCTGCGGCTGGAGTGAGCCCGACGGAGCGACCGCCACGCGTGACATCGAGCGAGATCTGTCCGAGGAAGCGCTCGAGCTGGGGGCGCTGCTCACTCGCGCGCTGCCAACGCAACCCGAAGCGCACGGGCTGATGTCTCTGATGCTTCATTGCCAGGCTCGGCGCGCGGCACGGCGCGACGCGACCGGCTCTTACGTGCCGCTCGCCGAACAGGAGGTGAGCCGGTGGGACCAGCGGTTGATGCGCCTGGGAGAACAACACCTACGGGAGGCAGCGACACTCGGATGCCTGGGGCGCTTTCAGCTCGAGGCCGCAATTCAGTCGGCCCACGCTCAGCGCGCGCTAAACGGGAGGGTGGACTGGCCAGCGGTCGCCGCTCTCTACGAGGGCTTGGTGCGCATCGCCCCAACCGTTGGCGCCCTGGTCGGACGGGCTGCAGCGGTGGCCGAGGCCCATGGGACTGAAGCCGCCTGGCAGCTGTTGAACGACCTGCCCCAAGCTCGCTTCAGCGACTACCAACCCTATTGGGCGCTCCGCGGCCACCTGGAGGAACGGCGCGGCGACCGGGGCGCCGCCCGGATCTCGTTCACTCGTGCGGCGGAGGCCAGCTCAGAAGAGGCAGCGAAAAAATATCTGCTCGCCCGTGCCGATTCTTGTCGAACGGCCCCGAGCTAGCCCGTCATGGGGTTGAAGCGGCAGATGATCGCCGCTGAACCAGAGAGGCAACCACATGAAAATATTAATAAATACTCCGTCCGGGAACATTGGTCGTGTCGTGACGCAGCTGCTGCTGGCTGGCGGCCACGAGGTGACCCTCATCAGCCGCAACCCGGACAAGGTCCAAGACTTCCTGAAACGAGGTGCGCGCCTGGTGCGTGGATCCATCGACGACGCGGCCACGCTCGAACAAGCCTTTGCCGGCAACGAAGCCGCGCTCTGGCTCCCGCCTCTGGTCTACGACCAACCACAGTTCCTCGACTGGGCGCGCGGCACGGGGCGCTTGGCTGCGGCCACGGCTGCTCGCCACCACCTCAAACGCGTGGTCTTGATCTCGAGCGTCGGGGCTCAGCACGCGAGCGGGACGGGACCGATCGCCTGCATGCCGGCGATCGAGCAAGCCTTTGCCGCTGCCGTTCCCGAGCTCGTGTCCCTACGCTGCGGGCACTTCATGGAGAACTTCTTGCCGCACCTGCCCAGCATGCTTCGGGACGGTGCGATCTACACGCCGCACCCGACCCACCTGCCGATGCCGCTGGTGGCCTCGCGCGACGTCGCGCAGGTGACGGCGCGCTGGCTACAAAGCACCGCGCAGCTAGGCAACGTCGTCACAGGCGTACACGGGCCGGCGGATCTCACGCATCATGAGGCCGCGCAGATCATCGGCGCAGGACTGGGTAGAGAGGTGCGGCACGTTGAGATTCCAGTGGCCGCCGCCGAGCAGGGAATGTTGAAGGCAGGCATGCCCGCGCACGTGGCCGCGCTCTTGGCCGAGCTGTATCAGGGCGTCCGAGAAGGAGTCGTGGTGCGCGCGGAGGCCCGCAGCGCCGAAACCACGACCACGACGACGTTGGCCACGTTCACGCGCGACGTGCTCGTACCGGCGCTCGCTCGCGCCACGGCCGCGTGAACCGTTGCTGGGCAGTCGGCGCAGAGAGGACCGGAGTCGCCGCTCTGCCCCTGCGCTAGGATGCGATCATGCACTACTCGATTCTCATCTTCGAGAGCGGCGATGGATTTGCGTTGAGAAACGCAGAACAAGGCAGCGCTGAATATTGGTCCGGAGTGCAGCATTACCTGCAAGCGCTCCGGCATTCGGGACTATTCGTCGCGGGAGCTGGCCTCGAGCCGCCAGAGCAAGCCAAGAGCGTGCGTGTCGAAGGGGCCCGCCACGTCGTTCAAGATGGACCGTACGCGGACGTTAAGGAGCAGCTCGGCGGTCTCTTCATCATCGATGTTCCGAGCATGTCCGACGCGTTGGATTGGGCACGGCGATTCCCTCATCGCCCGGGGCAAATCGTGGAGGTGCGGCCCAACCTGCGCGAAGACGGCTCGGCCTGAGCTGGACGCTGCGCCGCGCCCGAAAGCGCGTCGGCCCGAGTCCAATCCCGTCGCACAAATGCGCTGTGGTCGTTGAAAGCGCTTTTTTGAGCCGCTTTCGTCGGGTGCGGGCTTCTGCCTGCCGAAAGTGACGCCCATGAAAATGAATCGTTTACGGTTGCCGACGTTGGTCTTGGGTCTCTTGGGCTTCGCCGCGGCGGGCGTGGCGTGTTCCGCGAGCGACACGGGCGACGTTCCCGGCGGCACCGGCGGCAAGCCTCCTTCTGGATCCGCGGGTTCGGGTGTGACGGGCGGGACGCCCGGCATTGCGGGCCAGGCCCCGACGGGTGGATCCGTGAGCAGCTCCGCTGGCGCGGGTCCCGGTCCCGGGACAGGCGGCATTTCGAGCACTGCAGGCAGCTCGAGTGGCGGCAGCGGCACTGGCGGCAGCGGCACTGGCGGCAGCGGCAAGGGAGGCACGGGCGCGGGCGGTGCGAGTGGCAAGGGCGGCGCGAGCTCGGGCGGTGCCACTGGCAAGGCCGGCTCGTCCTCGACCGGGGGCAGTGGCGGTCAGGGCTTGAGCGGCACCTGCACCTCGTCGAAAGCCACGGGCAAGACTGTCTCGGGAACTGGCCCACACGAGGTCGTCATCGAGACGAACTCCGAAAACGGCATCAAGTGCGGCACCATCTACCGGCCGGCAGACCTGAGCGGAACGGAGAAGTACCCCATTTTTGTCTGGGGAGAGGGGGGCTGCTCTCAGGACGGTTACTCGAACCAGGCCGCCATGGGCGAGATCGCTTCGTGGGGATACTTCATCGTCGCGGACGGCACGCCGGGCAGCACGAACGCTTGCGCGGGCGGGCAAGATGGGAAGGCGTTCCTCGACTACCTCACGTGGGCCATCGCCGAGAACGGCAAGTCGTGCAGCGCGTACTACCAGAAGCTCGACACCACGAAGATCGCGGCGGACGGATTCTCGTGCGGTGGATTGATGTCGGAGAACGTCTCGGGCGATTCC
>DASSMT010000414.1:0-16018 GCA_035688655.1 Polyangiaceae bacterium | reverse complement strand
CGCTGAACAGGCCGAGCCCGACCCCACGGTGCTTGGCGGCGCGCGTGCGGGGGGAGCGCTGTGGCGAGTTTTTGTCGTTGCTTCGAGCGTGCGTGAGCTGATTCATGCCTTGCCCTTCCGAGTGAGAGAGGGAGAGCGGCTGCAGAGTGCAAACTGCGAGCCCAGCCTTCACGAGGGTTCACCAATGAGCGAGTTCGGTGCGACGTGATCTCGCTTCAGCGACGGCTATCGCCGAGGTCCGGGTGAGTTGATGCGTCGCAAAGCGTCACGCTGGTGCCTATCGCCCTGGTTGCGCCCGCCGCACGCCGACGCTCGGCCAGCTTGACTCGGCGCGCGGACTCACCCAGCCACGCGGCGAACAACGCTAGCGCGAGCACCGCGAGCAGCAAGCCGGCAGGCACCCACATGATCAAGCCCGCGAGCCGTTGATCTTCGATGACGTCGATCGACCACGGCTGCCCGCGCACCGCGTAAAGCGGGTACCAGAGACGCGCGGCGACGGTCAGCAACGCACCCAAGATGCTGGTGTGCATGGCCGTGGCAAAAACGAATGCCGAAGCCATGCCGTAGCCGCCCCGACCATAGCGCCCGCGGGTCACTCCCCACCAGAACACGACCGCAGTCGATAGGAAGCTCGCGTGCTGCAGAGCGTGAATCCACTCATTGCGCAGTGCTGCCTCGAACCAACTCGGAATGTGCCACAGCCACAACACCAGGCCATGGATCAGTAAAATGCTCACGGGTGCGCTCACGCGCCGCCAAAGCCGGTTCAGGCCCGGAGAATCGAGCCAACCGAGGAGCGCGCTGCGGCCTTTGGGGCCGAGCGCCCAAACCAGCGCGACCAGCGGCTTGCCGAGCACGAGCAATGGCGGTGCGACCACCAGTAGAATCTCGTGCTGGGTCATGTGCGCGGAGAACAGCACGTCGCTCAGCCGATCGATGGGTGAGACGAGCGCGATCAGCAAGCTGACCTGCCCCGCGTAGAACGAAAGCGCCTCGCTTCGACGGATGCCGCTGCCCACGCCCGCAGAGCGCCAAAGCAGCGACAAGCCCCGACCGTAGAGCATCGACGACAGCGCCACTGCCGGGAGCGACACCGGATCTGCCGTCCACCAGCTCAACGCTTGTCCGACTTCGATACACATGGCTAGTCGTGCACTCCGAGCACGAGCGCGGGGATGCCCAAACCGAGCACGACCACGAACAGAAAAAAGACACTCAGGCTCAACGCGAGCAGCGACAGAAACAGCTCTGATTCTTGCGCGGCGTGGCGGCGCGCCCAGAGCGCGAGAGAGCTCGCGACGGCCACGAGTAACGCTCCACCGAAGACCGCCGCCGCGATCGAAAGCTTACTGCTGCTGCTGGCGGCGGGATAGACGAGCCCGTAGGCCAAAGTGAGCGTGCCCAAGGCGGCGAGCGTGGCCACCGCGAGCGACAAAGAAGCCGTGGCTCGCGTGCTCATCGGGAGCTGGCCTCCGCGTAGAAGAGCAGCGCGAAGGGCGCCCAGACCAGCACGCTGAAGAACCAAAACAGTGCGCTCGATTCCACGTCCTCGAACGTCTTCAGATCGATGCGCGGTCGAAATAGCAGGACGCACATGAATACGCTCTCCACCGCGCCGGTCACGATCTCGAGCGTGTGCATGCCCAAGCTCACCCAAACGACGGAAGCATAGGCGCTGCCGGTCCACGAGAACGGCACGGCGCGGATCTCCCAGATACGTAGCAAAATGGCCGAAAGCGAAAGCGCGGTCGCGATCACCAGCCAGCGTCGCATGCGCTGAAAGTGCTCCGCGTGAGCGGCACGGCGGTACAGCCAAGTGGGCAGCAAAGTGAGCAGCAACAGCGCCCCGCAACACGCGCCGGGCAGCACCTTCAGCCGTTCGTCCGGCGGCCACTCGTCGAAGTTGTTGCGCAGGTAGAGGTAGGAATTGAACAGAATGGCGAAGCACGTCGATTCGATCGCGATCAGTAAGATGGTGCCCCACCAAAGCGGCGTTCGAAGACCGGTCGCATGCCGTGGCAGTCCTGCCACGTCCACGACTGGGCCGGATCGAGCGTCGAGCTCCGTCACCGCGTGCCTCCCGAGCGCTCGACCCGCAGTCGTTGCTTCGTTTCGAAGCCAGGCCGGGTATCGGTGGGCCAAAACCAAACGACCAGGGCCGCGCTCACGAACACCAGGCCCGCGGGTAAGCCCCAGGGTGTGAACAAGCAGGCGATGATCAAGCCGGCCGTGGCGATCGCAGTGAAAAAGGGCATGACGCTCGGCTCGGCGACTTGGAGCACGTGATCGGGTTCGGCGTCGACCACGCGCGTGACCAGCTGTTCGTCCGCGGCGAGGCCAGTGACCCGCCCGAGCGCGCCAATCCATAACGGATAGCGGCTCTCGACCACGGGGATTTCACGCTCGTGCGCGGCGGGCGGCGGAGAGCTCTGCGCCCACTCCAAGCTGTGACCGCGCCAAGGATCGGCGGGCGCCTGCGAGTGACTGCGCAGGCTGCGAGCTGCATTGAACAAGAATACGAGCGCCCCCAAACCCAAAGTAAAGGCGCCGAGCGTGGAGATCAGGTTCCAAAAGCCCCAGCCGGTCTCGGGCAGATAGCTGTAGATGCGGCGTGGCATGCCGCGCAGGCCCAGTAGATGCTGCGGAAAGAACGCGACGTTGAAGCCGACGAAGACCAAGGCACACGAGAGCAAGCCGAGCCGCTCGCTCAGTGCGCGTCCGGTCAGTTTCGGAAACCAGTGACTGAGCCCGCCGAACAGTGGGAATACAGCGCCGCCGATCAACACGTAGTGCAGGTGAGCGACGACGAAGAACGTATCGTGCACCTGAACATTGATCGGCACTGCCGCGAGCATCACGCCCGTGAGCCCGCCGATCAGAAACGTCACGAAAAAAGCCAAAATGAAGGCAAAAGGAGCGTTGAGCTTGGGGCGCGAGCCCCACAGCGTGGCGATCCAGCAAAAGAACTGCACGCCGGTTGGGATCGCGATCAAGATGCTGGCGCCCGTGAAAAAGCTGGCGCCGAGCTGGGGCAGGCCGGTCGCGAACATGTGGTGCACCCACAGCCCGAATGCCAGGATCGCCGTTGCCACGTTGGCCAGCACCACCGGCACGTAGCCGAACAAACTGCGCTGGCTGGCGGTGACCACTATCTCGGACACCATGCCCAAGCCGGGCAAGAAAATGATGTACACCTCCGGGTGTCCGAAGAACCAGAACATGTGCTGCCAAAGCAGCGCGTCGCCGCCCTCCGCCGGATTGAAGAAGTGGGTGCCCACCAAGCGGTCCAGAGCAAGACAAGAGCTTGCGACGATGATCGCCGGCATCGCAAACAGCACCATGAAGGAAGTGACGAGGCTGCTCCAGACGAAGATCGGTAAACGATCCAGCGACAGCCCCGGCGCCTTGTGCTTGAAGGTGGTCACGATCAGATTCACCGCCACCGAGAGCGCGGAGAGCTCTGTAAAAGTGATCAGCTGCGCCCAGACATCGACGCGCTTGCCCGGTGAATGTTCGGGGCCCGCGAGCGGCACGTAAGCGAACCAGCCCGCATCCGGGCCGGTATTCGAGAGCAGGGCAAAATACAGCGTGATGCCGCCGAATACGTAGATCCAAAACGCGAAGCTCGCGAGCCGTGGGAAGGCCAGGTTGCGAGCGCCCACCATCAGCGGCACGAAGTACAGGCCGAGCCCCTGCATCATCGGCACGGCGAACAAGAACATCATCGTCGAGCCGTGGGTGGTAAAGAGCTGATTGTAGCGATCGGGGCCCAGCAGCTGCCCGAGCGGCCGCGCGAGCTGCAAGCGCATCAGCAGCGCCAGCACTCCGCCGAGCAGAAAGAACGTGAACGCCGTGACGATGAAGCGCCGGCCGAGCGCGGTGTGCTCGGTGCTGGCGAGCCAATCGTATACAGCCGAATGCGAGCGCGGCTCGGATGTGGGCGCCGCGGGAGCTAGCGGGTCTTCGATGACGGTCATCGCAGACTCCGCAGGTACGCGACGAGCGCGCGCTGGTCATCGGCGGAGAGAGGGGTGCTCGGCATCTGCACTCCGGGCTTGTCGCGTTGTGGGTCTTCGAGCCAGCGCTGCAGGTGCGAGGGATCGTTGGCGAGCGTGCCCATGGCCAGCCGTGTCCGGCTAGCCAAGTGACTGAGATCGGGACCCACCGTGGCGAACGCGTCAGTGCCGGAGATGGTATGGCAAGCCGCGCAACGACTGCTCGCGAACAACTGGAACCCGCGCTGTTCCAGCGGAGTTTGGGGGGCAGGAGCGGGATCGAGCTGATGCTCGCGCCAGGCCGCGAATTGCGCTTTCGCTTCCGCGATCACCAAAAAGCGCATGTTGGCGTGCTCGGTGCCGCAATACTCGGCGCACGCGCCCTCGTAACTGCCGGGCCGATCCGCGCGGATCAGCAGCACGTTGTGCTTGCCCGGGATGGCATCGCGCTTGCCACTCAAACTGGGCACCCAAAAGCTGTGAATCACGTCAGTCGCTACGAGCTGAAGCTCGACGGGTTGCCCGACCGGGACGTGCAGCTCGTACGCGGTGCTGAACTGAGTGGCGCGCCCCGACACGGAATAGCGAAACTCCCACCACCACTTGTGAGCGATGACTTGCACTCGCAGCGGTGCCGAAGCGGGCAGCTGAGCCATGGCGTGCCCCGTGGCAACGCTGGCAACGAGCAATCCGAGGAGCGTGAGCGCCGTCGCCACGGTCGCCCCAATCACCACGCGCCGCTTGCCGCGTTGGGCTGACGAGCTCGGTTCGCTGCGTTCGCTGCCGGCTTCGGCTTTACGCCCGAGAGCCAGACCAAGAACCGCGATCACGAGCGTGAAGACCAACGCCGAGACGTCGAAATAGAGCCAAAATAGCCGGAGGATTTGCGAGGCAAGCGGGCCTGCTGGCTCGAGCGCCGAGTGGGCAGTGAGCGGTGTCATCAGTCGATCTTTTGCCGAAAGGGAGGTTCCGGTTCGGTGCGTGAAGGAGGCGGTCGAACGGACAAGTGATCATCGCGCACGGGAGCGGCGGAGGAGGGCGCGCTGCCGCTCAACGCGCGGACATAGGCTGCCAATTGCCACACTTGCTGGCGGCTCAATTTGTCGCGAAACGCCGGCATGCCGCGGGCAGTGCCAGCGAGAACCGTGCGTTCGATGTCCTGCATGTCACTGCCGTAGATCCAGGCACTATCCATCAGCGGCGGGCCCATGCCTCCGCCCCCGCCGTGGCCGTGGCAGCCTGCGCAGTTCATCTGCGAGTAGAGCCGTTGCCCTTCGCTCATGGCCCATGCATCGGCCGCATATCGTTTCAAACTCGGTGCATCCACATACGTGGCCACGGCCGGATCGGGGTGCAGCTGACTTGCCGCCGGAGGTTCGCTGAAACGCCGGGCTTCACGTCGGCAGGCAGAAAGCGCCAGGATGGCGCACAAAAGTGAGGCGAGCGAGCGGTGTGTGGGGGTCATGGCAATCCGAACACGTAAACGGCGCCGCCCTTCTTGGTCGCGTTCTTCAGGGCCGCCATCGCGTACACGAAGCCGTTGGCGGCCGACTGATCGCGCGCGTCCAAATCAGCGACGACGCCGGCGCCGGGCCAGCCGCCCACACCATCGAGCAGGGCCAGGTACTGCTTTCCGTCCGGCCCTCGATAGCTGATCGGTTGAGAGACGATTCCGGAATCGGTCTTGAACTTCCAGAGGAGCTGACCACTGTTTGCGTCGAGCGCCTTGAACCAGCCGTCCATCGTGCCGTAGAAGACCAAGCCGCCTGCAGTCGCGAGCGCGCCGCTCCAGACCGGGAAGCGCTCCTTGACCGTCCAGCGCGGTTTGGCGAGGACGGGATCCCAAGCCGTGAGCTCGCCCAGGTGTCCACCAGGCCCGGGGCGGGTGCGTACGGCCGCGCCCACGTAGGGCGTGCCCGCGATGTAGTTGGCTTCCAAGCCTTCTTCATCCATGCACAAGTTTTGATGCGGGATGTAGAGCAGCCCCGTTTTGGGAGAAAACGCCATCGGCTGCCAATCTTTGGCGCCGGGTGCTGCTGGGCAGATACCGCGTGTGGCCTTGCCCAAGCGCGGGATCTTGGCTTCCACCAAGTGCAGGCGCCCGGTCTTGAGATCGACGCCGGTGCTCGACGAGATCGGACCATAGGGCGTGGCCGAGAGCACTTCACCGCTGCGGCGGTCGAGGATGTACATGTAGCCGTTGCGATCGGCGTGCGCGAGCACCTTTCGCGGCTGGCCTGAGACTGTCATGTCGAACAGCACGTTCTCGTTGACGCCATCGTGGTCGAACACGTCGTGCGGGTTCCATTGGTAGAACCATGCCGCGTGACCGTCGCTCGGGCGGCGCGCGAAGATCCCTGCGGTCCACTTATTGTCCCCCGGGCGGCCTTCGGCGTTCCACGGGCCTGGGTTGGCGGTGCCGTAGTAGATCAAATCGAGCGCAGGATCGTAGGAGATGAAGCCCCAAACGTTGCCGCCGCCGATCTTCCAGCGGTCGACGGGCCAGCTGCTCACGCCCAAGTCCGTGCCGCGGTCCATGGCATAGAAAGGCTTGAATTCTGGGCCGATCAGCACGTCTCGATCGGGCCCGGTGGACCAGGCTCGCCAGTTGATGCGACCGGTTTCGGTGTCGAGCGCGGTCAGCCAGCCGCGCACCCCGAGCTCGCCGCCGCTGTTGCCCACCAGCACTTGGTCCTTCACCACCAGGGGTGCCATGGTCATCGTTTCGCCGCGCGTGATATCGCCCAGCTTGACCTTCCACACTTCTTTGCCGGTCGTGGCATCGACGGCAACGGTTTGAGCGTCGAGGGTGTTGAAGTAGACGCGCCCGCGCGAGTACGCGGCGCCGCGGTTGACGACATCGCAGCACGCCACTCCCGCGGCGCCCGGCAGCGTGTCCGGCGTGTACTGCCACTTCGGTGGCGAGCCCGGGTGCTCGAGATCGAAGGCCAGCAAATGGTTCGGAAACGGCGTGACCACGAACAGACTGTTGCCGACCGCCAAGGGCGCGGCTTCGTGTCCGCGCTTCACGCCCGTGCTCTGCGTCCAGACCAAGCGCAGCCCAGCCACGTTTTGGGTGCTGAGCTGAGTCAGGCTGGAAAATCGGGTGTTTTCGTAATCTTTTGCGGGCATCACCCAGTGCCCGTCATCGACGACAGCGCCGGCTCGCGCGCTCACTGCGGACGCTTGGGACAATACGCCGGGCTCGGGCTTGGGCTTCACATCGACATGCTTTTGACAGCTCGCCGCGATGAGCAGCAATGCCTGCGGCGCGAACCTCCCGTGACGGCGATCGTCGAGCCATCGCTGCAGCGGCAAGCGGACCTCTCGCATCGACCCGCGCCATCAGCAAAGCTCGTGCCCGCGCGAAGTGAGCTTTCACGCGCGGCGCGCTGAGCAAGCGCGCGATGCACGGCGGTTCACCGTGCGCGAACGTGCTACGGCAAAAGTTCCCACGGCGGCAAAATGCGTCGGACTCGCCGCTCACGCGCTGCTCGCTGTGCCGATGAATGCCGCGCAGCGCTTCGGCACGCAAGTTGCGAAGAGCGCGGCCGACCACGATGGCCAAAAAGAAGACGTTTGCGGGGGCTGGATCAAGCAAAAATGGGCGCAAACCAAAGGCTTCTGCCGCGACGAGCAGTGCACGCTCGACGGTCGGCGGCCCGGCGCGCAAGGACGCCCGAGTCAGGGGTGATGAGCCGAGCGCGAAGCTCGACGGCACGCAGGCACTCGCGGCCGCAATGCCCTTCAATCCGAGCAAGGCCGGCGAATATGGCCGAGCCGCGCTGAAACCCATGCGTGGCGTTACGGTACCGGCTGGCGACAGCCGCGCGACCGGCAGCACCTTGACCGAGTCGATCCCTTCCGACAAAGTCGGCACCGGTAAGCCTCGGCTCGGTGTCAATCCCAGCAATCTGCCACTGGATCGGGCACGAGTCGACTCCACGGAACGGGTGTTGACCACGAATTTGGGCGTACCCGTCGCGGACAATCAGCACTCGCTGAAAGCCGGTTTGCGCGGGCCCGCGTTGCTCGAAGATTTCATCCTGCGCGAGAAGATCACGCACTTCGATCACGAGCGCATTCCAGAGCGCATCGTGCACGCGCGAGGCTCCGCGGCGCATGGCTACTTCGAGTGCTATCGCTCGATGAGCAACGTGACGCGCGCTTCTTTGTTCTCCGAAGCAGGCAAGCGCACACCGGTCTTTGCGCGCTTCTCGACGGTGATCGGTGAACGCGGCTCTACGGATACTGCGCGTGACGTGCGTGGTTTTGCGGTGAAGTTCTATACGGACGAGGGCAATTGGGACCTGGTGGGCAACAACATCCCGGTCTTCTTCATCCAAGATGCGATGAAATTTCCGGATTTGATTCACGCGGCCAAGCCGGAGCCGCACTTCGCCATGCCGCAGGCGGCGACCGCGCACGACACTTTCTGGGATTTCGTGTCACTGATGCCTGAATCGACTCACATGTTGTTGTGGGCGATGAGCGACCGTGCGCTGCCGCGCAGCTACCGCATGATGCAGGGCTTCGGTGTGCATACGTTCCGGCTCATCAACGAACAGGGCAAATCGAGCTTCGTCAAATTTCATTGGCGGCCAAAGGCAGGCACTCACTGCCTGGATTGGGACGAGGCGCTGAAGATCTCGGGTGCAGATCCAGATTTTCATCGCCGTGACTTGTGGGAGGCCATCGAGGCGGGGGCCTTTCCCGAATATGAGCTCAGTTTTCAGCTGTTCTCCGAGAAACAGGCGGAAAGCTTCAGCTTCGACGTGCTGGATGCGACCAAGCTCGTGCCCGAAGAGTTGGTCCCGCTGACGCCCGTGGGAAAAATGGTGCTCAACCGCAACCCGGACAACTTCTTCGCCGAGACGGAGCAAGTGGCATTTTGCGCGGCGCATATCGTGCCTGGATTGGATTTCAGCAACGACCCGTTACTGGCCGGGCGCATTCATTCTTATCAGGACACGCAAATCTCCCGCTTGGGCGGGCCGAACTTCCACGAAATCCCGATCAACGCAGCCGTTGCACCGACGCACAACAATCAACGCGACGGCATGCACCGGCAAGCGATCAATCGCGGCCGCGTGGCCTACGAACCGAACTCACTCGCGGGCGGCTGCCCGTTTCAAGCCGGAGGCGCCGGGTTCACTTCCTTTCGCGAACCCATTCAAGACGACAAGGTGCGCGGCAAATCGGAGCGTTTTGCAGACCACTACACCCAGGCGACGCTCTTCTACAACAGCCAAAGCGCGATCGAGAAAGCGCACATCCTGCGTGGTTTTCGCTTCGAGCTGAGCAAGGTGCAGACGCCGGCGATTCGCGAGCGCGTGGTGGCCATGCTGCTGAACGTCGACTCGGGGCTGGCCAAGGCGCTGGCCAAGGCCTTGGGAATGGCCGCACTGCCCAAGCCATTGCCCAAAGTGCTCAGAACGCCGATCAAGCCCGAGCTCGAGCTGTCACCGGCGCTGTCGGTGTTCTCGCAGCCGGGTGACGGCAGCATCCGCACGCGCCGCGTGGCAATTCTGGTCGCCGAGGGCGTCGACGGCGAAGCCGCCGAGAGCTTGCACGCGGGTCTCTCTGAGCAGGGTGCGGTGCCGCGCTACGTTGGTGTGCGTCTCGGTTCGGTGCGAACCGCCGGCGGTGACAGCCTCGAGGTCGAAGCCACGCTCGAGAACATGCCCTCCGTGCTCTTCGACGGGCTCGCCATTCCCGGGGGGAGCGAGCTGATCGCCGCACTCGGCAATGTGGGCCACGTCGCGGAATTCATCAAAGATCAATACCGCCACGCGAAGCCGATCTTGGCCTTGGCCGAGGGGGCCGAGCTCGTAGCCCGCGCGGGCGTGCCGGCGCTGCTGCCCTCTGGGAACCCCGATCCGGGACTATTTCTCGGGCGTCATCAGGATGCCGACGACGCTCTACCGGATTTCTTCCAGGCCTTGGCCAGGCATCGCCACTTCGAGCGGGCGCTGGACCCGCCCCAGGTTTGAAGCATGCGTCTCGCATGCGAAGGCGGGCTCGGCGACCCGAGCCCGTGCCTTCTAGTGATTCAATGGCCGCTTCCGGAACCCGTACCCGTGCTGCCCGAGCCCGTACCCGTGCTGCCCGAGCTCGAGCCGGGGCTACCAGAGCCGCTCGGCCCCATGCCGTTGTTGGGAGGAACCGAGTCAGAAGGACCTGAGCCCGTGTTATCCATCGTTCCGTTGCCAGTGGGGGTCGAGTCGCTGCTCGTGCCGTCACCGGTACTGCTCGTGTTGCTGGGATCGTTCGCGGGCTTGTGCGACCCGCAAGCGACCGCCGCCAAGCCAAGCACTGCCGTGACGGCAATAGTCGTCAATCGCATCATATTTCTCTCCTCGAGTGTGCTCACCCGCTTTGGGCTCGCGCGTGGGCCAGCGACACTGCAGGGCGTGTGCCACCCACTGCGCAGAACGACCGCGCGATGAACCCCGGAACCGCTTACATCGGCATCTCGGGCTTTCGCTATCCACCCTGGCGCGGCGTCTTTTATCCCCCGGGCTTGAAACAAGCCGCGGAGCTCGAATATGCGAGTCTACGGTTTGCCAGCATCGAGATCAACGGCTCCTTCTACTCGCTGATGCGCCCGGAGACGTGTCAGGCCTGGTATGAGCAAACACCGCAGCACTTCGTGTTTGGGCTCAAGGGCAGCCGCTACATCACTCACCTGAAGCGGCTGAAGGGTGTCGAGGCTGCGCTCTCGAACTTCTTTGCCTCGGGCCTCTTGCGCCTGCGCGAAAAACTGGGGCCGCTGCTGTGGCAACTTCCACCCCAGCTCGGCTTCGATCCCGAGCGACTCTCCGCGTTCTTTCGGCTGCTCCCTCGATCGACGCGAGAGGCCGCCGCGCTCGCCGAGCGACACGATCACCGCCTCGCCGGGCGCAGCGAAGTGCGTGCTTTTCACGACATGCCCCTGCGGCACGCGCTCGAAGTGAGGCATCCGAGCTACGCACAACCGGCGTTCATCGAACTGGCGCGGAAATTCCGGATCGCCGTGTGCGTTGCGGACAGCGCCGGACTCTTCCCGAGCCTGTTCGACGTCACGGCGGACTTCATGTACGTCCGATTGCATGGGGCCACGGAGCTCTATACGAGCGGCTACGGCGCTCGCGCGCTCGAACGCTGGGCGCAGGCCGTGAATGCTTGGCGACACGGCGACCACTTGCCTCGAGCACGGCTGATTTCTGCTCCGTCCATGCCCGCGCAGGCACGAGACGTGTTCGTGTACTTCGACAACGACGTGAAAGTGCGCGCGCCGTTCGACGCTTTGAATCTGCAGCGAGTGCTGGACGGCAAGCGCGTCAAGCGACTGCCGCCGGCGCTGCGCACGGTGACGGAGACGCCGCGTCGCGACTGGGCGCAATGGCAAGCCGCGCAGGCCGCAGGTACGGAACCTGCACCACGCGTGCCCCTCAAACCCTAGCACCCGAGCCAGCTCCCGAACGGAGCGGCGCGGGCCGCCCTGCCCAGGAGTGACCCTAATATGGCTACTGAAGCACGTCCTTTCGCTATCATCACCGGCGCATCGAGCGGCATTGGTTTCGAGCTGGCGAAGTGCTGCGTCGCAAATGGTTTCGACATTTTGATCGCTGCCGATGAACCCGAGATCGAAGATGCCGCCGAGACCTTGCGCGCTTCCGGTGCCTGGGTGAAAGCGCTTCAAGTCGATCTCGCCACGCAGGAGGGGGTCGATGCCTTGTACGCGGCGGCGAGTGGTCGACCGATTGCGGCGTTGCTGGCCAACGCTGGACGAGGGCTCGGCCGCGCCTTCCTCGACCAGGACTTTGAGGAAGCGAGGGATGTCATCGACACGAACGTGACTGGGACGCTTTATCTCGTTCACTGCGTGGGTCGCGAAATGCGGGCTCGAGGTGAAGGGCGGATCTTGATCACGGGTTCGATCGCCGGCTTCATGCCGGGCACCTTTCAAGCGGTCTACAATGGCACCAAAGCCTTGCTCGACTCATTCTCATACGCACTGCGAGAGGAGCTGAAGGACAGCGGCGTGACCGTGAGCTGCCTGATGCCCGGCCCCACCGAGACGGAGTTTTTCGAGCGTGCCGATTTGATGGACACCAAGGTGGGTGTCGAGAAGAAGCAGCCCGCGCAAGAGGTGGCGGAAATCGGCTTCAAAGCCATGATGAGCGGCGACGCCGCCGTGGTCACCGGTTGGAAGAACAAGCTTCAGGCGGCGCTCGCCAACCTCATGCCCAACGAGGCGCTGGCAGCGCAGCACCGCAAGATGGCCGAGCCTGGGACTGCGAGCGGCAGCTGATTACGACTGGGGCGTAAATGCGTCCGGTCCTTTTGGCGCGCCCTGGGGCGTGTCACGGACAGACGCGCGAGTCTGCACGCTGCATGACGTGGGCTCACTCCAGCCGAGGGGACCCCATGGCACTCCGCGAATTCATGCAAGCTCATCGTAACGAAATTCTGGAAGCTTACCGAATGGACTGCGAGCGCGAGCCTCGCGAACGACTGGCTGAATACGTTCAGGGTTATTTTGCCGAACTGGCGCAGTCAGTGACACCAAAGCTGAGCAACGAGCTCCTGCTCGTCGGTGACAGTTCGGCGATGAGTCACTTACGCACGCGGGTCGACCAGCTGTCGCGGCGCTCGCGTGCGCCAGTTTTGATCTACGGTGAAGCGGGCTCGGGACGTCGGCACCTCGCCCGCGCCTTGCACACCAGCACCTGGCCCGACGGTGAATGGGTCGAGCTCGACGATTCGTTGCCCGTCGAAGCGCTGGACGCCAAGCTTGCCATGCTTCGCAAGAACACGGCCGCGGTTGCCGATGTGGGACTCACGGCCTACACGCACGAGCTCACGCGCTCGAGTGCGCAAACGCAAGAGCAGCTCGTGCGGCTGCTCGATGAGCAGCGCTTGCCAGTGCGAGTCATCACCTCGTCCTCTTGCGCGCTGGCAGAGCCGGTGCGAGAGGGGAGACTACGCAGAGATTTGTTGTTCCGGTTCTCCAATGAGCTCAAGTTACCAGCGCTCGGCGAGCGAAAGGAGGATATTGCGCCGCTCGCGCGTCACTTCGCGGATCTGTCTGCGGCGCGGCGTGGCGTGGGTTCGACCCAATTCTCCAGCGGCGCACTCGCCCGCATGCTCGAGTACCCTTGGCCGGGAAGCACCAAAGAGCTGTGCGCGCTCGTCGAGCGCGTGTGCGACGAACACGGGGCAGGTGTGGTGCAGGCCGAAGACTTGCCCGCGTTGGGCGAGCGAGCGTCGGGTGAGGTGTTCACGTTACCGGCGACCGGGATCGATTTGGCGGTGCTCGAACGGCAACTGCTCGTGCAGGCGCTGCTGGCGGTCGAGCACAATCAAACGCGGGCCGCGAGTTTGCTCGGTTTGACCCGCGATCAAATTCGCTACCGCATGGCGAAGTTCGGACTGCTCTCGCTCAACGGTCGCGAAAATGGGCCCCGGAGCGCGAGCGGGCGGCAGGGCTAGAACAGCGCTAGCGGCGAAAGGCCGGGAAGCTGGCGGTGAAGACACAGCCGAGCCCCGGCCGATCGGCGACATTCAATTCACCGCCCATGCTTCTCACTGCGCGCCTCGAGATCGTAAGACCGAGGCCCGTGCCTTTCGCGCTGCCTTCGCGACGTTTGACGTAGGGCTCGAAGAGCTCTTCCGGATCCTCCTGATTCAAGCCGCCGCATTGGTCTTCCACGGAGATCAGCACGCGGTCAGCCGTCGCTCGAGCGCGCAGTCGAACGACGCTGCTCGAATGCGAAAACTTGATCGCGTTCTGAAGCAAGTTGCTGATCGCCGAACTGAGCAGCATTTCGTCGCCCGAGATGAGCAGCTCTTCTTCGAGCTCCAGGTCGATGTGGATCCCGCGATCGGGGATGATGGCTGCCTCCAGATTTCTGAGCGTGGAGCTCACGTCCACTGGAACCGGATCCGGCAGCGCACCGACCTCGAATTGCACGGTGCTCATGCATTGCGCGATCAGCGTGTCGAGCCGGGCGAGGTTGCGCGCCACGATATTCGCGGTTTGCCCGTTCACGTCCAAAGCGCCGGTCCGCAGCAGCTTGAAGGCGATGTTGGTGTTGCTGAGCGCGTTGCGCATTTCGTGCACGAAGAAGCCGAAACTCTCGGTGATGCGCTTGCTTTCGCGTTCCTTGTCGCCCTGCCAGAAGTTCTCGAGTGAGGTCGCGACGCCGGCGTCCAGACAACGGTTCAGGATCTTGTATTCCTCGGCGGTGATCTGCAGATCGTAGCGTTCACCCGTCTTGCCCAGGGCCTGTGAGATGGCCGAGTACAGCGCGGGCAAGCGCGTGACCGGTAGCCCCGCGCGTTGGCGCTCGACACCGAAGCGAGCCGCGGTGTCGCTCGTTTGCGGCAAAGAAGAGGTCGAGTCGCGAATGCCGGAATCACGCTTGACGGCGCGGGTCATCTCGTCGAAAAAGTCTTCCACGTAGTGGGCGAGCGCGATGCCCTGATCGGTGTCGAGCAGTTCCGCGTAACACGTGTCGAGAATCTCGTCACGGTGTTTACTCATGAATTCGAAGACTTGCATTGTGGCTGCTTGGTTGTCTCAGAGCTCCGGCGCCGCGTCTGTCCGGGCTTTTCTGGCCTGTCCGGCAAACCACCGACAGTGAACGCTAATGCGGAAACGACCAATGTTGAGCTCTGTGCCGGGCCTCACCGTGTAAGAGACGCACGTCGAGATCGGAGACTTGCGGAAACTCGCGGTACCAGGTCGCGACCGTCTGAAAAGGCGTGGGCGTGGCCAAGCACACGAGTTCGTCCACGAGTGCGAGGAGACGAGCGCAGCAGTCGCGAGAAGCGACGGGCATGGCCAAGACCAGCCGCGTGGCACGGCGCGCGCGAATGGCAGTGATGGCCGCGACGGCCGCGGCGACGCTGACCAAGCCATCGTCGACTAGTATCACGGTTCGATCTGCCAGCGGAATCGGGGCGCACTCGCCGCGATAGGCTCGTTCGCGCCGGCCGAGCTCGCGCGCCTCTCTTCTCACGGCGCGAGTGATGACTTTTTCCGGGATTTGAAAGCGCTCAATCACGGCCTGCTGCAACACGAGCACCTGGCCGCTGGCCACGGCGCCCATGCTGAGCCCGCTGTGGCCGGGCACTTCCAGACTCTGCGTCATGCAGACATCGAGCGGCGCTTTGAAGGCTTCTGCCACCTCGAAGGCGACTGGGACACCACCGCGCGGCAGCGCGAGCACCACTGGCTCGCTCGGGAAAACGTGCTTGACGAGCAAGGTCGCAGCGAGCGTGCGACCTGCGTCACGTCGGTCACTAAATAGGTGGGTCATGGCGGATTTCGCGATCGAATCGAACTCGACTCGATGTTTGCGCCACGTCTTCGAACTTATCGTCTCCGCTTTCAAGTCCGTGATCTACCCCATGGCCCAAATGGGATTCGCGCGCGTTTTGGACCGCGACCTGAAGCAACCGAGCTTTTCGCTGCAGACTAGTTCTCTGGCGTGCTCTCGCTGACTTGCTCAGTGGCCTGCGGCGGCGGTGGTTCGGGTAAGGGTTTCGGTGGACCAAACGCTGCCGTCCCAACCAGCAGTGCGCGAAGAATCGCCAAGGAGAAACGTGCCAGTTTGCGCAGCCAATTGCGCGAGCTGCGCGCGCGCCGAGTCAATGTCGACACGGAGTCCTGCCGAAGTCCTCGAACCGAGTGTGCGCCATCTCTCGGCGTGCTCGACTGCGCTGCAATAGAGTGACGCGCAGCGCGCGAGCGTGCTCGGATGCGCGATGCGCTAGGCCCTCGTTCATTCCGCGAGAGGCGTCGAAGTTTCGTCGAAGCTCGCTAATTGCGGTGCTCGGCGCAGAGACTAACACGTTGCGACTTTTGCCATCGACCCTCGCGGCCGCAAGGGGACCGCTGCGTTTTTCCCGCGGCTTCTGCCTCGACCCTGTTGCGGGATGGACCAGCTTCGCCGGATCCAGTATCGTACCGAAACCTACATTGTAGGCTGGCTGGATCAGGGAGAAATTCGATGCTGATTAGTCGTGGG
>DASSMT010000396.1:0-3456 GCA_035688655.1 Polyangiaceae bacterium | reverse complement strand
GATGGGGGGCAGTGCCGCCATGTCGAAAGGTAGATTCGCGAGATCGCCTCCGGTTGCACTCAACGTCCAACTCGAGCCGAACGGCAAGATCACGTTGGAGGAGAAAGCGCGGAGAGCGCCTTCGCTCGCGGTATAGCCAGTGAGAGGCTGACTCACACTGCCCGTGCCGGCGCTCATCAGCGTCACGCTGCTGGTCAGCGCTACGGGCTCACTCGTGCGAAGATAAACGCCATCGAGCGGGTGTGGATTGCTGGCTGTCAAGAGTCGAGGGCGGGTCGTGTCGGGCACGCCCAGCAGCTCGAAGCTGAGCTCGACCATGAATCCCTGATCGCCCACGATCATATGGCCGTTGGCTTTGCCGCTGCCGCCGATGCGATCCGCGGTCCCATCGCCATCGGCGTCCGAGGCCTGCAAGGTGAGCTCGGTGATGCTGACGCCGGCCAAATCGCACTCGGCGCCCATCGGGACTGACAGCGGCTGATTCACCGAATAGGTGGGACTGCTCTGCGTGCCGCGAACCAGCTCACCGTTCGTCACTGCGCCCTCGCCGCCGCCGATGACTTTCAGCTTATCCCCTGAGGGTGAAAAATGCAGCGTGACGTCCGCCGCCGTGCATTTGACACTGACAGGGCTGTTCGACTTGGTGACCGTGAGCGCGAGCGTCGTGTTCCACGAACTCTCGCCGAGTGGAATGGAGTCAGCCGAGGAGCCGCCTTCGCCAGCATTACCGTCCAAAACGGTGCTTCCGCCGCTGCCGGAGAAGCCGCCAAGCGCTGCACTTCCGCCTTGTGCGCTTCCGCCTGGTGCGCTTCCGCCGAGGCCGAGCTTGCCGCCCGAGCCGTCTGCGATTTGCCCACCAGTGCCGGGTTTGCCCCCAACATCCCCTCTATCGTCAGCGTCACTCACTGCCCGTCCGCAAGCGGCAACGAATAGCAACCCGAATGATGCGATGGCAGCCGTGTGTCGAAAACTCATGATGACCCGATACCAGCAATGGCCGTGCCAGGGCCTGCTTTCGCGATTTTGTGGACGCATTGCTGGCGATTGGCACAGTGGCACAACGACGCGCGGACTTCACCATCTGCGACGTGACACTTGCACCGGGCGCAAGGGACTCGTCAGTCGAGCATGGCGACATGTATCTTTTTGAGGTCACCTGGAAGTCGCGATCGGTGTACTGGATCCAGTGGGTTCCGTTGCCCGCGTTCAATTGGTTTGGTTAGCGGGCGCGGCAGTCCGAGCGCGTCGCGTAGCTCGAACGCTCGTCATTTGCTCTTCCGCGCGATAATTTGGCACCATGGCATTCGGTGACGGGAACAAGCCGGCTTCGCGGTCGCGGGTGGTGCGGCCGTGGCTGTGGTTGGCTCTGGTGGCGGTGGTTTTGGCCGGCGCGGTCGTCGTCGCACGTTTGGCGATTCATAGCTATTTTGCGCGCCGCGCCGCGCAGTTCCATTTCGTCGATGAAACGGCGCACGCGGACGCAGCCGCCCAACGAAAGGCGCGTGCTGAACCGGCAGCACTCGTAGCGCGAGCACCGTTGCCCGACAAGCTTCCTTTGATCGAGCGGCCAGGGACTGACGTCTACGGGTATCCACTCTCCTACACCGATCGCTCAGCGCTGCGCAGCCTGCTCGCCGCCGGCAGCTACGCAGTGCTCTCGAAATACCTCGAGCAATTCGAGCGCGAGGCGGAACAGGATTTTCACAACGAGGTTCGCATCCATGACGCAGTCGACGCCTTCGAGACGCCCGAACGAGCGCTGGGCGAAAGCCTCGACGCCTGGGTGGCGGCCACGCCGGATTCATTTGCACCATGGGTTGCGCGGGGCGCGCACCGTTTTGCCCTCGGCTTCGCCCAGCGAGGTGAAGAGTTCGCAGCCAAGACGGACGCCGAGAATTTCAAAGAAATGGAGGCCGCCTTCGCCCTCGCCTTCGAGGACTTCGAACACGCGCTGCGCTTGAACCCTGCATTGATGCCGGCGCGCCGCACTGAAATCCGAATCGCTTTCGTCGGTTCGAAGCATCGCGCCGAGCTCGACGCCATGTGCAAGAGGGCGTTCGAGGTTTGCAAGGCCTGTATGCAGCCGCGCGTGACGCAGCAAGTCGCGCTCGAACCGCGCTGGGGCGGCAGCTACGAGCGAATGGCTCTAGCCGCGAAGGCGGCCAAGCCCGGGCTCAATGCGCGTTTCGCGCAGTTGCCCGGGTATGCGCTGATCGATCGCGCCGCCGTCTCGGCTGCCGCAAATGATCACCAGGGCGCTCTCGCCTTGGCCCAACAGGCCGTAGCATTCGGGGATAACGTCGACTTCTTGCTCCCCCTGGCACGCCGCTTGGACCATCTGGGCGACACGGCGCGATCGCTCGAGGCTATCAGCCGCGCACTCGAGATCCGGCCGCAGCGCACGGATCTGCTGCTATTCCGCGCCCACGTCTACACACGTACGGAATTGCGAGACTACGAGGCCGCGTACCGCGACCTGCTATTGGCGTTGCGCCTGGATCCGACGAGCCCCAATGGAAGCACCACGTTGCGCAACGTGGCACAGGGGCTCGAATACCTCGCGGGCCAAGCGCAGCAACGCGGCGATCTGAACGGCGCGCTACGCCTCTTGGATGAATCGATGGACCTGTTTCCGAACAACGCCACGGAGCATCGCCGCAGCGCCTTGCTGACGAGCGGCTTTCGAGGCTCCGCGGAGGAATTGGCGGAGCTCGAACGCCGCGCGAACGCCGCGCCCAACGACTTTTACGCGCACCAACGCTTGGATTATGCGCTCTCTCAGAGTGCGCAGTGGGAACGCATCCTCGGCATGTGGAACGTCTTCATCAGCAACAACCCGAGCGAAGGCCGAGCTTACTACGAGCGCTCCGGCACATACTCGCACGTCGCAAAGCCGGAGGCCGCGCTCGCCGACGCCAAGCGCGCTTGTGAGCTGGGCGTGAGCGTCGCGTGCGCGCGCGTCGCGCGGGCGCGCTAGCGACAGGCTGAGTAGGCACCGGAACGCCGCGGTCGAGTCTGTCGCGCTTGAACATTCTTGTGCTCCACCGTGTAGACGGCCCGTGGCGAATCGGCGCAAGTGCGCGAATGCGCGGTTGTTTTTACACCCCCTATCACGGTCCTGGCACTCCGTACGACCGCACTACAGCCAGACCTTGAACCCCAAGGCGGCGAGATCCCATGGCTGACGTTCGCAGCATGCTCGCGCGCGCCCGCCGAGACACGTCCGAGCCCCAGTGCACCCACGGGCGAGCAGGCGTCCAGCGCTGACCACTCGCTGTGACCCGCGCGCGCTGGGGTTTACCGGACCAGCGCGCCAGCGCGCCAGCGCGCTAGCGGACCGGTCAGCTGGACGAGGCGCCCCTTCGATATTCGGTGATCGTTCGCGCGGGCTGCGACCATTCAATGTTCGCGCATTCAAAAGCCCCAAAGCTCGGAGCGCGGTATTTCCAAGATGAA
>DASSMT010000300.1:0-24125 GCA_035688655.1 Polyangiaceae bacterium | reverse complement strand
GCCGTCGAACCCGGCATGTCCGTGGCGGAGGCGCAGAAAGCGCTGCAGGTGCAGGACAAGATCCTGATGCTCTTCCCGGAGGTGGCCCGTGTTTTCGGCAAAGCGGGCCGGGCCAACACCTCGACCGACCCGGCGCCCTTCACGATGATGGAGACGACGGTGCTGCTCAAGCCGGAAGCCGAATGGCGCGAGAAGCCGCGCTGGTATTCGAGCTGGGCGCCTGCGTGGTTGAAGCGCATCTTGCGCAACGTCTGGAGCGATCACATCAGCCAGGACGAGCTCGAGGAAGAGATGAACGATGCGTTGCAGCTGCCCGGCATCTCCAACGCCTGGACCATGCCCATCAAAGGCCGGCTCGACATGCTTTCGACCGGCATCCGCACGCCGATCGGCATCAAGATCCTGGGCTCGGATCTGCCGACCATCGAGCGCATTGCGAAGGAGACCGAGGCGGCAGTGGCCAAGATCCCGGGCACGCGCAGCGCCTATGCCGAGCGCGTCGCCGGCGGCTATTTCCTGGATTTCGAGCTCAAGCGCGACAAGCTCGCGCGCTATGGCTTGTCCATCGACGACGCGAACATGATGGTGATGACCGCCGTCGGCGGCGACAACCAGAGCATGACGATCGAAGGCCGAGAACGCTACGGCATCAGCGTCCGCTATGCGCGCGCGTACCGCGAGGATCTGAGCGCCCTCGAACGAGTGCTCTTGCCACTTCCGAACGGGCGCGGACAAATCCCGATGCAGGCGATCGCCGACGTGGGCCTGACGCACGGCCCCGCGATGATTCGCGACGAGAACGGCCTGCTCGCGGGCTACGTGTATGTCGACTTCGACACCAGCAAGGTCGACATCGGTCACTATGTCGAGCAGGCCAAGCACGCGGTGGCCGCGAGCGTGCAGGTCCCGCCCGGCTATTCGATGCTCTGGAGCGGGCAATACGAAAACATGCAGCGCGTGCGGGAACGCCTGAAATTGGTCCTGCCGCTCACGCTGGTGCTGATCTTCGCGCTCTTGTACATGAACACCAAGTCATCCGTGAAAGCGGCCATCGTCATGCTGGCCGTGCCCTTCTCCGCGGTAGGCGCCGTCTGGCTTTTGCATTTTCTCGGCTACAACATGTCGATCGCGGTCTGGGTCGGGATGATCGCGCTGATGGGACTCGACGCCGAGACCGGCGTCTTCATGCTGCTGTTCCTGGACCTATCGCACGCGGAGTATCAACGCGCTGGCCGACTCAAATCCCAGGCCGACTTGGTCGAAGCCATCATTCACGGAGCAGTCAAGCGCGTACGCCCCAAAGCGATGACGGTCTCTGCCGCGCTGCTCGGCCTCCTGCCCATCATGTGGTCCCAGGGAACCGGCGCCGACCTGATGAAGCGCATCGCCGCGCCCATGGTCGGCGGCCTGCTCACGAGCTTCGTCATGGAACTGCTCGTTTACCCCGCGGTGTATTTTCTTTGGCGCAAGCGGGAGCTGCCCAGCGCGAGAGCAAAGGTGCCCGCGCTGGCAGCGGAGTGAAGAGCGCGCCCGAGAAATTGAAACGAGCGCGCGTTCCCTCGTTATTTCTGCTGTGAACCGGGCAGCGCGAGCTCGTGCAGGCCGCGGTCGCTCAGCTGGGCGAGCTGCCGGCGAACGGTCGCGAAACGCTGATCGCGACCTACTGAGCAGGGGCGACGCGCGACATTGCTCGAACGCCGAGAGCAGGACTCAAACGCCTGCGCGAGATTCAGCAGGCTGTATGGCCTCGGTTGACCCGAACCGTCTAGAGGAGTCGTGCGCGCACTGCGCGGCCCGGGGTTCGGCGAGCTGGCGAGCTGATGGACGTGTGTGGACGGCCTACTCGGAGATGAAAGCCGCTGCGGCCTCGCTGTCGCGCGCGGCTCAGCGAGGCGCGGGGCCGCTCCGCTAACTGAATCAACCCGTGCTGCCGCCAGCCGACCTTTAGCAACCATGTCGTCGCTGCCGCCGTGCAAGGTGGCCCAATGCTCCGGAATAGCCCGATTCAAACAACGAAAATGAGCAGCCGGTGGAGCGCGACGCAACGCAGGTCCTCGGACGCACCACGGGCCGCAACGGAGGCGCGGACCCGAGCGCGGACGAGCTCGATGACTAGCTACAGGAGGGGCGAGCCGAGCTCACTCGCTTTCTCGATGATCCGCCCAACCAAGCCATAGTTCAGCGCCTCTTGGGCGTTCAGCCAGTGATTGCGCTCGGTGTCGCGCGCGATCTTTTCCAATGTGTGCCCGGTGGCTTCGGCGAAGATGCGGTTCAGGCGCGTGCGCACGGACAGGATTTGCATGGCTTCGATCTCGATGTCGGAAGCTGGGCCACCGGCACCGCCCGACGGTTGGTGCAGCAAGAAGCGCGTGTTTGGCAACGAAAGGCGCCGCTCCCGCGGTGCGGCGCAAAAGATCGAGGCGCCGGCGCTGGCGACCCAACCGGTACCCAGGATCGTCACGGGCGGCTCGATGAAGCGGAGTACGTCGTAGATCGTGTCGCCAGCCTCGACGTGACCTCCGGGCGAATTGACCAATACTCGGATCGGACGATGGTCCTCGCTGGCAAGCGCCAAGAGCTGACCGCTGACGCGCTCGGCCAGGCCAATGTCGATTTCTCCGAACACGAGCACCGTGCGCGATTCGTACAGACGACGTTCGACTCGGACTCGTCCCGTGGCGTCGTCGGCTTCCGCGCGCGGGTTCTGCCCAGGGGCTTCGCTCATCTCGCGATAGCTGCGTCCGATGCGCCGCGCTTGCCATGACCCATGCGCTCGAAGATTTACCCGTTCCGCTCGCCCGACTGGACGCTCTGACCATGCCGGCGCATCCTTTGGCCATGAAGCGCCGCCGAACCACACGCCCCAGCGCGCCGTCGAACGACGTTCGGCAACTGGCACGAGGCACTCGACTGGTGTTGTGCGATTCGAACACGGTGCTTTTGGTCGTCCGTGGCGCGTGCGCGATCGTCGACAACGAACGCGAGCCCCAGCGCCTGGAAGCCGGTACCGTGTTGTTCGGTCGAACCGAAAGCCCGTCATCGGACCGGCGCATCGCGCGCGCTCTCGCGCTGTTGAAAGCGAATCCAGCCAAGGCGTGGACCGTCGAGCAATTGGCACGTAACGTCGGCCTTTCGCGTGCGGCATTCGCCCGCCGCTTTGCCGCTGTCACAGGCCGTTCGCCGCGACGGTTCTCGAGCGAGCTGCGTTTGGCCCTGGCCGCCAACCTGCTCGAGACGAGTGACGACTCATTGGCAGAGCTCGCGCTGCACGTCGGCTATGCATCCGAGTTCGCCTTCAGTCGCGCTTTCAAGCGCCGCTACGGTGTAGCGCCCGGCCGGTATCGCCGCGTGCAGCAGCACGGCCCCATTGCTCCGATCGGGCTCGCTGCCTGATGAGCAACGTCGTCAATCTGAACAAGTTCAAGAAAAAGAAGGCGAAGGCCGAGCGCGTGAAGCAGGCCGAGACCAATCGCCGCTTGCACGGGCGCACCCTTTCGGAACGCGCGCGGGATGCCTTGCAAAAGAAGCAGCTCGAGAGAGGCGTCGACGGTGCGCGCCTCGAATCATCGGCCGAGACGCCCACTCAGAGCGAAGCCACGCCTGACGCGCCGGCTGAGAGCGAAGACTAGCGCCGGACTCAGCTCGCCGAAGCCAGCAGCTCGGGGCCCAAGATCGGATCCCCGCTCACGAACGCCTTCCTCAGCAGCTCCACGTGTTCGAGCGCGGGCGCTATCGACGCCGCATGGTAGGCCTCCAAGAGCAAGCGACGTTCGCGTTTCACCAACCGACCATCGAGGATCGCAGCCACGGTGAGCACGCGCACGGCCGTGCGCCTTTCGGCGGGTGTGAGCTTCGGTAGTGCGCTCAAGAACACGCGCGTATCGTCGACTTCGACGCCCGCGGGCGGTTCACCGAAGCGCTGGCGCAGCTCCCGCATCAGCGAGAGGTGATTGGGGTGCAGCTCGTTGGTCCGCACCACCGCCGCGCCCAGCGCACAGTGGATCGCCGTGAGCAATGCCGGCGACGGCTGCGGCTCGTGGGCGAAGATGACATCGAGCATCTCGCTGGCCGCCGATGGTCCCATCACTCGAATCCGAGCTTCGCGCAGCACGAACCAACACACCGCCGCGTTCCAAGCCGCGTTGATGGGAATGGCCGTGAATGCCAGCACCGAACGCGTTGCCAAGCGGCCGATGGCGCGCTCGACGAGGGCTTTGAATACGAAGTTGGTGACGGAGATTTTGAGTTTGTAGACCAGCGACGCGGTGGCGAGCGTGAATTTGCTCGCCTCTCGGTGCGGGTTCACGCCGAAGGTGACGTCCGGGGGATTGGGCAGCTCGAGGGCCGCGCGAGCCAGTGCATAGCGCACGTCCAGGTTGTCCAGCGAATCGAGCTGCAGGCCCGCGACGAGCGACAGCTCGCGCACGGCACGCAGGCCATCCCAGTACAGGTAAACGATCTCCAATACGGCCGCGATCAACGCCAACACCCCGAACAGCCCCCAGTAGGAGACGTGCTGCAGCCAGGTGGCGTGCTCCGGCTCGTGACCCAACACCTGCGCAGCAAACAGTGCGCCAAACCCGGTGGCTGCAGCGTTGATGACACCAGCCAGCGCGGCGCGCAGCACCGCCCCGCGCGTGACGCGCAACAGCCCGGCTCGCTCGACCGGATTGAGCACATGGATCGGATCGTCGGCCTGCGAGGCCGCGACTCTTCCCGATTCGAGGTAGCGTCCGCCCCAACGTTCCAGCAGCGGGCGCGCGGGCTTCTGGGGCGTTGCCATCGTGGTCGCCCTCCGAGCTACTCGTCCCGTGCAATCGGGTCAATTGCCGGGTTTTTATGGTCAGCGCTTGGCCACGAAGCGCGCGAACTCGGCCTCGTAATCCGGGTGCCAACGCGAGAGCGCGGGACGATTCAGGATGATGTCATCCATGGCCCAACGCATGCGGCGTTCGTCGGTCGCGCGGTCGACTGCATTGTCTGGGCACAAGACGTAAAAATCCCCCGCGCCCACACGCTCGAGCATGAAGTCCACGACTTGCTCGGCAGTCCAAGCGTCGGCAGGCTTCTCGGCGACGCCGGTCATGCCCGTGTGTGTGAAGCCCGGAATCAACAAGTGCGCCGTGATGCGCGACCCGCAGGCGACGCGCAGCGCGTGTGCCAGCGACTCGCTATAATTGCGGAGCGCAGCCTTCGATAAGTTGTATGCGTAGTTGCCGGGTGGGCTGGTGATGCCTTGTTTCGAGCCCGTGTTGATCACCATGCCTGGCTGACCGGAAGCGAGCATTCCCGGCAAAAAAGCCTGCACGCCATGGACCACGCCCCACAGATTCACCGCCACGAGCTTCTGCCAAGCTGCGGCATTTTCCCAGGGGAGCCCGGGGTTATCGCCTACCGCCGCGTTGTTCATCAACACCGTGAGCGCGCCGAAGCGCTCTTCCACCTGAGCGCGCAGCTGCTCGAGCTGCTCCGGCCGGGAGACGTCGGCCGCAGCGGCAAACACCTCGCTCTCGGTGATTTCGGCCACCTCCACGGAAGCACGCTCGAGCGCTTCACCGCCCAAGTCGACCATGACCAGCGTCATTCCCAAACCGGCGAAGCGCCGTGCGGCAGCGAGGCCGATGCCGCTGGCAGCGCCCGTCACCAGCGCCACTTTCCCGGTAGCGAATAGCGGATGAATCAGCGGCAATCCTTTTCGAAGCTGCTCTGTTGCTGGAGCGCATTTTCGGCCGAGTTGCGGAAGCTGGCAAGCTTCACCCCTTCGCTGGACTCGAGCGTGGGGAGCTTGGATTTGATTTCATCGCTCGCCTTCTTGGCGCTGTTCCAAGTCACCTGACGAGTCTGGAACGAGCTCTCCAGAAGCTCCGCCTTGTTCTCGATCACCGCCCAGGTCGACACGTCGACGCCCTCCAACTTATGGTGGGTGGCGGACGTGTGCAGCTCCGACCATGCCTTGTTCAGGTCCATGCGCTCGCGTTCGCAGCGCACGTCATCCTGACAGCCCAAACCCAGTGACGATGCAGTCACCGCAATCACGACTACCCATCGGTTCATGACGGCCTCCATCTCGCGGCGCCCATCGCCGCGCGTGCCGACAGTTTACGCCCGTCGCCCGCGGCGAGCCACCGAGGAAGGAGCGCGAGCTGAAGAAACTTCAGATCCGCAGCGGCAGGCGGTGCTTCTCGGCCCCGCGGACCTGAGTGCGCTGGATTTGGCCAGCGAGTGCCTCGAATGGAAGCTGACACCCGGCGAGCGCGCGGCCATGCCGGACGAGATCGAGTCCGGCAAACTGAAGCCGGCGGCACGGCAGGTTTGCCTGGGAGACGCCGGGTAGCGCCGTCAGCGCAGAATTGAGTCGCGGATGCCTGCGATCCGTCGCAGAGTCCTTTGGCATGGCGCTTCTCACGGTCACCTCCGCAGACGGGACGACAATCCAATCGCAGTGTTATGGCGCCGGACGCGCCCTGGTGATCGTCTCGGGGGCATTGTTCGCCAGTGAGCTGTGGCTCCGAGTCGTGCCGCTGATTTCCGGCAGGCGCCGCGCGGTCGTGGTCGATCGCCGAGGACGTGGCAAAAGCGGCGACCACTCCGCCTATTCAGTGACGCGGGAGATTGAAGATCTATTGGCCGTGCTGGAGGGTGTGGGCGGACCGGTCGATCTCTTGGGCCATTCCGCTGGCGCCATTTTGGCTTTGCACGTGGCACTGCGCAGCCCCGCCAATCTCGAGCGCTTGATCGTGTACGAGCCCCCGGTGTTCTTGGCTGCCGCTGATCGCGTCGGCTCTGATTTGCCCGAGCGGCTGGAAGTGCTGCTCGCGCAAGGCCGGCACGAGACCGCGGTGGAGACCTTTTTTCGCGAGGGCCCGCGCGCTTCGGAGGCCGAACTGCGCGGCATGAAAGCCGGCCCGGCCTGGGCGCTGATGGTGAAGGAACTCGCTCATACCGTGGCCTACGATGCGCACGTTCAGCGCTCTTTTTCCGAGGCCGATGCGGCGGCGCTCTCCCGAGTTCGAATTCCAGCGTTGATGCTGCTCGGCGCAGCGAGCCCAGCGCGCGTGCGCGGCGCCGCGGAGACCATCAGCGCCCGCTTGCCCGCCGCGACGCTGAGAGAGCTCCCGGGCCAGCAGCACGTCGCCATGCTCTCCGCGCCCGCGCTGTTTGCCAGCGCAGTGAATGACTTTTTGGACGCGCCCGTGCCTGCCGGCTAGTTTTTTTGCGCCACAGCTCACGAGACGTGCGCTAAGCGACGAGCACCTTTTGACGCGACAACGGCGAGATGCGCTCGTCCGGCGTGAGGATGCCGCGGAAGTTGAGCGGATCGGCGGCAGCGGCCAGCACTGGCTCTCCGGGTCCCCGGCGGCGCACGGCGCGCAGCAGCGGCACGGCTTCGGGCAGCGCATATTGTTCGCCATCGAAACCAGCCACGAAGCGCCCGCCACGCACTTCACCGCGAGCTTCCAAACTGCGCAGCACGCGCACGAGCTCGCGCCAGGGCAGCGGCTGTTTCTCGCGCGCCACCGTCTTGCGAAAAACGACGCCCGTGCGCTGCAAGAGCTGCCGAGCCACGAACTCCGCGGGCGGCGCTGGCAAGCGCCCGTCAGCGTGAGCGAGCAGACTCCAGCGGCCCGCCATTTTGGCGGCCGTTCGCCGTTTCGACGCGCTGACCAGGAGCGCGCGCAGGCCGCCGAAAGAGTCACAGGTCAGAAGGCCGCGGGCAATCAATTCCGCCAGAGCTTCGTCGAGCTCGTCCGGGTGTAAGCCGGAAGCGCGCTGCAGTCCCTGGATGAACAACGCGCCGCTCGCCCGCAGCAAGCCATGCACGACGGAAGCAGCGTGACCGAGCTCGCTGATCGACGGCGCGCTGGCCAGACCGAGCCAAGCTTCCAGATCATCGCGCGGCACGAGACAGATCGGCGTGTTGCGAATCGATGCCGCACCGCTGCCCCAAATCCGTCCCCACACGACTTCGCCCGAGAGCGTGAGCTCGTCCAACCACTCGCGCTTGTAGTTCCGCACGCGCGCCGGCAGCACGCTGGATTCCCACGCGGACGCCGGCAGCTCGAAGCCCGACAATTGGCCAATCACCTGCAGCACGCCGCGCGGTCCGTCGAGCTTTCGCTCTTCGTGAACGTGCTGCCAAGTCGCGAGAAAGCGCAGAAAATCGCTGGGCGTGACCGGCTCGATCTCTTTGCGCAGCCCTTCCAGGGTGTAGCGATGGATGCGCGCCAGGAGCCTTCGACTGCACCAGCCGGGCCGCCCTTCGAAGCGCCCGCGAAGCACGAACCCCTCCGCTTCCAATTCGAGCAGGAGGGGCTCGTCGCTGATGATCGGACCGAGCGCCTCCAGGCGGCCGCGCAAAATCTCTTTCGGATTTCTGGAAGCCTCGTGGGCAAAGTAACGCTCGCCCTCGAGAACCACGCGGCCAGCGCGCACCAACTCTTGGATCCAGTCTGCCCAAGGCGCCGCTTCGTCGCGGGTGACATAGCCCATCCAGAGCAGCGCTTCGTGCACCTCTTCTGCCGAAGTGGGCGCCGGCCAAGCTTCTTCACGGACGCGTCGAATGGCTTCGGGGTCGAGCGCGCCCAATTCGTCGGCCGTTTTCACGTCCAAGGTGCGGCGCGTGAACACGGCTTGCGTGCGGCGCTCCTCGAGCGGAGCGTCGTCCAAGAACGAGTACGGTTGCGCGGCCAAGATGCCGTGCGCAAACAGCGACGGCTCGGGCGAATCGACGGCGTGTCGAGCGATGCTGCCGTCGCGAAGACCGCGGAGCACAGCCAAGAAGCCTTCCACATCCATGGCTTCGTTCAGACAATCGTCGACGGTCTGCCGCACCAGCGGTTGATCCATGGGCACTTCGATGTCGCCCGGAGGTAACGTTTCACCGCAGGCCACGGCAGCCGGAAAGCTCGCCGCCAGCAGATCATCCGCGCGCATGCGCAGCAACGCTGGCGGCGTGCGCTTACCTCCGCGCATCCGCTCGACCAACAGCGCGCGCGATACGTTCCAGCGCCAGCGCGTCTTGAACATCGGTGCCGGCAATAGGGCCTGGACCAACAGCTCGCGTGCGGTTTGTGGGTGCAGGTAGTCGAACACTTCTTCCAGGGGGAAGCTGTGCTGAGGTCCGAGCGAGAGCACGATCGCTTCTTCGTTCGCAGCCGCTTGCAGCTCGAAGCCGAAACCGCGACAGAAGCGCTTGCGCAGCGCGAGCCCCCACGCGCGATTGATGCGGCCGCCGAAGGGCGCGTGGATCACCAGCTGCATGCCGCCGCTCTCGTCGAAGAAACGCTCCAAGACGACCCGACTTTGCGTGGGCACGGCGCCCAGCGCGCGCGCCCCCGCGCTCGCGTAGTCGACGAGCTGACGCGCCGCGGCTTCGCCCATTTCGCTCGAAAGCAGCTGGAAACCGTCGACGGCTTGTTCGCGGAGCGTCGAGATCTCGGCGGAGAGCTCGCGCGTGCGCGCGGGCGCTTCACCCAGCCAGAAAGGGATCGTGGGCGGAGCGCCGCGCGCGTCGGCGACGCGGACCACGCCGCCACTGACGCGCAGGATGCGCCAGGAAGCGGTGCCGAGCTGGAAGATGTCGCCGCCATTCGATTCGATCGCGAAATCTTCATTCAAGCTGCCGATTAGCGTGCCCTCGGGGTCCAGGATCACCTGGTAGTCTGCGTTGTCGGCGATCGCTCCGCCGGAGGTGACGGCCGTGAGCCGCGCGCGTCGCGTGGCTCGCAAGCGACGACCTATGCCATCGCGATGCAAGAGCGCCCAGCGCCCGTCCAGGTGAAGCTTCACGACCTCGTCGAATTCGGCGCGCGACAAATCGCGATATGGCCAGGCTCGACGCAGCGCCTGAAATAGCTCCTCCTCGTCCCAGGTTTCGGCCACGCAGGCCGCGACGACTTGCTGCGCCAAAATGTCCAAAGGGCGACCGGGCTGCGGCGTGCGATCGAGCACTCCTGAGCGGACACTGCGCAGGAGTGCCGCCGCCTCGACCAGTTCATCCAAAGTGAGCGGGAAGATCCGGCCTTTGGGCGTGCGTGCCACGCCGTGACCGGCGCGCCCGACGCGCTGCAAGAGCGTGGCAATCGAACGTGAAGCACCGAGCTGAATCACCAAATCGACATCCCCGATGTCGATGCCGAGCTCGAGCGATGCAGTGGCGACCAGCACCTGGAGCTGACCTTGCTTCAGGCGTTGCTCGGCATCATGCCGGCGCGCGGCCGCGAGGCTTCCGTGATGACAAGCCACGGCCTCCGAGCCGAGCAGGTTTCCGAGCCGAGCGGCAACGCGCTCGGCCATTTTGCGCGTGTTGACGAAGACCAGCGTGGTGCGGTGTTCGCGCACCAAGGTCGCCACGCGCTGGTAGATCTCTTCCCACACCTCGTGCGAGCAGACACTGGTCAGCGGCGAAGGCGGAACCTCGATGTCGAGGTCGATATTGCGAAGGTGACCGGAGTCGACCAACACGCATTCTCGACCAACCCCCACCAAGAACCGCGCCACCTCTTCCAGTGGTTTTTGCGTGGCAGAGAGCCCAATGCGCTGCACTGGGCCGCTACCGCGCGTCAGCGCCTCCAGACGCTCGAGCGAGAGCGAAAGGTGCGAGCCGCGCTTGTCGCGGGCGAGCGCGTGGATTTCGTCCACGATCACCGTGCGCACCGAGCTCAGCATTTGCCGGCCGCTCTGGCTGGTGAGCAGGATGTATGCGGACTCCGGTGTGGTGACCAGGATGTGCGGCGGGCGCTTGATCATCGACGCGCGATGTTTCGCGGAGGTATCGCCCGTGCGCACGCACACGCGCAACTCCGGCAAGCTCGGGTCGAGCGCGCGAATTTCCGAGAGCGGCAGCTCGAGGTTTTTCTGAATGTCGCTGGCCAGTGCCTTGAGCGGCGAGATGTACAAGATCTGCGTGCGGTCTTCGAGCTCGGCGCCGCGCGAAAACAACTGATCGAGCGCCGACAGAAACGCGGCCAGAGTCTTTCCCGAGCCCGTTGGGGCAGCGATCAAGGTGTGTTTTCCAGCGCGAATTGCCGGCCAACCCTGGCGTTGCGCCAAAGTGGGTTCGCCCAATCGTTCGCCGAACCAACGCCGTACGGCGGAGTGAAAGGCTGCGAGCGCGGCGAACGAGCCGGACGAATCGGACGAGTCGGACGAGTCGGACGAGTTCGATGAGCCGGACGGGCCGAACGTGTTGGACGCGCTGGACGGCATGGCGGGCGTGACAAGCCTTGTCCGTGCCCGAGGGGTCGGCAATGCGAAACAACTTGCGGTGCGAAATCAGACGATTATTTTCGGGCACGATGAAGTCACTTGCCCGCTCCGTTGCCGCGCGCTCGCTCGACTTCTGCGAGCTGGCCTTGTTGGGCGCGGTCTATCTGCTGTGCTCGGCGTGTGAGTCGAGCAGCCGCGCGGACCCCCCTCGACCGTCGGCGACCGCCGAAGTGCATCCGCCTTTCCCGCTGCCCAAAACGCCCGAGATGTTAGCCGAGCCCGTGCCGAACGCGGTCCTGCTCGCAAAAGCGGCTCCCGGCCAACCGCAGAAGTCGCGCGACAAGAAGGATTGGCAGGCAAACTGCAAAATCCAGCAACCCTGCTCGCCCGAACCCCGGGAGCTTCCGACCTGCGACGCGCAAGCCGTGCAACGCCCTTGGGTCGACGCGGTGACCGAAGGCGATGCCTTGATCGGCAAGGAGGTGTCAGTCAGTGGCACGGTCGGACTATCGTTGATCAAGAAAACGGGGTCAGGCACCTGCGCACCGGGAGCCTGCTGCCACACGCTCGAGATGCAGATCGTGCTCGTTGGCGAGCCCACGGGCTCACTCCCGCTGCACGGGCTCACCTGCTCGGGTGACGATTCGACGCTGTGCTGCAGCGTGCCCGCCGAGGGACAATCCGTCATCGCTCGAGGGCGGCTGCAGAAGCTGACCTCGGGCGTCAGCAAGTGGCAGCTCAACGACCCGACATTGTGCGTGATCGACAACACGCCCCGACACTGAGGCTGTCTACCCTCCGCCGAATGTAGACATCTCGGCCGGAAAGGCGCGCTCCGTGACTGCTCCCCAACCGAGCAAGCCGCGCAGGATGGCGCAGCGTTGCGGCTCGACTGCCGGGTCACAGATTTCGAGCTCATGGTCGAGCGCGGTGAGACTCACCAGCTCTCCCGGACGCGGGCGAAGGGCCAGCGAAACGAAGGTGGGCACCCCGGAGATCACCGACTCTTGGACTTCAGCCGGATGGCAGCCACCGCAGCTGGTCAGTTGCGGCATGAACAGCGGGCGCTGGAACGGTGCGCTCGCATCGAGCTGAGCCGAGACTGGAAATGCGATCTCGGCTTTCAGCGAGCGATACTCGGGGCGCTGCTCGCCGAATTCGAGCAATGCGGCGCCTTCACCGTCTGGGACAAGCGACAGCACTGCCTGCTGTTGGAACAAGAAGATGCGCGGACTACGGGAGCCCTGTGCAGGCTGTGCACTGAATACGCTGTTGCTGGCGCTGACTTCGAGCGGACGCGCGAGCGACTCCAAGAAGCAGGGCAGGCTCAGCGGTTTGGGCAGTGAGTTGATCAACGTCACCGTTTCGTCGATCGTGCGCGGGGCATTCTCGACACCGGCCGGTGCGCGACAGCCCGGCGTCGGACTTGGCGTCATCGTCGACGCGTTGGGCGCGGGGTCGCTGCAAGCGACCATGCTCAGCACAGACAGCCAAGCGCAGAACGAGCAGTGAGCGAATGAGCGGAGCACGGTCGGAATCGACTTTCGTTTAGCACGCGAGCAAACCGCGTCAGCGGCGCCGTTGGCGAAAACGGCCACCCTGGGTCGCTTTGCCACGCACACGGGCGTCCCCGCCTGCCGCCAAGCTGCGAACTTTTCCGTGTAAGGGAAACACCGGACACGGCCCAGACTCGCGCGCCTCCCTTCTCACTCAGCGGGAGCCTGACTTGTGCGTTGCAATCATTGCGGCGCGGCGCCCAAGATGAGCGCGTGAGTGCGACGAGTGACGAGCGGCGCGATGCGGTTCTGCCGGCCTGCCTCCAGTGCGGCGCGTGCTGCTTCTCGCAGCTTCCGCACTACGTTCGTGTCACCGGCGCAGACTACGCGCGCCTCGGCGCGCGCGAAAACGTGGATGCTTTGACGCATTTCGACGGCAACCGCTGTTACATGAACATGCAAGATGGCCATTGCGCGGCACTGACGCTCGATTTGCAGACACGGCAGTTCGTGTGTTCCGTTTATGAAACACGGCCAAGCACTTGCCGTGACTTGGAACGTGGGTCAGCTGCATGTCGGGCCGAAATTCATGCGAAGAGCCAACGTCCTTCGCTGTTACTCGGCGCGTTGCGCGCCCGCCGCTGACCGGTCTCGGAACGCCGTTCATGTGGCGAACATTTCGGAGGACTCCGAGGCACTCGTAGTGTGAAATGTATCATATGAAGCCGCGGACACGGGCTCTTCCACGCGAGTCGAACGCCGCGTAACCTCGAGCAATGTGGGAATGGTTAGAGCGGCTATTTGGCGCAGGCTTCATGCCGCATGGGCATTGCTACCTGTGGTCGCCGGCGATGGTCTGGACCCAAGTGTCGCTGAACTTCTTGATCGGCGTGGCTTACGCATCGATCTCGACCACGCTCGCCGCTCTCGTGCGCAAGATTCGCGATCTGCCGTTCGCGTGGGTGTATCTGGCATTCGGAACTTTCATTCTGTCCTGCGGGTTGACCCACTTCCTGGACATCGTGACGGTCTGGCATCCGGTCTACTGGTTGGATGCCGGTGTGCGCGTGGTGACATCCACTGCTTCCGTGGCCACCGCCGTGATGCTCGTGCCCTTGGTGCCCAAAGTGGCAAGCTTTGCCGAAGCCGCGCGAGTCTCCGTCGATCGGGGACAGCAGCTGGAGGCGGCGCACCTGGCGTTGGAGAAAGCGCACGCAAGCCTGGCCGAGCGTGAGCGCGAGGCGCAGCGGCGAGCCTCGACCAGCGAAGAGCAATTTCGCTCTCTGGTGGAGACCATGCCCCAGCTCGCTTGGATTTCCGAACCCGACGGTGCGCTCAAATTTCGCAACAAGCGCTGGCAGGAGTACACCGGGTTCGACTTCGCCCCCAACGACCCGCGCTGGCGCACCGCCAATCACCCCGACACGGAGCGGCAGATCTATGCCGCTTGGCACGAAGCGCTGAAGAGCAAACAGCCGCTCGAAGGTGAAGCACTGTTCCGGCGAGCAGACGGCCAATATCGCTGGTTTCTGGTGCGCGCGGTTCCGCTGCTCGACGACGCGGGGAACGAGCTCAGCTGGATCGGAACCAGCACCGATATCCACGATCACAAGTTGTTGCAGGCAGAGGCGCTGCGCACCGCACGCCTGAAGGACGAGTTCTTGGCCACGGTCTCGCACGAGCTGCGCACCCCCTTGAATGCCATCCTGGGTTGGTCGCGGGTGCTCGTCCAAGGCACTCTGCCCGAAGACGAGCGCGACAAGGCGCTCGCTTCCGTGGAACGCAACGCGGTCGCGCAGGCGCGCCTGGTGGATGATCTGCTCGACATCTCACGGATGATCTCGGGCAAAATGCAAATTGAACCGAGACTCATGAATCCGGCCGATGCGGTCGAGGCGGCGCTCGACGCCGTGCGCCCGGCGGCGGTCGCCAAAGGGGTCGAAATCAGCGCCGAGATAGACCGCACGGCGGGCGTGGTGCTGGCGGACTCCGGGCGCCTGCAGCAAATCATTTGGAACTTGGCCGGCAACGCCGTGAAATTCACGCCCAAGGAGGGGCGCGTGCGTGTGCGCGTCGCGCGCGTCGATTCACGGCTCGAGATCTCCGTGTCCGACACGGGTGCCGGCATCAAGCGCGAGTTCCTGGCCAATCTCTTTCAACGCTTCACGCAAGAAGACGGCTCGATCAGTCGCAACCACGGTGGGCTTGGGCTCGGCCTCTCGATCAGCAAGCATTTGACCGAGCTCCATGGGGGCGAAATCCACGCAGACAGCCCCGGGCCTGGACGAGGCGCCACGTTCACCGTGCGCTTACCGTTGAGCGAACCGCCGGCAGAGACCGATGTCGCGTCCGCGGCTCAGCGACGACCCAGCGTTCGCAATGGGCATGAGCTGCGCGGGCTACGGCTGCTCTTGGTCGAGGATGACTTCGATTCGAGGGAGATCGTGTCGGCCATCCTCGAGGACTCGGGCGTCGAAGTCACGACCGCGACCAGTGCCGAAAAAGCCCTGGAAGAGCTAGGCAAACGCAGCATCGACGTGATCCTGTCCGACGTGGGATTGCCTGGCCAAGACGGCTATGCCTTCATGCGGGCGGTGCGCAGCACGCCCGCATTCAGCGCGATCCCGGCCGCGGCGCTGACCGCCTACGCGCACGCCGAAGATCGCCGCCGCGCGTTGGACGCGGGCTTCCACTTGCATTTGCGCAAGCCCTTCGATCAAGAAGAGCTGTTCAACGTGATCGGGGATCTAGCCAAGCTCTCCGTTACGCGGCCCGACCCCGATGAGTAGCGCGCCGGCGACGCGCCGACGCGGCGACGCCGATCAGCGCCGCGAAGGCCAGAGTGCCCCAGCTTCCAACGGGGACACCCGGCGCGCGCGTCGCGCACGCGATGCCTGCGCCCGAGGCGATCAGGCTGCTGCACACGTTGTCGGTACAATCGTGAGTCTGGCACTGATTGTTGGCTTCACACTCGGCACCCACGGGTAGCAGCTCGTGGCACACGCCACCGTCGACCGCGCAGTACTCGTTGCTCGAGCAATCGGCGTTGCTGGTGCAACCGCCCTGACACAGCTTGGTCTCCGAGTTGCAGTGCCCCTGGCGGCATTGATCCACGTCAGTGCACGGTCCGTCGCCCAGGGCGAGGCCGCAGGAGTCGTCCGCGGGATCGCAGACGCCCGCCTGGCAGACGGCGCGACCGACGTCCTCGGAGCACTTGGCGACGCGCTCGGGATCGCTCGGTAGGGGCTTTCCGTTTTCCAGTTTGGGCGTGCACATGTGTTGATTTTCGTTGCACCACTCGCTGCTGGCGCAGTCGGTATCGACGCTGCAACCGCTCTGGCACAGCCCGCTTTCGGGATCGCAAACATTGCCCAGGTGGCCTTTACAATCCGCGTCGGCGGCGCACTTGCCACAACTGCCGGCATCCGCACCCTTCAGCACGCAGAACGGCGCCGCCGCGCTCGGGCACGGGTTACTCGCGCTCGAGCCCTTGTCGCCGTCGCACTCGACGCACAGCGAGTGTTCCCGGTCGCAGATTGGCTGACGCCCACCGCAATCAGCGGACGAGCTGCACTGGACGCAACGACCCGCGGCAACGTCGCAAACCGGCGTGTCGCCCGAACAATGCGCGTCCTTCGTGCAGGCCACGCAGGTGCCTTCGGCCACGCCGTTCGAACCGCAATGACCCGAGCGACACACGCTGCCGGCGTCGGCCGCGGTGCATGGGCCGGTGCCGTTGGCGAGGCCGCAGCGGTCGTCGCGCGAGTCGCAGATGCCGCTCGCGCACACCAAGGTCGCCGCCGGCTCGCTGCACGCGCCGTCGAGCACCGGGCCCGTGTGCGGCGGATCACTCGGAATGGCAGTGCCGTTTCCGAGCCGCGGCAAGCACGCGCCGCTGCTGATGTTGCACCATTTGCCGGCAGCGCAGTCGGCATCGACGTTGCAGCCGTCCGCCGGCTGGCAGAGTCCGTTCGCGCTGCAGGCGCCCGACCGACACACCACGCCGCCGTTTTCGGCCGTGCACGGGCCGTGGCCCGCGGCATAGCCGCACTGGTCGTCCGCACTGTCGCAGACAGCGCTTTGGCAGACCAATGCCGCTGCTGAAGCCGAACAGCTGCCGTCGAGCGTCGGGCTCACGTGCGGAGCATCGGTCGGGATCGGGCTGCCATTGGCGAGCGTTGGCTTGCAGCTGTGCGAGCTCTCTTCGCACCAATTGCCGGACGCGCAATCGGCGTCCACATTGCAACCACCAGCTAGACGGCAAAGCCCGTCCGCGCCACACATGCCCGAACGGCAGACCACGCCGGCATCCGCCGTCGTACACGGACCGTGCCCGGCGTCATAGCCGCAGCGGTTGTCGCCGCTGTCGCATACGCTGCTCTGGCAGACCAAGGCAGCAGCCGCGCTCGAACACACGCCGTCGAGTGTGGGCGACTTGTGCGGAGCGTCGCTGGGCATGACGCTGTTGTTGGCGAGCGTGGGCGTGCAAGCGTGCAGCGTCTCGTTGCACCAGTTACCGCCCGTGCAGTCCGCGTCCACGTTGCAGCCAGCAGCCGGGCGGCACAGCAGGTTCGCGCTGCAGGAGCCGCTGCGACACACGGTCGCGGCGTTGCTCGCCGTGCACGGGCCGCTGTCCACGGCATAGCCGCACTTGTCGTCCGTAGCGTCGCAAACCGAAGACTGGCAAACGAGCGTCGCGGCAGCGGTCGTACACGCGCCGTTCAAGGTCGGGTTCGTGTGCGGGGCGTCCGTCGGAATGCTCGTGCCATTCGTGAGCTTGAGGCTACAGGTGTGGCTGGTTTCGTTGCACCACTGGCCAGCGCTGCAGTCGCTGTCCACGTTGCAACCACCCGCGGGTTGGCACAAGAGATTTGCACTACACACCCCCGAGCGGCAGACCGTGCCCGCATTGGCGGCCGTGCACGGACCGTGATTGGTGTCGTAGCCGCACGCGCCATCCGCGTCACACACACCGGAGCGGCACACGGTCGCCTGGTTCGAGACCGTGCAGCCGCTGCTACCATTCAACTTGCCGCACTTGTTGTCGGTCGCGTCGCACACGGCCGATTGACAGACCAGAGTTGCAGCGGGCACCGTACAGCTGCCATTCAGCGCCGGGTTGCTGTGCGGCGGATCACTGGGAATGCTCGTGCCGTTGCTGAGTTTGGCGGTGCAGACGTGATTCGATTCGTTGCACCATTGCCCGCTCGCGCAGTCGGCATCCACGTTACAGCCACCTGCAGGCCGGCACAGCAAGTTCGCGCTGCACGCACCCGAGCGGCACACCGTGCCCGCGTTGGCGGCCGAGCAAGGCCCGCTATTGATCAGATAGCCGCACTTGTTGTCCGACGTTTCGCACACGCCGGCCTGGCAAACCAGCGTCGCCGCGGCGGCGCTGCAGGTTCCGTTCAAGGTCGGGCTGGTGTGCGGCGCATCGGTCGGCAGGTTCGTGCCGTTGGTCAGCTTGGCGGTGCAAGTGTGAGCGGTCTCGTTGCACCATTGGCCGCCGCTACAGTCGGCGTCCACGTTGCAACCGCCGGCGGGCTTACATAACAGATTCGCGCTGCACAGCCCCGAGCGACAGACCGTGCCCGCGTTGGCCGTGGTGCACGGACCGTGATCGGTCGCGTAGCCGCAAGCACCGTCGGCGTCACACACGCCCGAGCGGCAGATGGTGGCTTGATTGGCGACCGTGCACGTGCCGCTTCCGTTCAGCTTGCCGCACTTGTTGTCGATCGTTTCACAGACGGCACTCTGACAAACCAGCGAACCTGCGGCCGCCGTACACGTCCCGTTCAGCGTCGGCGCGGTGTGCAGCGTGTCGCTCGGAATAGCGACGCCGTTGGCGAGCGTGGCCGTGCACTGATTGGCAGCGATATTGCACCACTTGCCCGCGGCGCAGTCGCTGTCTTTGGAGCAGCCGATGGTGGTCACGATCTTGGCACCGTTGAGCGGTGTCTCTTGATCGGAATGAATGTCGTACAACCCGCACACGAGCGAGCCAGTCGCTGAAGCCGCCAGGTTGACAGAGACTTGGAACGTGCCGGAACCACCGGCAGCAACCGAGCCAGCGACCGTACACGTGATAGTTCCAGCACTGCCCACCGCCGGCTTCGTGCACGTGGCATTCACGGGGGGCGTGAGCGATTGAAACGTCGTGCCGGGCGGAGTCGTGAAATTGATCACGACTCCCGTTTCGGCCGCGCTCGAGCCGTTCTTGTACGACATGTCGTACGTGACCACAGAGCCGGCATTGGTCTGCGCCGGTCCGACGCCGCTGACGAACAAGCCCGGAATGGTGGTGCCCACGCCGTCGACATAAACTTCGCCATAGTGGCCACCGAGCGAGCAGCCGGCGGCAATGATCTCGAGCGTCACGTTATCGCCCTGCGCGAGCGCTGCTGCGCCTGGAGCGACATCCACGAGCGCCCAATCGACATAGTCGATCTCGTCTGGCGTGCCGCCCTTGATTGTCTTCCAGGGCACGCCCGCCTGAGCGCTCAGGTTGAAGTCACTGTAGAGCAGGATGCCCTTGGTCGTGTTCGTCACCTGCACCAGGTAGTACGGCTGCTGATCCCCAGGGTGACCTGGGTTCTGCAGCACTGGCGCAAGCGTGAAACGAATGTGCACCTGCCCGTCGCTCGGGTCCACGTCGGACGCACCGATCGTCATGCTCTGCGACAGGCTATTGACGTTCTGACCGTGATTGTAGTCGCTGCTGCTGTGAAAATTGACGACCGCGCATTGCGCGCCGTACCGGCAATAGCGCAGTGAGGCAGCCGGGCCCAAGTCCGGGTCCGACTGATTGGTGCCACTCCACTGTGTGGTCAACGCTGTACCGCCCGTTTGCAGCTTCAGCCCGGCACGCGTCTGCGGAGTTTGCACCGTGATGCCCTTGTTCAGGTACGGTTGAACCGTCCACGAAGAGGGCACGCTGCCGGCACCGCCGGTTTCGAAGCCTCCGTTCACGAACACGGGGGCTTGCGTGCTCTCCAGCGGCTCGTCCGAGGATCCGGCGCTCGGCGTGCACGCGCCGAGGCCCAGCGAAAGCGCCAGCGCGAGTCCTTGAAGCCCTGAAACTAAGCTAACCCTGCGCATCTCAGAGAGTCTCCTTCGCCTTCTTTTCCAGAATCACGAACTGCACGCGGCGGTTCTTTTGGCGCCCCGCGTCCGTGCTGTTGTCATCGATGGGCTTGTCCGGCCCATAACCTTTGGTCTGTAGCCGTTCGGCCCACACCCCGCGTTCGACCAATGCCTTGCGCACGGCGTCGGCGCGCGCTTGTGAAAGCTTCTTGTTCAAAGCCGCCGAGCCGCGGTTGTCGGTGTGACCCTGAACTTCGACCTTGAGCATCTCGGGGTGCTGCGTCAGCACCTCTGCAACTTCGTCGAGCAGGTCACTGCTCGCTTTCTTGATCGTGGCCTTGCCAGTGTCGAACTGCACTTGCTCCAAGATCACGATCTCGTTTTCGATGACGCGCACGGCCTTGGGGCAGCCGTTCTTGGCCGGGTCATCGTCCGGCGCGCCCTTCTCCTCGGGGCAGGCGTCCTGCGGGTCGAAGATGCCGTCACCGTCCGTGTCTTTCGGCGGCGGACAGCCGTTCTTCTTCGGATCGGCGTCGGCCACGCCCGGGACGGTGGAGCACGCGTCGTCCGGGTCGAAGATGCCGTCGCCATCGCTGTCGACTGGCGGAGGCGGCGGCGGGCAGCCGTTCTTCTTGGGATCTTCGTCGGCGACGCCCTTTTCGTCGGGGCACGCGTCCACCGCGTCCAGGATCCCGTCGTGGTCGCGATCCGCGGGCGGTGGCGGCGGCGGCGCGGCGATCGGCGCTTGCTTTTGCTCCGGGGTGTAGGCAACCGAGAACAGCCCACGGAAATCCGGCGTACCGACGCCCGAGGTCAGGCCCGGACCCGCACCCGCCGCGAGCTCCAAGTCAGCCAGGACCCGATAGCGAACGTCGAGCAAGATCTCGGCATTGGTGGTGCGCTTCTGCACATCACGCAAGGTGAGCGCGCCGTACGCCTCTGGACCGATTTGCAAGCGGCGATTGTCCAGCAGCAAAAAGCCGAAGCCGGCGCCCCATTTGAACATCGACCCCTGGTCGACGTTGGCGAACGTGCTCTGGCCTCGAAGCTCCGCGCCGGCCGCGGTGGACCAGACGAAGCGATCGTTGATGCGACCGCCCATGAGCAGCTGCGGTAAGCCGCGCACTGTGCCGGAGCTCACGAATGAATCGCTGGCGCCCGTCGGCACCCACACATACCCACCGACCGCGAGCTGAAACGGGTCGTGGTATTCGCCGAGCAAGCGTACACGCAGACCAAAACGCAAATCGCCAAATTGCACCGAGCTCGGCGACGGAAACACCTGGCCGCCGGCGCTCGGATCGTCACCGTTTTGAAAGACAGCCAGCGGAACGCTGACATCGAGGTTCAAGCGGTTCCACAGCGCGAGCCCCGCGTTCAAGTGCAAAAACAGCTGATTGCCGACAATCGCTCCGCGATCGGCATCACTCGGAACCGAATACAGCTTGAGTGGGTTGTGCGCATAATCCGCGAGCAGCATCACGTGCGGAGTCAGGTGGCCGGCCGCATAGGGCGAAGGCACACCGAACATGCGGTCGCCTGCCGGTGCCGGATCGAGACGGTTGAGGGCCAAGCTCTCGGCCCGCGCAGAGCTCGAGACCGAAAGCATGAGCAGCGCGCCTGCACTGCAAATACAAGTGTTCAACCAACGAGATCGCATCTGGATACCTTTTGACGTCACGCCGAGCGATGGCCACCGAGTGAACGAGCTCGAACTCGAAGCGCACGCACTTCACGGCAACGGCTGAGCTCACAGTCGAGCAAGGTCGTGAGACCAACCCGTTGCGACGCGCTGAATGATTTGGTCCGAGTGTTCACGGAGGGGGCGCCAGCGGCCACCAACGGTCGACCCCGCGCAGACTTAAGCCCGCGCAGTCACTTGGCACTTTTGCCCCACTCGTGGCCGCCAACGGGCTCGAGTAGGTGTACACGCGCGGCTATCTCGCGCGGTCGTCGCACTCGAACCTGCATTGGGTGCCTGGACCTAAAATCGTTCGCTCGCTCCCGCCCGCCATCGAAGAACTCGTCGCCGGCTGCTCGCGCATCCAGCTTGTGCGCACGGGACGTCATGGGCGTCTTGATGCGCGAGAGCCGGGTGCGTCTCTGACCTCGAGGTACTCTCGGCGGATCCACTCGCTCACACTGTGTTAGGAGTGCGGACAGATGGTCGGCTGTGCGGGTGGGTTCGTGGGCGTCTTAGGGGCTCGGCAGAATCGGGTCGCCACCCGCGCCGGAGACACCGCGTCGGCACTCGGCATTGCGCTGCCAGCTCCCGTTTGCGCTGCTCACGCTGCGCGGCTGGGGCGAGCGCGCGCCGTAGAATCACCAGCGCGCAAACAGATCACCGACACATAAGTAGCCTTTACTGGTGAACATCCAGCCGTCCATGGTGTGACCCGAAGGAAACCAGCCAATCAATCTCAGATCGCCGGAGTACTTTTGGTTCGCCCCAACAGGATCATATTGGTAATAATCAGCGGCGAAGCCGTTGGTCGAGATGGTGATATTGCCGAACAGGGCGACCCCGGAAGATGGGTACACTCGTTGTGTGAATGAGTAAGTGCCGTCAATGAGTCCGGAAAGCGAAATATGCGAACAGTCACCCTCGCTCGCATCGAATCCTTGTGTTCGGAGCTGCCCTGGGTAGCCGACAAACTCACGGGCCTCACCCGCCGTGAGCACGGGATTTTCCAGATAGGCGCTCTTCAGCGCGGCTGCCTGAGCCGCATCTAGCTGGGTACCGCGCATTGCCCCCGTAGGTAGCGGCGCAGCCGGCTCCGGCAATGGCTTGTCTGCCGGTGCGTCAGCCCCTTCGCTCGAGGGATCTCGTTCGGTGTTGTCGGCGCCGGAGCAACCGACAGGAAGCAAGAACGAAATCAGTGGAATCAAGACAGTCCTATCGAATTGGCGAATGAACATGATCCTCCCCTTCCTGCAATGAACGCGATCGCGCTGCGAACTGCAGAGCAACCAGCGCGTCTACGTCGATTGCTCGCCCGAGCAACCGTTGACAGCTGGGCACCCGTCACGACCAATTCGGCCGCTTGCATTTAGATGCCCGCAAGAGTGAGGATTCGTCACACCGAACACAAGAAACTCGATTCGACATTCGGTCGGCAACGCGTCGTTCTCCGCTAGCTAGTAGCGCCGCCCGCAACCCGAAAAGCACGGAATCGAGAAGTGCTCGGTTCCGCGTCTTGATTTCGCTCGGCAATCGTGCGGTTTCAGCGTGGGCGCATGCTCCCCAACACGCGCTCCGAGCAGCAACGGTCGCCGAATCGGAGACTGAGTACGGTGCGTTGACGCGGCCAGCATAGGCGCTGCCTGCGCGGTCGTGCGATGACTGCCGCGTTCGCGATCGAGCACGCGCAGCGATCGTTTCCGTGTCGACACCGCGTGGTCACGTTGAAGGACATGCGGCGATGCGAGCCGCTTCGGTCTCCGGTGACCATGTGCCGACTCTGATACCGCTGCGTTCCGTCGAACCTGGATTGCCGAGCGATAGCGCCGGCGCGCACGCGATTTTCTACGCGACCGAATGACGGCGTCAAGACGCGCTGAAGAGCGAGCTCGACGGCATGAAGCAACTCGAGTGCAGACGAGCTCGAGCTGCGACATTTTTTTTCGAGCGACGAACTTCGCCAGCTCTCACGAATGATCTGGTCAGACTACGTCACAGCCGATGCGCTCTGCTGTTGACTATCGAGCCCGATAGAGAGACAACAACTCTCGACCGGGGAGCGGCGTGTGCCACCTCCTCCTATTTCGCAAGGAGCGGTAATGTCGATCAACAATGGGGTCATGCGAGGGATTCGTGTAGCTAGCAGCCACCGCGACTGGATCGCTGCGTTCTCCTGTGTGCTTTTGGCACTGACCACCGGTGGTTGCAGCGCCACCAGCGACGGTGCGGCGGAAGAGCTGGTCAGTCAGACAGACCAAGCTTTGGTCTCGCCGGCTGCAGCGGTTTGGGTAGCTCAAGGTCCCGGCCCAATGCTCAACGGGCAGGCTTCTACCTGGCCGCCAACGGACAAGAATCCGGTAAGCGGCGCGATTCAGGCGGTCGCCACCCATCCCAGCAACGCAAACATCGCTTATGTGGGCTCGATCAACGGCGGCGTCTGGAAAACGAGCAATGCGCTCGCGCAAATGCCGAGCTGGACGCCACTGACAGACATGAAAGAGTCGCTCTCGATTGGGGCGATTGCGCTGGATCGCACGAATCCGAACACAGTAGTGGCCGCCACCGGACTGTGGAGCTCGTACGGCTCGTCTCAGGCGCGACCCAATGAAGGGGTGAGCCAGGGACAGATCTTGCTTTCGAAAGATGCCGGCAGCACT
>DASSMT010000299.1:0-20822 GCA_035688655.1 Polyangiaceae bacterium | reverse complement strand
CGAATCGGAGCGTACATCGACTCCGGGACCAGCCAATACGAGCCAGCGCGGGGCTTGCCGGCGAGCAGGATTTGCGACAGCGCCACGAAGCCGAGCTCGGCGTTGCCGGTGGTCACGAACTCGAGCGTCTGCGAGATGTTCTCCCCTTCGACCAGCTTCGGCTGAAGGCTATCGAGCAGCTGCAGTTGTTTCAATACCGCGATCGCCGCGGCGCCATAAGGTGCAAGCTTCGGGTTGGCGAGGGCCAAGTGTCGAAAATGCCCGCCGCGCAAGACCGCGCCCTTGCCGTCGACGAAGCCCGATTTAGAGCTGTAGAGCGCGAGTTTGCCGAAAGCGTACGTGAAGCGCGTCCCGGGGACGGTGAGCCCTGCGCTCTCCAGACGACTCGGCGTGCGCTCATCAGCGGCGAGCAGCAGCTCGAACGGAGCGCCTTGCTCGATTTGAGCGGCGAGCTTGCCGGTCGCGCCGCTGACGAGCACCACGTGATCGCCAGTCTTCTGTTCGAACTGCCGTGCGAGCTCCTGCATCGGGCCAGTGAAGTTCGATGCCACCGCTACTTGGATTTCCGCGGCCGCGGCCAGGCGCGCTACGAAAAGCAGGGCGAGCAGCAGGAGCGAGCCAAGGGCGGGAGCACCGTGCTTCATGGCTGCCAGTATAGCAATGCTCGTACCAGCGGTGGGTCACCGAACGCTGGAGCTACGCACGGTTCAAATCGAGCAGCTTGTAGCGCACCGCCCGCTCGAAAATCCGTGTTCCGCCGCCCTCCGCGGCGATGCGGAACAGTTCTTCGGGTTCCAGCACCTCCACCCCGGCGAGGTAATGAACTCCGAAATCGGCCCACTCGGCGAGCCAAGGGGTGCTCGGGCCCATGAGCACGACCCGCGCTCCGTGCGACCATTGCAGCAGCTGCGGCAAGCTCTGGTTCGCGAGCGAGCTCGCGGTGATGAAGACCCAATCCGCCGCCGCCAGCGTCTCCGGCGCGACGCGCTCTGGGAGTGTGCCGGGCAACGGACGGCGCTCGAGACACGAGTAGTCGCGTGGATCCCAGATCGCTTCTAGCCCTGGGTAGCGACCGACGACGACCACCTTGGCGCCGCGCACCTGCTCTTTGAAGCTCGCGAACACTGCCAGGTGCGGAGGGGCGAGTTCCTCGAGCGGCCGCGCGTGCTTCAGGCAGTCATTGTGCGGCTGATTGAGCAGCGCGTTGATCACCGTCAACGCCACGGTCGCCTCGGCGAGCTCCGGGCTGCGGATCCACGACACGAGCTCGCTCGCCGCGCGGCCCGCGATGGTTCCCGGCCAATCGAGCGTGCGCGGCGGCTCGGGCGGACTGAAACACAGCCCGCAAGTTTCGACCTGCGCGACGCTCCAGTTGAGCCCGAGCAGCAAGCGCTGAACGGGCTCCGCCGAGTGAGCTCGCTCGAGCAATCGATCGTAGAGGGTGCGGGTCATCGGCAACTCAGGCCGAGCTCGCGCGGGCTGCGCCGAACAATCCTCGCGTGGAGCGCGAACTGGTCATGAACGCGCTGCCGACGCACGAAATGTGCCAGGCGGCATGCGCGTCGGGCGATGGGCTCGGCGCTCTTTGGAGTGGGTGGTGCCGCTCAGTCGACGCCGACGATCACATCCGAGGATTTCACGATCGCGGTCGCTGGCTTTCCGATCGCGAGACCGAGCTCATCCACCGCTTCGTTGGTGATGGAGGCCGTGAGCACGAAGCCAGGGGAGACTTCGATCTTCACGTGGGAGGTGGTGGCGCCTTTGGTAATCGACACCACTTTTCCGGGCATGGTGTTGCGGGCTGAAAGCTTCATCTCGGTCTGGACCTTTGGGCTTCGCATGCATGCGCATCGAACGATGTGCTGCCGAGTGTATGCAAGAAGTGGAGCGAGCCGAAAGTCGAAAGTTGCTTGGTTCGGTTTGTCGGAAACCCGACAATGAGCACAGCGCGCGACGATCGTGTCGGCCGAATCGGGGGCGCGCAGACTGCACTTCGGGCGGCATCGTTCTTGCTGAGTATGGGCGAGAGGAGCGCCGAGCACGCGCAGTTCATTTCCTCAGCGCGTTCCGAGCAGTGACGATGAATATCGAAGGCGTCGAGTTACCGGTCATCTTTCGCTACCACGCGTTTTGCTGTTTTCAGCAGCGGCCGCCTCAGCATCCCAAGGGCAGTTGCGGCGCGGCGGGCGCTCAGCCGCTGTGGGAGCGGCTGAGCGCGCAGCTTCAGAGCCGGAATCTGGCGCGCGTGGCCATGGCGGGCACGGGCTGTCTCGGCTTCTGCAACGCAGGGCCGTTGATGGTCGTCTACCCGGAGGGTGTTTGGTATCAGCCGAAAACCACGGACGACATCGATGAAATCGTGCAGTCACATTTCGTCGAGGGGAAACCCGTCGAACGGCTGATCGTGATCTTGGAGCGCTGATGGTCGAGCGGGCGATGTCGCATCTCGTGGGTCTGCCGCTGCCGCCTCGTCCCGCGGACAAGCTCGACGCGGCCGAAGCCTTGGCCGCGCGGGTGCGCGCGTACCACGAACGTAGCAAGCACCATCTGAGCGGCTACGCGGCGCGCCCCGAGACCCTCGACTGGGACAGCCAGCCGAGTGCATTCCGTCGCTTCGTCGGCGCACCCGCCGTCGCGCTGCCGCAGCTCGATGAAGTGGATGGCGCGCTGCGTTTCGCGCTCGAACTCCCGTTCGATAGTCCGTTCGCGGGGGCTGCGCTGCCCTTTTCGTTGCCGGCCTTGGCCGTGCTGCTGCAGCTCTCACTCGGGATTACGGCTTGGAAATCACAGGGCCCGGATCGCTGGGCCGTGCGAGCCAATCCTTCGAGCGGCAATCTGCACCCGGTCGAAGGGTATTTGGTCGCGACCGGCGTGGTCGGGCTGCGCGCTGGGGTCCATCATTATCGGGCGGAAGATCATGCGCTCGAGTGCCGCGCCAGTTGGGATTTGCCCGCGGTGCGGTCCGCGCCGCGAGTTTGGATCGCGCTCTCTACCGTCATCTGGCGCGAAGCTTGGAAGTATGGGGAACGCGCATTCCGCTACAATCAACTGGATACGGGCCACGCCATTGGCGCGTTTGCTGCGGCCGCAGCCGTCTTGGGCTGGCGTGTGCGCGAGCAGCCGCAAATCGGCTGGGAGACGCTGCTTCACACGCTCGGCCTCGATCGCAGCGCGGACTTCCCTCATGGCTCGCGGCCCGACACCGAGCTCGAGGAACCCGAGGTGTTGCTCGAGCTCTCGGCAAGCACGGTTCAGCCGCCCATTCGTGCGACAGAGCTCCGCCGTTCGAGCTCTTCGGCACGCTACTTCGGGGAGGCAACGCGGATTGATCCGCATCCCATGTACTCCTGGCCGGTCCTCGAAGACGTGGCGCAAGCGAGTCGCTGGCCAGACGACCCGGCGCGCGCGCCGGGTGCGGACGCGCTCGGCCCAGCCAAGACGCAGCCCGGGTTGGCGGAGAGCGTTCGTCGCAGCACGCAGGCGGTCATTGCCGGCCGACGCAGCGCGCAGCGGTTCGACAGCAAGTTCATGCTCGAGCGGTCGAGCTTCGTGCGCATCTTGAGCTCGCTCGAGCGCGTCGCGCCGGGGCCTGGCGCTGGGCGCGGGGCTTCGGGCATTGATTTGATCGTGTTCGTGCACCGGGTAGAAGGCTTGCCCCCGGGAGTGTATTTCCTGCGCCGTTCGAGCGATGCCACGTCCTCTCTGCACGCGCGGCTCGCCGCAGCTTTCGAGCTGCGGCATGTGCCGGACGCGCTTCGTGACGCCCGAAGCGCTGAGCTCTCCGCGCCGCTGGAGTTGTTCGAGCTTGCCCGGCGGCCCACGAAAGAGCTCGCGCGCATTGCCCGCACCGTCCATTGCCATCAAGACATCGCTTCCAATGGCTGTTTTGCCGTCGGCATGTTGGCCGACTTCGAGCGTTCGCTCGACGCGGGGCCGGCAGCGTATCGCGAGCTCTTGCGCGAGGCAGGGCGTCTCGGTCACATGCTGTATCTGCAGTCCGAGGCGGAGGGTGTCCGCAGTACCGGCATCGGCTGCTTCTTCGACGACGCCGTGCTGGAGTTGATCAGCCTGTCCCGGAGCCCGATTCGATCGCTCTACCATCTCAGCGTCGGCAAAGCGATCGAGGATCCGCGCGTCGAGACCGTGTCTGCGGCACGTGCAAAAACCACGACCGGTGCCGAATGAGCGAAGCACTGATCGATTTTCTGTGCCGTCACGGCTTCGACCCGGCAAACCTCGACGCCCCCGCGCAGTATGGCTTGACGCCGGTGATGCGCGCCGCGCTCGGCGGCCACGTGGACTTACTGGCCGAGCTGCTCGCCCGTGGCGCGAGCGTCGCGGCGCGCAACGCAGACGGGAACAATGCGCTGTGGCTCGGGTGCGTGTCGAACCAGCCGCAGATCGTGCGCATGCTGTGGGCGGCGGGCGTCGCTCTCGACAGCCAGAACGACGTCGGGGCCACCGCGCTGATGTACGCCGCGTCGTCCGGCAAGGCCGAGATCGTCGCGCTCTTACTCGAGCTCGGCGCCAACCCGTACCTGTGCAACGGAGACGGCGCAAAAGCGGGCGAGATGGCAGCCAACGTGGAGTGCTTGCGGCTCTTGCGACACACCATCGTGTGAAGCTCGCGCGCGCGGCGCACGAGCGTGCCTCTGAAGCCAGGGCGCGCAGCGCGCGAGCGTGGAACTGCTCAGATCCCCGCTCCGCCGTCGAACACTTCCCGTCGCGATTGGGCCTGGGTGACGCGGGCACCCGGCTCGACACTTTCCGTCAGCCAAACGTTGCCGCCGATGGTCGCACCCCGGCCGATGGTGATGCGCCCCAGCACGGTTGCTCCGGCGTAGATGACCACGTCGTCCTGCACCAACGGGTGGCGTGGGGCGCCTTTCAGATAACGGCCGTGCTCGTCCTTCGGGAAGCTCTTGGCGCCCAAGGTCACGCCCTGATAGAGCCGCACGTGATCGCCGATCACGCACGTCTCGCCAATGACGACGCCCGTGCCATGATCGATGAAGAAGTGCCCGCCGATTCGCGCCCCCGGATGGATGTCGATACCGGTGGTGGCGTGCGCGAGCTCGGAGATGACCCGCGGGATCAGCGGAACCTGCAGCGTGTACAGCTCGTGTGCCAGCCGATGGTGCAAGATCGCGGTCAGCCCCGGGTAGCAAAAGATGGCTTCTTCAGGGCTTCTTGCGGCCGGGTCACCCTCGAACGCCGCCCGCGCATCCGCACCGAGCAGCGCGCGGATCGCTGGCAAGCGCGCGCTGAACTCCCGCACCACGTCTGCTGCGCGAGTGCCGCAGACCCGGCATCGTTCTTGGTCGTGGTCGCATTCGAGCCCGAGCCCCAGGTACACCTGTTGCTCCAAGCCGCGCAGGGCATCATCCAGTGTTCTGCCGACGTAGTAGGGCAGCCCAGCTCGGGACAAATCGCGCGCGCCGAAGTGCCAGGGAAAGAGCGCGGCTCGCAGCTCGCTCACACAGGTCGCCAAAGCCTCGCGCGAGGGCAAGGTGCGGTGGGGTTGTCCGTCGGGTTGGTCCAAGTTCAGATCGCACAGCGCGTCGACCACGCGGTCGAGCGCAGAGGTGAACGACTTTGAACCCGCTGCCCGTAACGCACGAGCCTGGTTCACGGCGCAAGCCCGTGTTCGTCGAAGACGCCGGCGAACAACGCGCTACTGAGGTAGCGCTCGCCGGAATCCGGCAGCACCACGACGATCGTCTTACCCTCGTGCTCGGCGCGGTCCGCCAGACGGAGGGCCGCGGCCACCGCTGCGCCGCTCGAGATGCCGCACAAAATTCCTTCTTCGCGCGCTAGGCGCCGGGCATACTCGATGGCTTCCTCGTTCGTCACCTGTTCAATCTCGTCCACCAGCGAGAGATCCAGCACCTCGGGCACGAACCCGGCACCGATGCCTTGGATTTTGTGGGGTCCGGGTTTGAGCGGCTCGCCGCGCCGCTTTTGACCGAGGATCGGGCTGGCCGCCGGCTCGACGGCGACGGTCAGCAGCGGCCGCTGCCCGGCCTTCTTGAAGTAGCGCGAAACACCGGTGATCGTGCCCCCAGTACCCACGCCCGAGACGAAGATATCGACTTGGCCGTCGGTATCGGCAAAGATTTCCGGACCGGTCGTCGTCTCGTGGATGGCGGGGTTGGCGGGGTTCTTGAATTGTTGGAGCAGCACGTAGCGGTCAGGCGCTGCCTCTGCGATGCGCTCGGCTTCTGCGACTGCCCCGGCCATGCCCTTGGCGCCTTCGGTGAGCACGAGCCGCGCGCCATACGCGGCCAGCACCTTGCGCCGTTCGATGCTCATCGTCTCGGGCATGGTCAAAGTCAGCTTGTAGCCGCGCGCAGCGGCAACGAACGCGAGCGCGATGCCCGTGTTGCCGCTGGTCGGCTCGATCAGTTCCTTCGGCGGGCTGAGGACGCCGCGCTTCTCGGCGTCCCAGACCAGTGCCGCTCCGAGCCGGCATTTGACGGACCAGCTCGGATTACGACCCTCGATTTTGGCCAGGATGCGCGCGCGCGGCCTGGCCTGAAGTCGATTGAGCTGTACTAGGGGTGTGCGACCGATGCTCTGAGCGTTGTCTTTGAACCAGTTGCCCATCGAGCGCGATCCGATGCAAGTGGGGTGCCGTCGCTCGAGCCTCGGTGTCGCTCCCCGACCGAGCTCCGGTCAGCCGGAGCCGAAGCCCAGGATCTCGACCGTTACATTCTCTTCGCCCATGCGAGCCTGACAGGCGAGGCGCGACTTGCTCCCGACGCCGACCGTGGCGTCCAAGCGCTCGTGCTCGTTGCGCTGTGTCTTCGACAAGCTCTTGCGCCCCTCATGGACGAAGATGTGACACTGCCCGCACTCGGCTTTGCCATCGCATTTGTGGCCGAGCGCTTCGCCGGACGCGAGAATTGCGGAAAGCAGGGGCGTTCCCGTGCTGACTTCCGTGGTCTTACCGCTGGGTGAAATGTTGAGAGTAGGCATCGAGCAACCATTCCTTCTGAAGAAAATGAACGAACGAACCTTCGTTCTTGCGAGTCTGCGCTGGCGCACAATCAAGTTTCGTTCCAGCGCGTGAGTCCCCACCGACGACCGTGCGAGGTGCCTGAGACTCGCCCTCGCTGGGCGACGCGCCGCACCTGGTCGCGAATCAAAAGCGACGATCGTCAGAAACCCGCCGTCGTGTTTGCGACACGACGCTCAATTGAGCGAGTAGGGCATCGCCAACGTGAACGGTGCAATCACCGCGTCGAACGTCTCTCCATTGGGCCCGAGCATTCGATAGGTGCCGCGCATCTCGGCGCTCGGGACCTCCAACATTGCGCTGCTGACGTATTCGAAATGTCCGCCTGGTTCGAGCACGGGCTGCTCGCCGACCACTCCAGAACCGACGACTTCGGTCGTTTTGCCGTTGGCGTCGGTAATTATCCAGTGCCGGCTGAGCAATTGCACCGGGTGCGCGCTGTTATTTCTGATGCGAACGGCATAGGCAAACCGATACTGCTTGGAGGCCGGTCGTGATTGATCCGGCAAAAAGCGGCTGCGAACGACGACGTTCACGCCATTCGTCGTTGCGGTAGAGACGTACGCGGCTAGGGGGGACATGTCGTTGGGCCTCGCGCAACGCAATGCTCGTGCCGAGCAGCTCCGGCTGGCATCGACCCGTCAAATGGTCAGCTCACGAACGCGGTGCTCGCCGCCCAAAACCAGGTACTCGTCCTCGCCCCGGAGCACGGTCTGGGGCAGCAGCCCCGCGAAATAGCAAATGCGTTGCACGGGCACCACGACCTCCCAAACCGTAGCCCCGAACTCCCAGGCGCGCTCGGGGTCGGAGGTGAACGAGCACAGGTTGTTCATGACGACGACGTAGTCGCGCTTACCGCGGTGGGCAGTGATTTGGTGCTGGTCCGCGTCGTACACCCCTCGGTACAGGGTCAAGCGCGAGAGCTTGCGGCGCCTGGCTTCGTATTGGCAGAACTCGAACAGCAGATCGAGCTGTGAGTCGATGGCATTGCTGCGAGCGTGTCCTTGCATGCGATCGCGGGCAAACGGCAAGTAGTTGCGGCTGCCGGGCTCGATTCGCACGCCGTGGTAGCGGGGACGCAGGCCAAAACGGCTCTCGACCCAGCCCTTGAGCACGGCGCCTTCGATCGAAGTCGAATTGACGCCCCAGCCGCGCAGGAAGCGCAGATAGCTATTTTTCAAGCTCTGACGAGCGGAGTCCTGGTGCTCGCGCCAATCGTGCAAGTGGAACTTCACGTTCATGTAGTCGTCGAATACGCGCGCGCGCTGCGCGGCGTCGTCGATTTCAGCCAAGCGCGCGAACAGCGCGCGATTCTCCCGCCGCACGCCCGTGATGTGCAACGCGCGCGGGTGTTCCTGAAAGTCGAGCGAAGCGATTACCCAAGGCGGAAGACTGGCGCGTCCGTGAGCTGTGGGTTGCGCGTCTTCTGGCTCCAGATCCGAAAATGGATCGGAGTCAGCGCACACGGACGAGGTGCAGCGGTTGTGCCTGCGCCGGAGGGGAGCCGTTTGCCGGCGCGGCCTGCGATCGAGAGGCGTCGACGTAGAACTCCAGCAGCTTGCTGTCCGTCACTGCCGACTTGGTGCGGCCGGCATGCGCGCGCACCAGATCCAACACCTGGCCGACCACGCCCTCTTCCGCGCTGAGGCCGAGCCCATGCAGCGCATGGGTCACCGCCGCACGGCCCGAGTGCTTGCCGAGGATGATGCGCCGAGTGCGGCCGAAGGCCTCGGGCGACAGCGCCTCGTAGGTCGCCGGATCGCGCAGCAAGGCCGAGACGTGGATGCCCGATTCGTGGGTGAACACGCTCTCGCCCACGATCGCTTTGGCGGTCGGGATCTCGCGCCGAGACGCGGCCGAGACGCGCGATGCGAGATCACTCAGCTCTTCGGCGCGCACTCCCGTGGTTCGGCACGTGAGCCGATCGAGCGCGGTCACCACTTCTTCCAGCGGGGCATTGCCGGCCCGCTCGCCCAGGCCGAGCACGCACACGCTCACGTGGGTCGCTCCCCCGCGCACGGCTGCGATGGTGTTGGCGGTGGCCATGCCCAGGTCGTCGTGGCCGTGAAACTCGAGCTCCATGTCGGTCTCGGCGCACAGCCGGCGAAACACGGCGTACACGGCGAACGGGTCGAGTACGCCCAAGGTGTCGGCGAAACGGAAGCGAGAGGCGCCGGCCTCCTCCGCTGCGACCACCGCCCGCAACAGGAAATCCAGGTCGGCGCGGCTCGAGTCTTCACCGCCCAGGGAGACCGTAAAGCCCTGATCGCGCGCGCGAGAGACGACGCTGCGAATGCGCTCCAGCACGCCGGCCCGGCCGCCCCGGACTTTGGCGCGAATTTGCTGCTCGGAAAGTGGGGTAGACAAGTTCACCTGAGTGACGCCGGTGGCGGCAGCCGCAGCCAAGTCGGCATTCGTCAAGCGACACCAAGCGATCGCGGTCGCTCGGCTGAGTGAGCTGTGCACGGCGTGGATGGCCTCGACCTCGGCCGGTCCCATGGCAGGGATCCCCGCTTCAATCTCGTCCACCCCGGCGCGTTCGAGCGCGCGCGCGATGCCCACCTTCTCGTCGAGCGTGAACGCGACTCCGGGTGCCTGCTCGCCATCGCGAAGCGTGCAGTCGTTGACCACGATCGGGGGGGGTTGCATGCTCAGCACGAGGACTCACTTCCTGCCTGGTTTTCAGGCTTCGCTTGGCGTTTGGCGGCGGCTATTTCATCGATCTTGCCGGGCTCGAGTTGTTCCAAAGCACGCCGTATGCCAAGGCCGCCAGCGGCCGTTTGTCTCTGCGAGCGTGTCGGAAGGCGAACAAACCCGACAATTGCAACGTCCGGTCAGCCGTTGGGCTGACTCTCTTGCGTGAGCTCTTCGGGCAAGCAGCCGATCGGCGGACCGAGCTCACCGTCCGCGCCTTCGAAGGCCACCAAGTACAGGGTTTGGCGGGGATCGGCCTCGACGTGACCCACGCGCACGACGACTCCGCGCGTTCCGGAAGGCGCCAGCAAGGCCTGCGCTTCGGCGTCGGGGATCCCGCCATCGTTGTGCAGCGCTTCGCGTGCAAAGACCATATCGCCCACGATGTATCGAACCGGCGTCGAGCCGCCGAGCGGATCAGAAGTCAGCATGAGCCCTGGAGTAAGCGAAGCTCGTGCCAGAAGCTTTGCATGCACTTTGCAAGAGTCGCGCGGCCATGAGCTCGACTTCCCAGCTGCGCAGCGAGATGGATCAAATCGACTTTGGCGCGATCCCCGAACCGATCAACGAGCTACTGCAACGCGGCGTGGTCGCGTATCGGAGCTCGCCGGCCCAGGCCAAGAGCTGGTTTCTGCAGGCGCTCGTGGCCGCCCCCGAAGTCCTGCCCGTCTATTTCTGCCTGTACAAAATCCACACGTATCAGGGAAATCTGGACGCGGCCTACGCGGCAGCCGAGGCGGGGCTGGCGGAGGCGGCCCGCCAAGCTCAATTGGTCGGCTCAATCGAGGATTGGCCGGCGCCCGCAGTCGCTGATGGGCCGTCGCGGTTCGCGCTCTATACGATCAAGGCGCTGGCGTTCATCGAGCTGAAACGCGGTGCGGCGCAAAAGGCGTCTGCTTTGCTGACGCAGCTCGAGCGGCTCGATCCGGCCGGTCACGTCGGCTGGCCCGTGGTGCGCGATCTGATGCACGCCTCGGCGTGAGCTCGGTTCGGGGGAAAGGCCCTCAGTCGGTGCCGAGCTCCTTCAGTCGCGCGCGCGCGGCCGAGCTCACCTCTTCTTCCGGATCGCGAGCCAGCAACTGCGCGAGGTGAACGCTCGCCCGTTGCGCGACCTCCCAGCGCACCGCCCAGTCGGAATCGCGCGCCAATACGCCTAAAATCGTGCTCGGTCCGCGTTCGGCCACGACGCGCCGCACCGCGGCCTCGGGGTCGCTCGCCAGCAGCGCGAGGCGGGCAGGATCGAGTCGGCGAGCGACTTCCAGTCGCACCTCGCGTTCGGGGTCCTCGGCCATGCGCATGAGCAACGGTAGGGGCAGGCGCCGGGCCACCCAGACGCGCACGTAATAGTCCTCGTCGCGGACCATGGCGACCAGCGCGGGAGGCGGCAAGCGTTGGGCGACACGAATGCGGACCTCGCGCTCAGGGTCGTCGATCATGCGCCGTAAAATCGTGTGCGGTACGCGCAGCGCCACCGAGGTTCTCACCGTCTCGTCTGGATCGGAGACCAGCGCGGCGACGCGGAACACATTGGCGAAACGCGCGGCGATCGCGCGGACCTCGAAATACGGATGCGTCAACCACGCCTCGGTACCGCGTGGATTCCAGCGGAAAAAGCGATCCACGCGCAATGCGTAGCGATCCTGAACGCAAGCATGGCGCGGCTGGCAGCTCGAACCCGAGGCGCGCGCCGGGCAGGTGTCGCAGCAGATCGGGCGCCCTTCGTAGTCTTCGGCGGGCGGTCCTTCATTTTCGAATACAGGCAAGGCAAGACTCATTGGCACCTCCGGAGGCGAGAAGCACGGACGGCGTCGTCGCGCGCATCTATCGCGCGCCTGTACGTGAGCCAAATCCGTGCCAAGAAACGGATCCTCGCCTTTCAGCCGTCGATGCGACACTGGACCCAAAAGCGTTGTCGTACCTCGGACAGCGTGTCGTGCACCCGACAGCGCAAAACGCAAAAATTGCAGTTTCGTGCCTGATCTTCGCGTGGCATGCGCGTTGCTTAGCGACGGTGCATGGGCAATCTAATCTCTCTGGAAGCGTTGAAGTCACCCGTCTCCGCTGACGAAATGAAGAAAGCCTTGGACTCGGGTGGCTGCTCTTCCGGTAGTTGCGGCAGCTCCGATACCAAAGACGACATGCCTCAAGAGATCTGGGACAAGGTGAAGAACCATCCCTGTTATTCGGAAGAGGCACACCACTACTTTGCACGCATGCACGTCGCGGTCGCGCCCGCGTGCAACATCCAATGCCATTACTGCAATCGCAAGTACGATTGCTCGAACGAGAGTCGCCCGGGCGTCGTGTCCGAGAAACTGACTCCGGATCAAGCCCTCAGGAAGGTGCTGGCGGTCGCCAGCGAGGTCCCGCAAATGTCGGTGCTCGGCATCGCCGGTCCCGGTGACTCTTGTTACGACTGGCGCAAGACGAAAGCTACGTTCGACCTCGTGGCCGCGCAAATCCCGGATATCAAGCTGTGTTTGTCGACCAATGGGCTGGCTCTGCCCGAACACGTCGACGAGATTCAACACATGAACATCGACCACGTCACGATGACCATCAACATGGTCGATCCCGAGGTCGGCGCCAAGATTTACCCGTGGGTCTTCTACAAGAACAAGCGCTGGACGGGGCTCGAAGCCGCCAAGATCCTGCACGAGCGGCAGATGCTGGGCCTGGAGATGCTCGCCGAGCGCAAGATCTTGGTCAAGGTCAACTCGGTGATGATCCCCGGCGTGAATGACGAGCACTTGGTGGAAGTGAACAAGGTCGTCAAGCAGAAGGGCGCCTTCTTGCACAACATCATGCCGCTGATCTCCGATCCGGTGCACGGCACGCACTACGGCCTGACCGGTCAGCGCGGTCCGCGCGCGATGGAGCTCAAAGCGCTGCAGGACAAACTGTCCGAAGGCACGAAGCTGATGCGGCACTGTCGCCAGTGCCGCGCGGATGCGGTCGGCCTGCTCGGCGAAGATCGCGGTCAAGAGTTCACCATGAACCACGTGCCCGACGACATCGCGTACAACCCGGAAAAGCGCGAGGCCTATCAGGAAATCGTGGCGCGCGAACGCGGCGAACACGTGGCCACCAAGCAAGCGGTGGGCGAAAAAATGGCGGGCTTCGATGTCGAGGGCTCGATCTTGGTCGCGATCGCCACCAAGGGCGGTGGCCGGATCAACCAGCACTTCGGTCACGCCAAGGAATTTCAGGTCTACGAAATCACGCCCAAGGGCATCGGCTTCGTCGGTCACCGCAAGGTCGAGCAATACTGCGAAGGCGGCTTCGGTGAAGACGCGACGCTCGATGGCGTGATCGCGGCGCTCGAAGGCGTGAACGTCGTGCTCTGTTCCAAGATCGGCGATTGCCCCAAAGACAGCCTGAAAGCCGCGGGCATTCGCGCACTCGACGACTACGCCCACGAATGGATCGAGGCGGGCATCGCCGCGTGGTTTTCGGCCGAATCTGGCCAGGCACTCCCCGGCGCTGTCGCAGTAGCGGCCAGCGCCTGATTATCGGCAAGGAGTCGAGCTATGTCCTACAAGATTGTCGCTTCTCAATGTACCGTCTGCGGCGCCTGCGAGTTCGAGTGTCCGAACGCCGCCATCTCGCTGAAAAACGAGATGTACATCATCGATCCCAAGAAGTGCACCGAGTGCGAGGGCCACTTCGACGCGCCGCAATGCGCGGCGGTCTGTCCCGTGCCCAACACCTGCGTTCCTGCTTGAAGAACGGCGCACTCGGTTCCTGACCCGCGAGGCTTGAGATGGGACTCGGAAAAGAAGAGGCAGTCGAGGTCTATGAGCCCCCGCGTTTCATGCCGGGAGCCAAAGTGCGCTCCACCAAGTACGTCAAGAACGACGGTACTTACGCGGGCAAGGAAATTGGTGAGGTCCTGGTGACCAAAGGCGCGGTCGGGTACGTGCGCGACATCGGCATGTACTTGCAAATCTACTACATCTACGCGGTCGAGTTCGTCGAGCTCGGCACGGTAGTAGGGATGCGCGGCCGCGAGCTCCAGCTCGTGGACGACGCTTACGTAAAGGCGTGAAGGGCGTGAAGGTCGAGGCAACATGAAAGTGATGATTCGCAGATCCGAGGGCGTGCTCTCCGCCTACGTCCCCAAAAAGGACCTGGAGGAAACTGTCGTGGAGCAGCAGCACGAAGCCTTGTGGGGGGGCTGGATCCGCCTCAAAAATGGCTGGATCTTGGATCTGCCGCAGATGGACAGCGGGACCAACTTGCCGATCACCGTGAATGCCAAAAAGCGCGGGGGAGAAGAAGAATGACCGCTGCTCTCGCGCTCGACTTGCCGTCGGAAAGCCCGTTCGTCAGCGATGCGAACGCCTGGTTTGCAGAAGTCGGCGCCGCGCTGAGAGCGCGGCGCCTGGCGCCATACCTCGGCTCTGGGCTCTCGGCCCTGTCGCCCGGGGTGGCCGTGCCGACCACGTATGAAAGCCTGGCCGAGTTCTTTGGCAGCAAGGTCGCGCTGCCCAAGCGCGCGCGAGGCAACGCCTGGGCTTCGGCACAATTCGTCGAGAGCCGTCAGCACCGCGCGACCGTGACGCGCTTGATGCAGACCGCGTTCGCAGCAGAGGTCGCGCCGCTGCCGTTCCACGCGCACCTCGCCCAGCTCGAACTGCCGCTGATCGTCGACACTTGGTATGACGGCGCCGCGCGCAGTGCCCTGCAGACGCGGACGGATTGGCTGGAAATCCAAGGCATCAACCGTGCGCAGATCGGTGAGTCGGGTTGGTTTCGCGCTTACGATCCAGGCGGCGCGCTCGTGTCGCTCGAGCGCGCGGAGGCCGCCAAAACCCTGCTCTACAAGCCCCATGGCGGCATCACCCCCACGGGTAATTTTCTGATCACCGACGCCGACTACGTCGAGGTCCTGACAGAAATCGACATCCAAAACCCAATCCCGGAGGCGGTGCGCCGGCGCCGCAGCGGGCTCGGCTTCGTGTTCCTCGGTTGCCGCTTCCACGATCAGTTGCTGCGCACGTACGCGCGCCAGATCGTCAAACGCTCGAGTGGTCCGCACTACGCCGTCTTCGAAACCAACACGCTGACGCGGATGGAGCTGCGTTTCGCGCGCGAGCTCGGGCTGCAAGCGATCGCCTGCCCACTGTCGACCGCGCTCGAGCGACTGACGGCCGCTTCGCGCTGAGTCGAACGACGCGCTCGAACGGCTGCATGTCGCTTTCGCGCTGAGTCGAATCGCGCTCGCTCGAGCGGCTGTAGGGCGGTTCGCGCTGAGTCGAATCGTGCTCGCTCGAGCGGCTGTAGGGCGGTTCGCGCTGAGTCGAATGCTGGTTTTTGGGGGCACCGCGGGCACGGGCGCGACGCCCGGCGTGTGCCGCCGCCAGCGCAGACTCAGCCGCGCGCAGCCGCCACGCGCCCACCGCGCCAGCCCCACGCTGTAGCTAGCGTCGAAAATCCCACCCATCGGTCAGAATTAGAGCCAGCTTCGAATAGAGCTAGCGTCGCAATATCGCCCGCCTTTGGTTTCGCAATCAGCACGCACAGGGAGGCTCTTCACGCAAAAAACAAAGGGTGTGCGCAAACTGGGCGGTTTGCGATGCGCCCGCTTGGCGACGAGCACCGGGGGATATTTGCCGGAATGCGAGTCACTTCCCGGAGCTCCGGTCCGGACTGTTTGGCTTCGACCCTGAAGACGGCCCCAACGCCGCTTTGGCAGAAATCGTATTCGTGCACGTCGTGCACGAACATGGTCTGGCGTGGGGCCGCAGGCTGCTCTGACGGCGGAAGTCGTATTCGCGCAAGAACACGGTTCTGGCGAAGGGGCGCACGGCGCTGTGACGCAGGAAATCGTATTCGTGCACGAGCGTGTTTTGGCGTGGGGCCTCACGGCGCTTTGACGACGGAAATCGCATTCGTGCACGAACGTGTTTTGGCGAGGGTCGGGCGCTGGTCTACGGCGGAACTATATTCGTGCACGAACTTCGTTCGGCGAGGGGCCGTGCGCTGCCTTGGCGGCTGAAATCGTATTCGTGCACGAACAGGGTTTGGCGAGGACATGGCGCGGCTCTAACGATAGACCTATTCGTGACGAACATCGTTCGGGCGAGGGACCGCACGCTGCTCTGACTTGAGAAATCGTATTCGTGCACGAACAGGGTTTGCGGGGAGGGGCCGGCACGCTGCTCTGAGGGCAGAAATCGTGTTCGTGTACGAACTTGGTTCGCGCGGGGGGAGACGGCTCCCACGCTGGATCCCGTGTTGGCGCGGGCATTACTTGGGTGAATCGGGGCGCGGTGGAGCAGCTTTACGGGGTGCGGCTGGCGCGGTGGGCGCGCGGGTGAGGGTGGGGCTCGGTCTGCGCTCGCGCCGGCGCGGGCCGTGCGCCGCGCCCGTTTCTTTGGTGCCCCGAGGCCCGAGCTGCTGCGAGTCCCGAGTTGCTCCGAGGTCCGAGTTCGGAGGTCCGAGTTCGGAGGTCCGAGTTCGGAGGTCCGAGTTCGGAGGGCCGAGTTCGGAGGGCCGAGTTTGGAGGTCCGAGTTCGGAGGTCCGAGTTTGGAGGTCCGAGTTTGGAGGTCCGAGTTCGGAGGGCCGAGTTTGGAGGGCCGAGGGCGGTTGCAGGCGGCTTGCGGATGTTGGGTTTGTCGTGATTCCAACATGTGTCGTGACCGGACGCTGACTGGCATTCGCCGCCTAGCGTGGATTTCGCGAAAAACGCGGGCGAGCGTGGCTGGCACGAGCCCTGCAGTAGGGCGGATCGCGACCCCGAAGATTCGGTTGGTGTCGCAGTAACAGGGAAACGGAAGACACAACCGCAAACAGGAAGCACCATGAGCAAACTTCGCCAGATCGCGTTTTATGGAAAGGGTGGCATCGGTAAATCGACGACCTCCCAAAATACGCTCGCCGCCTTGGTCGATATGGGCCAGCGCGTTCTCATCGTCGGCTGCGACCCGAAGGCCGACTCCACTCGCCTCATTCTGCACGCCAAAGCACAGGACACCGTGCTGAGCCTCGCCGCCGCGCAGGGCTCGGTCGAGGACCTCGAGATCGAGGACGTGATGAAGGTCGGCTACAAAGGGATTCGCTGCGTCGAGTCCGGTGGCCCCGAGCCGGGAGTGGGCTGCGCCGGTCGCGGCGTGATCACCTCCATCAATTTCCTCGAAGAAAATGGCGCCTACGATGACGTGGACTACGTGTCGTACGACGTCTTGGGCGACGTCGTGTGCGGCGGTTTCGCGATGCCGATTCGCGAGAACAAGGCGCAAGAAATTTACATCGTCGCCTCCGGCGAGATGATGGCGCTGTACGCAGCGAACAACATCTCCAAGGGCATTCTCAAGTACGCCCACTCCGGCGGCGTGCGCCTCGGCGGCTTGATCTGCAACGAGCGCCAGACCGACCGCGAGTACGAGCTGGCCGAAGCGCTGGCCAAGCGCCTCGGTTCGCACCTGATTCACTTCGTGCCGCGTGACAACATCGTGCAGCACGCCGAGCTCCGCCGCCAGACGGTGATGGAGTTTGCTCCGGATTCGAAGCAAGCGGACGAGTATCGCCAGCTGGCCAAGAAGATCCACGAGAACGCCGGCAAAGGCGTGATTCCGACCCCGATCACGATGGACGAGCTCGAAGCCATTCTGCTCGATTTCGGCATCATGAAGACCGAAGAACAACAGCTTGCCGCGCTCGCTGCCAAAGAAGCAGCAGCGGCTTCAGCGGCGGCCGCGCACTGAAGGCTCGCCTGGCGCGGGTGCGCCGCGGTTCTCGCGGCGCGCCCCGCCTTCCCCCTTCCGACCTGAAACCCCAGCTAGAGATCAAGGATTGCCATGACCTACACGAACGACGGAGGCGCTCACAAGGCGCTGATCGAAGAGGTGCTGAAGGCCTACCCCGACAAATCGCGCAAACGGCGCCAAAAGCACCTAGGCGTCGCCACTCTCGACAGCGAATCGCCCGAAGCCAACGCGGATGAAGCGCTCGGCCATACGGAATGCGACGTCAAGTCGAACATCAAGTCTCTGCCGGGAGTGATGACGGTCCGCGGCTGCGCCTACGCCGGGAGCAAGGGCGTGGTCTGGGGCCCGGTGAAGGACATGGTGCACATCAGCCACGGCCCCGTGGGCTGTGGGCAATATTCCTGGTCGCAACGCCGCAACTATTACATCGGCACGACGGGCGTGGACACCTTCGTGACCATGCAATTCACCACGGATTTCCAGGAAAAGGACATCGTCTTTGGCGGCGACAAGAAGCTCGAGAAGGTGATCGACGAGATCAACGAGCTCTTTCCGTTGGCCAAGGGCATCACCATTCAATCAGAGTGCCCGATCGGTCTGATTGGTGACGATATCGAAGCCGTCGCCAAGAAGAAGAACAAAGAGAGCGGCAAGACCATCGTGCCCGTGCGCTGCGAGGGCTTCCGTGGCGTGTCGCAGTCGCTCGGCCATCACATCGCCAACGACAGCATCCGTGACTGGGTGTTCGACAAGCGCCCGGTCGAGTTCGAGGCCACTCCGTACGACGTGAACGTGATCGGCGACTACAACATCGGCGGCGATGCCTGGGCCTCGCGCATCTTGCTCGAAGAGATGGGCCTACGCGTGGTCGGCAATTGGTCCGGTGACGCGACGCTCACTGAGATCGAGCGCGCGCCCAAGGGCAAATTGAACCTCATCCACTGCTACCGCTCGATGAATTACATCTGCCGGCACATGGAAGAGAAGTACGGGATGCCCTGGCTCGAGTACAACTTCTTCGGTCCGAGCCAGATCGCCGACGGTTTGCGCAAGATCGCCGCGCGCTTCGACGACAAGATCAAAGAGGGCGCAGAGCGGGTGATCGCCAAGTATCAACCGCTGGTCGATGCGGTGATCGCGCGCTTCCGCCCGCGCCTGGAAGGCAAGAGCGTGATGCTTTACGTGGGCGGCCTGCGCCCGCGCCACGTCGTGACCGCTTATGAAGATCTGGGCATGGTGATCGCTGGCACCGGCTACGAATTCGGCCACAATGACGACTACCAGCGCACGGGTCACTACGTCAAAGAAGGCACGCTGATCTACGACGACGTGACCGCGTTCGAGCTCGACAAGTTCATCGAAGCCATTCGACCGAACTTGGTGGGCTCGGGTATCAAGGAGAAATACCCGGTGCAGAAGATGGGCATTCCGTTCCGTCAGATGCACTCGTGGGACTACTCCGGTCCGTATCACGGCTACGACGGCTTTGCGATCTTCGCCCGTGACATGGATATGGCCATCAATAACCCCGTATGGGGCCTGTTCAAGCCGCCGTGGAAGCGGGGCGAGGTGGGCGCCGCCGAGTGAGCGCCCAGCGCGCGAGCGCCCTCGCGTCACTCCTGTGACGTCTGGCGCGGGGGCGCCGCGCGCGCTGTTTTGCCAAGAATTTCGTAACCAGAAGGAACCCGGATCATGCCTCAGTCTGCTGAAAAAGTGCTCGACCACGCGCCCCTCTTCCGTCAACCCGAATACGTGGAAATGCTCGCGAAGAAGGGCCGCGAAGAGAATATGCCCGCCAAGGAGAAGACCGCGGAGGTGGCGGAGTGGACCAAGAGCTGGGAATACCGGGAGAAGAACTTCGCCCGTGAAGCTCTGTCCGTGAATCCCGCCAAGGCCTGTCAGCCACTCGGCGCGGTGTTCGTGGCCGCGGGCTTCGACAAGACGCTCAGCTTCGTGCACGGCTCGCAGGGCTGCGTCGCCTACTACCGCTCGCACTTGTCGCGCCATTTCAAAGAGCCGAGCTCGATCGTTTCGTCGTCCATGACCGAAGATGCCGCAGTGTTCGGCGGTCTGAACAACATGATCGACGGCCTGCAGAACGCATACAGCCTGTACAAACCGGCCATGATCGCGGTCTCGACCACCTGCATGGCCGAGGTGATCGGCGACGATTTACACGCCTTCATCACCACGTCCAAGCAAAAGGGCTCGGTCCCAGAAGAGTTCGACGTGCCGTTCGCCCACACGCCGGCGTTCGTCGGCAGCCACACCACTGGCTACGACAACATGCTGAAGGGCATCCTCGACCACTTTTGGGCCAAAGCCGAGCGCACGCCCAACGACAGCATCAACCTGATCCCGGGCTTCGACGGCTTCGCGGTCGGCAACAACCGCGAGCTCAAGCGGATGCTGAACGTCATGGGCGTGAAGTACACGCTGCTCTCGGATGTCTCCGATCAGTTCGATACGCCCAGTGACGGGGAATTCCGGATGTTCTCCGGAGGCACGACGATCGAGGCGACCAAAGACTCGCTCAACGCCAAAGCGACGGTCTCGCTCCAGGAATACTGCACGCCCAAGACCCTGGGCGCGATCAGTGAGCGCGGTCAGGAAGTCGCGAACTTGCACTATCCCATGGGCGTCGCAGGCACGGACGAGCTGCTGATGAAGATCTCCGAGCTCACGGGCAAGCCGATCCCGGCCGAGCTCGAGCTCGAGCGCGGGCGCTTGATCGACGCGCTGGCCGATAGCCAAGCCTGGCTGCACGGCAAGACCTACGCCATCTACGGCGATCCGGACTTCGTGTATGGCATGGCGCGCTTCATCTTGGAGACCGGCGGCGAGCCGCGGCACTGCGTGGCCACGAACGGCAACGCGGCTTGGGAAGAGCAGATGCAGGCGCTGTTCGCCTCGTCCGAGCACGGCAACCTGTGCAAAGCCTGGGGCGGTCGCGACTTGTGGCACATGCGCTCCCTGCTCGCGACGGAGAAAGTCGATTTGCTGATCGGCAACAGCTACGGCAAGTACCTCGAGCGCGACGTGGGCACGCCGTTGATTCGCTTGGCTTTCCCGATCTTCGACCGGCACCATCACCACCGCTTTCCGACCTGGGGTTACCAGGGCGGCCTGCGCGTGCTGGTGACGCTGCTCGACAAGATCTTCGACAAGATCGACGTCGACACGATCATTCCCGCGATCACCGACTACTCTTACGACATCACTCGCTGAGGCGTAGGCCTCGCGCTCTGCTACGAGCGATCGACCCCATTCGGGGCGGTGTCTGCCTGAACTCCGAGGTGGCAGACACCGCTCCCTTCCTTCCGCCGGAGAAGCCATGAGCGACGCGCTGAACGCCAAAATCGCCGACGTGTTCAATGAACCGGGTTGCGAGAAGAAC
>DASSMT010000278.1:0-19413 GCA_035688655.1 Polyangiaceae bacterium | reverse complement strand
CTCCGCGCTCTGGGGCTGCGCGGCTCCGAGCGCGGCCGCCCCCAGCGCCCAGTCCGCCGCCAGCCCTGCGCCGGCCGCGATCGGCGGCTCGGCCCCTCTGGCAGATGCACCGGCTGAAGAGTTCTTCTTTCTGCAACTCTCGGACACTCATTGGGGCTTTAGCGGTCCACCGAACCCCGAGGCCGACAAGACTCTGCGCACCACGGTCGCGACCATCAACGCGGTCCCCGCGAAGCCTGACTTCATCATCTTCACCGGTGACTTGACCCACACCACCGACGACCCGGCGCTGCGTCGCGCGCGCATGAGGGAGTTCAAAGCCATCGTCTCTGATTTAGTAGTCAAGGACGTGCGTTATATTCCGGGTGAGCACGACGCTTCGCTCGATGGGGGTGAGGCTTTCAAAGAGTTCTTCGGCGAGACGCACTACTCCTTCTCGCACAAGGGCCTGAGCTTCATCGCACTCGACAACGTGTCCGCTCCGGGCGCCATCTTGGGCGACACGCAGCTCGCTTGGCTCGAACAGCAGGTGCTCGCAGCACCGAAGAACGCGCCGCTCGTGGTGTTCACGCACCGACCGTTGTTCGCCCTCTTTCCGGCCTGGGACTGGGCCACGAAGGACGGCCCGAAAGCGATCGAGATTTTGCAAAAGCATCCTCGGGTGACCGTATTTTATGGCCACATCCATCAAGAACATCAACAGCAGACCGGGAGCATCATGCACCTTGCCGCCCGCTCGTTGGTGTTCCCGTTGCCTGCGCCCGGCTCGGTGCCCAAGAAGGCGCCGCTGCCTTGGGACCCGCAGAGCCCCGATCACGGTTTGGGCTACCGCGAAGTGGCGCGTACCGAGCAATCCCTCGAGCTCGTGGAGCACCGCTTTGCGCAGCGCTGAGCGAAGGAGCAACGAGCGCCGCGCGCTGGGTGCGCTTCTCTCGAGCTGCGCGTGCGCCCTGGTGTTCGCGTGCGCGGGCGCGCCAGCAGGCAAGCTCGCGTCGAGCGCGAGTGGTCCGACCGAGTGCGACCCGAACGCAACCATCGCGTTTTCGCACGTGCAAACGATCGTCTCCAAGCGCTGCACGTCTTGTCACTCGAGTACGGGTGAGGCGGGTCCGGACTACGACTGGACGAACGCCGCTTCGCTCTCCGCACACCGAAGAAATGTCGCGGCGCAAGTCGCGCAAGGTTCGATGCCACCGGTCGGCACTCCGCGCCTAAACACTGAAGAGCGCCGCACGCTGGTGTGCTGGGGCCGGGCACAGGGTCAGTGATCCGATCGAAGGCCGTCGGAACGCTGATCGGATCACGTCGGAATACGCACTGATCGGCGAACACGGGGGTCCGGGTGCGGCTGAAGCCCCCCAGATCCGGTTCTTGGCATCACGGCTGGCTAGGTAGTGCTAGAGCGCGCCTAGGAACGCCGTGAGGTCGGCCTTTTCGTCCGCGGTGAGACCGATGTGGTCGATGGTGTCGTAGTGGTCGACGACGTCCGCGAGCGTCGCGGCCATGCCGTTGTGAAAGAACGGTGCGCGAGAAGCTACGCCGCGCAGATGCGGCGCCTTGAATCGACTGACGTCGCGCCACAAGCCACTGCGAAATGCCATTCCCGGATCGCTCGTCTGCCGCGTATCCCCCAGATTGCAGTGTTTCGCTGCGACACCCGCGGCCGAACAGCCCACGGTGTAAAGCGGCAGGTCTGGCGTCCTGAAAGGAGCGTCTGCGATGAGCACCGTGCGCATCCCTCCGAAGGGCGGGATGGCCTCGGTGGGACCCGAGAACGAGCCGGCGTTGGGGGCATTGTGACATTCCGAGCACGTGGTGTCCGGCCCTCCGACGGGATCGAAGAACTGGCGACGATTGAACAGTGCCTGACCGCGCGCAACCGAAGCACGCGCCGCTTTTTTGGAGCTCGCCCAGGCGTCGAATGTGGTGAAGACGTCCGTCGTGAGGGCGCGCTCTGTCGGAGCAGGCGGGAAGGTGCTCGTGTCACGGTTGATGTTGACGAAGAAGTCTTGCGTCGACAGCGTGCGGGGGTCGCCGGTCGCTCCCGCCGCGCTCGTCGAACCGAGGCCGTCGGCCTGGACCTGCGTCGTGAACAGCGCCGTCTCGAAGTCCACGATGCTGCGTAGAGTCTCGTCATCGGGGGCGTCGGTCGCTTCCGCGTGTCGCAGCGTCGCATTCTTTGCCTGTGAGGCGAGATCGGGTTCGCGGCCGTCCCACATGATCACCGCGTTGAATTTCAGGTTCATCGCCGCCAGCGGACGACGGAAAACGGTGAGGCCTGCAGCGAGGTCGTTGCCATACGGGTCATCGACGGCCAGAAGCTCGAATTCCGCACCGGGCGGGATCGGCTCTTGGATCCGGATCAGCCCCTTCTCGAGCAGGAGCGAGTAGGCGTCACGCCTCTTCTGGAGCGAGGAGACGTCCGCTGCTGGATTCGTGGCGCCGTCGATGGGGCGAAATATCGGATCGAGACCGCACGTCCTGTCGAAGCGCTTCCGTACGTTGGTGGCGCTCACCGAGAAACCGTCTTCGGGTGCGTGGCAGGACCCGCACGTGCGACCGTTCGTTCCCAGGGACTGGAAGAAGGCGTTCTGCGTATCGAGGACCTGGCCATCGCGCGTCGAGAACGTTGCATGATGGCCACTCTCGTTCTTGAACGGGCGGAGATTCTCGACCCGCTCCTGCCTGGCGTCGACGTTGCGGCACCTCTCGTTCCCGCCGGACAGCGCTTCGGAATCGGACCCTAGGGGGTCCGCGCGGACTCCGTCCCCTGTGTTTCCGCACCCGACGGCACATGCGACCATTCCGATTGCCAGAACAATACCCGTAACTCGATCGGTCATGATGAACCTCCGATTTTTCGCGATACTAAGCACGAAGTCCCAGAGGCAGGAACCAATCCGGCGTGAGTATTTTTGCGAGTTATCAGTAGAGGAACCGGCTACTCGACTCGTCGAGTTAACTACGAGTTAAGGCCGGGATCCCAGCCCACAAGATTGTGAGTCTTGGAAGAAAAGATCACGATCGACAAGAGCAACCATCAGCAACGAGACCAAACCGGTGAGGCCCGGCCCCGTTGAAATCCGCGAAAGTCGCGGGACCGCCCCTGACTTTTGCTGTGAGCCAAGCGCCCAGTCAAAACTCGAGTCATCTGTCACGAAAAAACTGTTCTCAAGAACTCTAGTCCAGCGCGTAAGCTCGTGACGCGTTCGAACGCAGAGCCGACGCTTCGCTCTCGAGAGAAGGACGCGCGTGGTCGAATCGGAGATGCCGAGCGCGTAGGCGATCTCCTTCGAAGTACGGCCCAAGGCCAGCAAGACCATGACCTGGCGTTCCCGAACGCCGGCCGCCCGCCTTTGCGCGCGCGCAGTACACCGCGCGCCACTCCCTGTCTTCGTGTTCCCGTTCGTGTTGACAGCGGTCTACTTCTGTCTGTGCCAGCTCAGCGTCGTCCCGGCCTGGAACCGACGCGCGCGTCGCCCGGCGACACGCCGCGCCGTCGCGTCGACCTCCAAGCGTCCGTGAATCAGCCCCACCGATCCGAGCCAGGTCGGCGAAATGGTGCGGCGCCTGATCGAACACCGCGATCGCGGAGTCGAGGCACTCAGCGCGTGCGTCAGCGCGCTCCGAGCACGTGGACGCGCTGGCCTATCGATCTTCTGCCTCGTTCCTGACCGCCGTGATCGAAAAGCGCGGCACGCACTCGGCAAGACTTCGTCGGGCAGTTGACGCTCGCCCCGAGAATCACTGCCCCCAGTCCGCGGCGCGGTCGGGGCGTCCGCTCGCTGCGCTGAGTCAGCGCGCCGCAGCCCCTGCGTGCAACGCGAGCAGTGCCAGCGCTAGCCAGCGCCGAAATGAACCGCGTCGCCTCAGCGCCGCAGCCAGCACCAGGGCGGCTATCTTGTCTTTTGGCGACGAACGCGAGCCGCCCCAGGCGTAGAGTGTGCGCTGCGATGCCATTGCCCGATGTGAGCCGTCTACCGCTTTTACCCCCGAGCCTCGTGCGTGAGCTCAGCGCGCGCTTTCGCGCGCTCGGCGTCAATCGCGAAGCGATTGTGCCCTTCGTGCGTCACGGCGAGCATTTGCTCGAGCGCATGCGTCGACCGCTGCGAGCGTTCTATCTGCGACAAGTGCGTTCGCCGTTGGTGTTTGCGCTGCGTCTATTCGTGTTCATGGATCCGGTAACGCGTGAAGAGGCCATGGAGGCGCTTGCGAGCGAGAAGTTGCTCTCGGCCTTGCTCGAAGTCGGGTTGCTCGTCCCGCGCGACGCGGGCCTCGTGTGCCCGTTCCTGCTGAACATGGTCGAGGACCAATACGTGTTCTGCGATGACCTTTCGCATGGCGGGGAAGCCGTGATGGGCGCGAGCGCGACGACAGCAGACCTGCTTCAGGCTACTTGGCCCGTGAAGCCACTCGCAAGCGTGCTCGATTTGGGCTGCGGCGCAGGCACCGCCGCGCTGATGCTGGCAGCAGGCGCGGCCCAAGTCGTTGGCAGCGACATCAATCCGCGCGCGATCGTGCTGGCAAAACTCAACCAGGCACTGAGCGGTCGGGACAACGTCACGTTCGTCGCGGGCGATCTGTTTGCCCCAGTCGCAGACCAGCGCTTCGATCTAGTCGTCGCGCAGCCGCCCTTCGTCTCGAAGCCAGATTCCGAAGAGGCCGTCACCTTTCTGCACGGTGGCGCACGCGGTGACGAGATGCTGATTCGCATCTTGAGCGAGTTGCCGGCCCGCTTGGCACCCGCTGGTCGCGCTGTGTTTCTCGTGGATTTGCCACGCTATGACGCGGTATCTCCGACCGAGCGCATCCGTGCGGCCCTCGGCGCAGGGGCTTTCGATTTGCTGCTCTTCGCGTCACCGCCCAAGAATTTGGGCGAGTGTGTGGCCCACTATGCCGCGGGTCGCCATCCCGATTTGGGCGAGGAGTACGAGCGCGCGCTGCACGCTCACCTCGCTCATCTGGCGCGCTTGGGGGTCACCGAGCTGCGCGCCATGCTGTTCGTGGTACGGGCGACCGAGCGCACACCCTGGACGCACGTGATCCAGACGCAAGGCTTGGGAAAACCGACAGGAGCTCAGATCGAACGGCTGATTGCCGCTCAAGATTTGCTGGCAGGCGATCCGGCGTCGCTGCAGGCCGCGAGCTTGGTCGTGCCAGAGGGAACCCGCTTTACGCGGGATGAGGCCGGACAAGTGCGCATCGAGCACGATGCATCGCGACTGATCGGCAGCTCCACCTGCAGCCAAAGCGGAGTCGATCTGCTGACCGTCGTGCATGAAAGCCCGTCGGTCGCGAGCGCCGTGGGCACGTTGGCGAAGCGGATGAGGCTCGACAATACCGCCGGTCGCGCGCAGATCTTGCAAGGCGTGCGGGCAGCGCTTTCGGAAGGCCTGCTCGAGCTGGAGCTCGACGTGCCTGCAACAGCGCGGTTCTAGACAGCCTCATTCGCCTGCCAGATTGGAAAATTGCACTCGCTAGTGCGGGAAAGCTCGCCTATCGAAAGTCGCTGTCGCGCGCTAGTAACGAGTAGTTAGCCGCTACCATTGCTCTTCGGTCACGGCGGTCTGGCGTGGGAGATCACCAAATGACGAAGCTGAATCGAAGGATTTTGCTGCGCGGTCTGGGCGGGGCCGTCGTGACTGCGCCGTTTCTGGGCTCGCTCTTCGAGCGCTCGGTGAAGGCAGATTCGACACCCGCGCCGAAGCGAACGATCGTGATGTTCACGCATCACGGCTGCATCACCAACAATTGGTTTCCGCTCAAGCTCGACGGCGAGCTCACTGCCGAGGATTTGAAGCCCACCACGCTCGCGCCGCTCGCTCCGTTCGCCAAGAAGCTGCTCATGCCGCGCGGCATTCGTACGATGAACGAGTGGACGGCGGACAACAAGGGCGCTGGCCATGGGCGTGGACAAGGCGTCGACGCTCACATTCAGGTGGTCGGGTCGGCACTCACCTGCCAACCCGTCAGCCCGAATAGCAACGATCCATTCAGCTTCACCCAGTACACTAAATTCTCGCCCATGCCCGTTGGGCCTTCACTGGATCACGTGATGGCCCAGCAACTGAGCCCACAGGGCAAGCCGTTGCTCTTGAATACGTCCGGACAGACCAGAGAGGGAGCGCAGACTGCGATCTCGTACTCCGCTAAAGACACGAGCTTTCCGGGGGTAAACGCGACTCAAGCATTCGCTGCGCTCACGAATCTGTTCCAACCGAATACGCCGCCGAACGAAGACACTTGGGCCGTCGCCAAGGGCAAAGCCATGGCGGACATCGTGAGGGGCGATCTGAATCGACTCATGGCCCAGAACATGAGCAAGGCAGACAAGGAGAAGCTTTCCGCTTGGGTCGAGCTCGCCAACGACGTCGGGCGCGGTTTGCTCTCGGTCGCCCAATGCAGCCAAGACACCGCAACGCGGCTCGGTGCCTCGAACAAGCCGGCAACGGGTGCAGGCGACGACATGCTGACCCGCAAAGTCTCTGACGGCATGGACAACGCGGACCTTTACTCGGCGATTGCTGCGCTCGCGGCAGCCTGCAATGCCAATCCCGTCATCGTCTTGAAGTATCCGGATTCCTTCGTCTACTCGGGGCTCGGCATCGACAAAGACTCCGCTGGGCTTGCGCACCGAACCGGCGACGGAACCATGACCGGACCCTGCGTGCCGAACGTGGTGCAAACGCTGCTGAAGATCGACGCATATTTTGCGCAGAAATTCGCCAACCTCGTCAAAATGCTGAACGACATCAGCGAAGGGGACGGGACGCTGCTCGACAATACTACCGCCGTTTGGCTGAACGAAAACTCGGACGGCTGCGCACACAACCTGAACAACATGCCCATCATTCAAGCCGGTAGCGGCGGTGGCTATTTCAAAACCGGCAAGATCGTTCACCTCGACCCCAACTCGGGAGCGACGGCAGAAGACATGCTTGGGCGCAGCCTTTCTCAATGCAGCGAGGGCACGACCGATATGGTCGATGCCGTGCGTCAAGGCACAGGCACGGACCCGCGCTTCGGCAATGCGCCGGTCAACAAGTACTTCTGCAACATCATGAATGCCATGGGCATGAAGGCCGACGCCACTGGATATCCGGCTAAGGATGGTCCAAACAGCGAAGTGACCCACTACGGATATTCCGACAAAACCGAGGACTTCGCGGGCGGTGTCGGCGCGGTCGAAGGCGCCACCATTCACGACCCGGGTGGCTTCACGGCGCTCAGGGCCTGACACCCGCAGCGTTCCGGTGATGCGGCGCTGCGCGCGTCTATTGGCAGCACAGCGTTTGTGGACCGGTGGGAGTCAGCGTGCCCGTAACCACGTTCGTTGCGTCGCAGGAGGTCGGTGGCGTCGCACTGCCCGAGAAGAAGTAACCCAATTGGGAATTGGAGGTGCCATTCGTCAAGCACAGCCCGCCGTTGCCGGAGAGCGCAGTCGAATTGGTGCAGCCGGAAGAAGCGCCGGACACGTTGAGAAACACGTTGTCGCAGGCGCCGCCATGCCCGACGCATGAACAGCTGCAGACGCGGGAGTCGTTGTAGGCGGTGTAGAGTGCGCGCTTGACCGGAAATGTCGCGGGACACTCTTGGCTGCCGCTCGCGAGCAGACAAGCCGAGCCCGGCGCGGTCGGGACACAGACGTTGCCAGCGCTGCAGCCGCTCCCCGCGGCGCTTGCGCTGCAAAACTTGTTGCTGTCGGTCCACGTCGGCGGAGACGCGGTGGGCGTTCCCGTCTTTGCACAATTGGACGTCGGCGTGCTCGACACGCCCAAGTCGTTCCACGCCGACGAAATCGCCAGGGCGGTGCACGTCGTGGTGGAAGGGTTGAGCATGAAGTCACCGATCAATGTCCCCGAGGACTGGCAATTGTCCGGACTCTTGGTCAGCGTTATCGAGTACGGGCCGCAGTCCGTGCTCGTTGGGATGCAAGTGCAGCCGCTGCATCCGTTCCCGCTACCGCCGCTCAAGACCCCGTGCACCGTGGACGAACCACCGAGGAATCCAGCAGGGCAGGTTCCCTGCGCGGCGATGGACGTTCCATACGCCCAGGTCGCTGCGGGCACGCACATCGCCATTGGTGCGCAATCCGAGTCTGCACAGTCGATCTGATTGTCGCAGTCGTCGTCCGCGCCGTTGAAGCAATCTTCGGTTTGAGGCTTGCACGAGCTGACGCAGGTACCGCCGTCGCAGAACGGCGCGCTGCTCGGGCACTTCTTGGCGCAAGCGCCGCAATTCGTCGGCGTGTCCAAATCAGTCTCACAGAACTCGCTGTCCGAACTCGTGCAATGTCCGAAACCGGACTCACACGAGCTGGCCGGTATCGAGCACTTGCCCGCGTTGCATGCGGTCGGCGCGCCCGCGCGAACGTGCGGCAACGCGGCACAGTCCGCGACCGAATTGCACATGCTCGCCGGAGCCCCGCCGCTCGCGCTGCCACCGGCATCGTTGCCCGCGCTCGCGGCAGTGAAGCCGGCGCTGGAGGTGCCAACGCTGGAGGTGCTTCCGCCGTCGCTGGTGTTCGAGCCCCCGCTCGGGCCGCCGGCGCTCTTGCCACCCGCGTCACTGGTTCCCGCCATCGCGCTCGCGCCGCCTGCGTTCGCTCCTGCTGCCCCGCGCCCGAATTCGCGCGACGTCCCGCCGCACGCCAATTGAACGAAGAGTATCAAGCCGCATAGGCTGCGCCCGCTCTGCATTGCGAGTCGGATTGCCACGAATCCCCGCGCGCAGCAATTGAGCAGACGAGCCTCGTGGCGCGGAGCCGGCTTGCGCGCGGAGCGACGCACGACAGCGTCAGCGAAAACCCTCGCGACACCCGAAGCACTGCGGCTGGGGGGGGAGTCGTAGTGGCGCTTCAGCGGTGTGCAGGCGCTGTTCACCGTATAGCTGCTCCGCGCCCGCAGGCGGGAGTTGAGTGCCGACGGTTGCGTAGACCATGAAAGGCGGGGAAGACTGGTAGTTCCGAATTCTTTCTTGGATTACCCTCGCCAGATGTGCGCGACGAGTCGAGCCGCGGGCAACGAAAGGGTCCCGCTCTCGCCGATCGCTGAAGATGGGCGTCTGGCCAACCTCGACGTGCTGCGAGCGGTGGCGTTGCTTGGGGTGCTGCTCGTCAATTTGCTCACCGAGTTTCGCGTCAGCATCTTCGAACAATGGTTCCGGTCGAGCGACGGATCTCCCGTGGACCTCGCCGTGAATCGCTTCCTGGAGATTGCCATCGAGTTCAAAGCTTTCGTGCTGTTCTCGTTTCTGTTCGGTGTGGGCTTGGCGATCCAGTTCGACCGCTGCGAGCGCGCGGGACGTGGATTTACCGGCCACGTCGCGCGCCGTTTTGGCTCGCTCCTGGTGATCGGACTCGTTCACCTGACGTTGATCTGGAATGGTGACATTTTGACGGAGTACGCGCTGGCCGGGTTCTTGGCATTGCCTCTGCTCGGCCTTCGACGCTCGCTCTTGTTCGTTGCCGTGGTTCTGCTGATCGTGTTCGTCGCGCCGATCCCCTATCCAGAGCCGTTCCCGAGCGCGGAGGTGATGCGTGCGCACATCCGGCTCGCCAATCGCATCTACGCGAACGGCTCTTATGCTGAGGTCCAAGCGTTTCGATGGCGAGAGCTCCCGGCGATTCTCGCGCTCCTTCTCGCCGTGCTCCCTCGCACGCTCAGCCTCTTCGCGCTCGGGATCTGGGCTTGGCGCGCGCAAGTGTTTGCGCCGCGTGGACAGCTGCCAGTGTTGCGCTGGACGGCCTGGCTCGGTGTACTCGGGGGCGGATTGGCGACGCTGCTCGGCGCGGGTATTTTCGGCGAAATCTCGCTCGGGGCTGCCGGCATCATCATCTCCAACTTGGCCGCTATCGCGCTGGCGCTAGGCTATGGCTCGCTCTTGCTCTTGCTCTACGATCGGCCCCGAGCGCGCCGCTGGCTTCAGCTGCTTGCGCCGCTCGGGCGCATGGCGCTCAGCAACTACTTGATGCAGTCCGTGATCTTCGGCTGGATATTCTACGGCTATGGACTCGGCTGTTTTGCCACCATGTCTTCGACACACGCCGTAATTTTGGGCATTGCAGTCTACGGGTGTCAGGCGGCGCTGAGCCACATTTGGCTGCAGCGCTACACTTTCGGTCCGGTTGAGTGGCTCTGGCGCTCAGCAACCTACGCTGCGTGGCAACCGCTCCGCCGCCCGTGAGCGCGCTCACACCGGAGAAGATTAGCGTGAGCGCGATTTCGGAGTCGACTACGGCGACGTCCGTGAACGAAAACGATCCCTCCCCCTCCGCTGCTGCACCCGCTGTTCGTCGCTGTGAGGCGTTGGCACCCGTCGGTGCTCGCGCCCTACGGCCGCGGTGCGCCGCCGACCTCCCCCCTGTGCTCGCGGCTTCGCCGCGGCGCGACGCGCTTCGTGACACACGCAGGGTTGCGGCTGGGGGGAAGTAGTCACATCGTCAGTCGGCACGAACGTTCGCTCACCCGGCCGAGCGCGGCCCAGCGGTTCGCGCAAGCACCCGTTCGAAGAGTGCTTACGCGACCCGGACCGTGACTTAGGCCTCGCACGGAGACCTCAGGACCTCTTAGCTCGAGCCGTTCGCGGGCCGACTGAGCTGTGCGAACGAGGCCGACGGACTCAATGCCGTTACTTCGCCGCTTCTTGCAATAGGTAAGCGCGTTCCTTGGCGTTGATGACGCCTGCTGCGGCCGCGTATTCAATCAATGCCGATTCGATGTCGCCGCTGGCGTCCTCCGCGTAGCCCTCGCTGAGAGCAGCCGTCGCGACGCCGGCCCTACTCCGAGTCACGATCTGGCGACGATGAACGAGCGTCTCGTCTGGGATGTTCACGCCGTTGTCATTTTTGATGACGGTCCCGGTATACCCCATTTCGTACTCGCGGGAGGGTGCGAGCGAGTTGCGAGCGAGCTTGCGGCTCTTCGCCAGGCTCGATTGGAGCTTCGCAAGTGTCGACGGGTCGGTGATGACGACGACCGGATTATGTCGCCCCGAGTACATCTGAAATTCGACGGTGGCGGACGGCTTCGCCGATTGAGCGCCGGCAATACCGGTCGCTGCAGCGCCCAACACGAGCATGAACCCGCCGAGACAAAACAAGCGCAATTTGGTCATGATTTGATACTCCGCTTTCTGCCTATTGAATGTTCTCGACGCCCATGCCCTCGAACCAGTTCGAGTCAGCTAGGAAGAACCCGACGAACGTGTCGTACATTGCTGTGTTCCACGCCGCAGTGCGCGGGTCGGTGATCGCAGCTCCGTTCTGGTCCTTGTTGGTCGCAGCACCGGCGCCTGGTTTGTGCGTCCAATACTGCGTGTTGCGGTCCTTTCGGTACCAGTGATAGTCCGGAAAGCTTACGTGCAAACCAACGATGGACGCGACGAGGGTCTTCCCTTCGGGTGGCACGGGCATCGTTGCGGGATTGCCCAAGTACTCGAGGCCGTCTGACACTGCGGCGTTACTCACTACGCTGGTGGAAGTAGGCGGCCAGCTCATCGGCTGCCCCGAAGCTTGTCCGGGTTGGGCAAACGTGTCGGTGCGCCGGTTCGTGGAGTAGTTGTAACAGTTGTTGGTCGATTGATATAGGTTATTCCAGAAGTCGGGCGTGTAGGTTGGCGTCTTGTTGAAGATTACCTTCGAAAGATCGAGGCGCACGATGGCTACCTGCCCGCTGGTCGAGTCGCTCGTGAGCGCAAATAGGCTGTCCACGGAGCCCTGATATTTCCCGTACTCCAACTGAATTGGACTGATGCCCCGGAGGCTGCTGGACGAGTCGACGAAGCCGTGCGTGAGGAAAGCAGTCGTTTGGCCGCCCGGATAGGTGCGCAGGTAGGGCTGAGCTTCGGTGATGCTGGGCGAGCCGTCGGTGTAGAATTTCACCGCATAATTCGGGATGTAATTGAACCAGCCGATGAGATAGCTATTCGTGCCGACGATCGTGAAACCTGTCGGCACGTACATGCCGGTGCCAGTTTGCGATTTCAGGGTTAGCGACGACCCGTTGTACTCGTACTCGTAAATCGTGGTTCCTACCGTGCTGTTTGGGACCTTGAAGTATGCCCGGATCACCGAGTTGGAGATCACGCGCGTTTCGAGCGCCACGATGGTGTTGATCGAGCTCGGCAGGTTGATGGTGGTCGGTGAGGCCGAAGCCGCATTCAGCACGAATACGGCATTCGGGTTGCTGCCCTTGCTGCGCGCGCCAACCAGCCCATAGTTGCCGTTCGTGAAGTCGATGGCATCGAGCTGAGTCGTCTTGATGTATCCGGCCGACGCCAGCGAGCCGATGTTGGCGTGTGTGACGCTTTTGATGCCCGTCGTGGTCAACGCGTACAGATTCGTCGAAGTCACGGCGATGTCTTTATAGACAGTGCGATCCAGACCTCGGACGAGCGCATCGGCGTCCCACTGCGGGCTTTGCGTCGGCTCGCCAACGGCTTGCTCCGTAGACCCGACCTGCTCTGAGTCTGAATATTGATAATCTTGATTTCCGCAGCCCAATAGCAATGCGAAGCTCAGCCCCGACAACAATACTCGATTCAACATTGTCTCCTCCCAGTTCCTCGATTCTGATTTCGAGTGCGGAAATTTGGCTTTGAGGTCGACGTCATTCCGCGCAGACCCACCAGCTCGAGCGCAGTTCGCGCTTGGCCGCTGTGCTGACGCACGAATCACGACCCAAGGCGAGGCATCGGCGAACCGACGCGCACACCTCGAGTGCCTGAGTGGAGAATCCTCTCCTCCACTTTCTCTCCCAAACCGCCGGCGGAGCATATTGATGTCCAACCAGCTTGGCAATCACTTTCTCGCGAGCGCGCGTCAGACAGGGGCGAGCAGCCAGCGACCTGATATAAAATTCGCGAGACTGATCGCGCGCGAGCGGTCACGAACTGCGTCGCGCTACGCGCTATTGTCGCTGGCTTCCGGTTCGCTCGCTCTATTCGTGGATTCGAGCGTGGATATGACGCGACTCGCCCAGGCGGCTTCCGCCGGTGACGAGGCGGCTGCCAAAGCTCTGCTGCACGCGGCGGAAGACGACGTGTGCGGACTAGCTCTGCGATCGTGCTCGCGCACCTTGGCTCGTTTCGTTACCGAGAGCAGTGTTCGCACCTGGGTATGGCGGATCGCGGCACGCCACCCGAGCCGCGTGTGCCGCGGCCGGCGAGAGAGCGTAAGCTTCGAGCTTTTGCACGAACGCCTGACCACAACCGCCGCGAAGAAGCTTTCGCAACGGCCAGATCCGCAGGGCGAACGCGCTCACGCAAGAACTCCGTTTGCGCTGTACCGACGCAAGGCTGCTCTGCCTCGACCGCGAGCAACGCATCGCGTACGTGCTCGGCCCAAACGAGCAGCACGTCGAGCCGCTGTTTGCGCTCGTCGCTGACCAAGGACTAATGAAAATTGGTCGCGTCGCGCTAAGTCATCGCCAACGCCGTCCGAAGGGTTCGAGTCCTCGCTTTCCGCAAAATACGACTCGCGGCGCCGAACTCCCGCTTCACCGCCAGGACACGTTCAGCAGCTCCGCGCCGCTCGTGGCCGAGCGCACAGCCGTCGAGCCCGTGCACAGCGCCACCCTCACCGAGTGCCCCGCGGCGCGGGCCAGAAAGACGCCGATCTCGCGCGCCACGCGCGGTGCGAAAAATCATACGGATGCAGGGCGAGCCGCAGCAAGAGCGGCCTTGCGCGCCACAGCGCGCGACCCAGCGAGCAACGTCGACCGCAGGCGCATGCGCGAGCGAGTGGCCCAATTGATGAGCACGGTCGCGCGAGCGGAACCTTGCATCGCATCGTAGACGCGCAGGTGATCTTCGGCGTAGCGGAGGTTTGGTCATGACGACCTCCACCGAGAGCCGCTTCCGCTCGATGTTCGGTAACCCGAGCAAAGATCCGCATACTCCCGATGTCGTCGTGCAACCGCAACACGGCGTAGTCTACTCACTCAGCAAGAAGAAAAACGCAGAGCATGGAGGCTTTGCCGACGATGACGCACACTTCGGCTTGCTGACTTCCAATCCGTCGCTCGTGGCAAGCGTGGTCGCTCACGAAGTGCACACCAAGCAGGTCGCTCCGACGATCGTCCCAGCGCTCGGCCTCGGTCCCGAAGCGTTGGACGCAGTTCGCGTCGAGCACACGCGCGTATTGCCGGATCTATTCTGATCGTTCGCGTGCGCTTGGCGCCGCCCGTTGTTTGGGCGCAGGGGCGACGCCGGATCCCCGGCCACCTTCCCGGTTGGGCTCGCGGCCCCCGATTTCAGCGGCGACTGCAAGGTCAACCCCGCGGGTAGTCAGTGCCGCCCCCTCCAATCCTCGACCAAACAACCTGTCCGACAGCCCGCCGAGCAATCGGACAGGTTGTCTGACGGATGGGGTGGCTCGCCCGCAAGGCCTTGAAATGACAGGGGTAGCCTCTTTGGCACCGTGATTGCTCTACTCTGAGCGTCTGCTTGCCAAAGGAACGGCCATTGGGACTGCCCAGCACGATCGCGCATGAAAGAGACGGCACCGGGGACGAGCTTCAGCTCGTGGTGGTGGAGCAAGACAGCGTGACGGCGCACCCCCTGCCGAATCGCGGACAGGTGCTCGTCGGGCGAGGCGCGGACGTCGACGTCTCGCTCACCGACCCCGGTGCGTCTGCGCAGCATTCTCGGATCTACGTCGATGGCAGCTCGGTAACCATCGAAGACTTGGGGAGCCGCAATGGCACCCAGGTTCGGGACCAGCGCTTGACGGCTGGAGAGCGGGTTCCGTTGGCTCTGGGGGAGGCTGTGATGATTGCAGGTGCCGTGCTGCTCGTGCAGCGCAAGAACCGCCGGCTGAATCAGCGTCGCTCTCTACCTCACGGCTACTTCGAGCTGCGACTCGCCGAGGAGTGCCAGCGCGCGGAAGGCAATACGCCGCTCGGAGAGTTCTCGGTGGCTCGTCTGGATGTCGAAGGAGAGCTCACGTCGGAAGAATTTGCCGAGCTCGCCGCCGAGCACCTTCGACCGACTGACATTCTGGGGACGTACGCACGGAACGCTTACGAGATCCTGCTGCTTGGCGCGAGCAGCGAAGCGGCATTCGAGTCCCTCTGCAAGACCCTGGACGAGAGACATGCGAAGCCGCGGGTTTCGGTAGCAAAATTCCCGAGCGACGGGCGAAGCGCGCATGCGCTGATTGCGAAAGCGTGTGCAGGGTTGCGCCGCGATCCGCAAGTTGGTTCTCGCCCGGGCATCATCGTGCGCGACGAGCGCATGCGCAACGTTTATCGCCTCGCGGAGAAGGCCGCCGCACGGGACATCAACGTGCTCATCTTGGGCGAGACTGGCGTTGGCAAAGAGATCCTGGCCGAGACGATCCACCGAGCCTCCAAGCGTGCGGGAGCGCCGTTTCTTTGCCTCAACTGTGGCGGTCTGAACGAGAGCCTGCGTGAAAGCGAGCTCTTTGGCTATGAGCGCGGAGCTTTCACCGACGCCAAGAACGCGAAGCCCGGGCTGCTCGAAGCAGCCGACGGCGGCACGGTATTCTTGGATGAGATCGGGGAGATGTCGAGCGCGGTGCAGGCGATGCTGCTGCGGGCCATCGAGACGAAACAGGTGATGCGTGTCGGCGGCCTGCAACCCAAGTCGATCGATGTCCGTTTCGTGGCAGCAACCCACCGCGACCTCGTGCAAGACATGAAGGAGAAGCGATTTCGCTCCGATCTCTATTATCGACTGAACGGCATCACGCTCGAGATCCCGCCCCTGCGCGAACGCCGCTCGGAGATCCGCCCCCTGGCAGAGGCCTTCTTGCTCCAGCTCGCGCCCAATTCGGGCATGTCGATCATCCCTCGCTTGAGCGACGCCGCCGCATCACTGCTCGAATCGCATAGTTGGGACGGCAACATCCGAGAGCTGCGCAACGTGATAGACCGGGCGCTCTTGTTGTCGGACGGCGGAGACATCGAGCCCGAGCATCTGCCCATCGAGACGATCAAGAGCGCCGCTGCGATCGACGATGCCGATACCGTGCTGCTCGACGACCTGCGCAACGATCCCTCGGCCGGCAACTTGACGCTCGTGGAACGGGCAGAGCGGGCGCAGGTCATCGAGGCCCTGCGTCTCGAAGGTGGCAATCAGACTCGAGCCGCCCGCCGCCTCGGCATCTCGCGGAGCACGCTCGTGCTCCGCATCAATACGTTCAATCTCCCCAGGCCGAACAAGCGATCATGAACGACCGGGCAAGCTTCAAGACACGCGTGCGCCTGGCGGCGTTGCTCTCCGCAACGGTGGTCATCGGCTTTGCGTTCCCCGGGTGCGTAACCCCTTCCTCGACGCTGTGCACAGACGGGCGCATCTGTCCGCCGGGCAACCGCTGCGACGACGTGAATCACCGCTGCTTGGGCGCCACCTACTGCGGTGACGGCGAGCGCGCCGGCACTGAGGACTGCGAGGGCAGCGACCTGGGCGGCCAAACCTGCAAGAGCCTCGGCTTCTATGGCGAAACTACGGGACTCAAGTGCTCGTCTGATTGCACCTTCGACAAATCGGGATGCTCGGGCAGGTGCGGTGACGGCGTGATTCAGGGCCCGGACGAGCAGTGCGACGGCGAGCCGCCCGCGGGCAAGAGCTGTCTCGATTTCGGATACGATTCCGGCTTCCTCGGCTGCTCCGAGCTCTGCCAGCCGTCGGTTGCCGGTTGCGAAAACATCGGCTGGAAGGTCGTGACGCCAGCCGGTTACAACGCGATCTGGGGCAGCGCTGCTGACGACGTCTACGCCGTGGGAAAAGACATCATTCATTGGGATGGCAGGACCTGGTCGGCGATGAATGCTCCACCCGCGCCCACGACGACGGCAGAGTACGCCAAAGGGGGCACAGGGCCCTCCTCGCCGCACCCGCCCACCAACGGAGGCACCCCGCCAATGACGGAGCCGACGCCTGTATACGGGAGCGGGGAGTGTGGCGAATCGTGTCCCACAGCCGCGTCTCCCAGCGGGTGGGTGAGTGTTTGGGGTTCGGGGCCCCGCGACGTCTGGGTCGTGGGCGGCGCCCAGATCGTGCATTGGGACGGCGCCGCGTGGTCGACCCCACCGATGCCGGCACTCGACCACGTTCAACCGGGTTGGCGCTTCGGAGGCCTCTGGGGTTCTGGGCCGCACGACGTGTACGCATTCGGCGTGTGGACAGACCCGCCTCGAGCCCCAGACCCGGCGGTGCAACTGTTCCACTGGGACGGAGCCAATTGGTCCTCGGCTCTGCTGCCCATTCGGACTGACGATTGGGTTCAGGCCATAGGCGGGAGCGGCCCCAACGACGTCTATGTCTTGACCGGAGGCGGACTGCATCTACATGGGGACGGGACGAGCTGGAGCCCCATCCAGATAGGCACGACCGACCGGGCTCAGAGAATTTGGGCGAGCGCGCCCAACGATGTGTACGCCGTGGGGGCCGAGACCATGCACTGGGACGGGTCGTCGTGGGCACGTTTACCGGGCGCCCCTTATGGTTTATCCGTATGGGGCAGCGGCCCGCGCGACGTCTTCATCTCTAGCTCTGACTCCATAAGCCATTGGGACGGCGCCGATTGGTCGAAGATTTACCAGGCTGCGAACGACGAAGGAGCCGGCGGCATAGGACCAATGCCCCCCGTGGCAACCGTGTGGGGAGCCGGCTCTCTCGAGTCGACCTGGATTCTCCGCGAAGACGGCATCGCACGAGTCAACCGGGGGCTTTGGTTCGACGCACCCGACGCTCCGCAGGGAGCAGCTCTCTGGGGAACCGGCGAGGACGTGTTCGTCCTGTCATACGACGTGTTCCGCCATCTCAGAAAGGGAAGCGCACCCACGACCCTGTCTCCGATCGTGCTCACAGGGGGCAATGCGTTTGGACTTTGGGGCAGCGCCGTCGACGATGTCTGGGCATGGGGATACGACCACAACGACAACGGCTACTACGGGGCCGTCTATCGCTGGAATGGCTCTGACTGGAACGTTGTCAAAACGGTCGACGGAGGGCTTCCGTCGGCGCTCGGTGGAAGCAGCTCATCGGACGTCTGGGTCTTAAACGGTCCGGCGTTTGGGGGAGTTCAGACGCTAAGCGGTACGGCGATGCATTGGGACGGTCAGAGGTGGTCGGAACCAGTTGACCTTGGCTCCTTCGGTGGCCCCTTTTTCAGCATTTGGTCGAGGTCCTCGACCGAAGCATTCGCCGTGGGCAGCTCCGGGACGATCATCCGCTGGGACGGCACCGCTTGGTCTTCGATGACCTCCGGCACGACCGAAAACCTCGCGGATGTGTGGGGCACGGGTCGCGACGTCTTCGTGGTGGGGACGCACGGCACCATCCTGCGTCTCGTGGATGGAACGCGGTGGACTGCCATGGCCTCCGGAACGACGAGCGACCTCAGTCAGATCAGAGGCAGCGGTGACGGCAACGTTTTTGCCGTCGGTGCCGACCGGCTCCTCCACCTGCGCGCCGGCGCTTGGGAGCCCATCGAAGCTTGGGACCCCAACGAAAGCGTTCCTGGTGGCGCTTTTTGGGTTACGCCGACGAGCGTGTACTTCTCCGGCTCCCGCCTGGACCTCCTTGGTGTGAACTGCCAGTCGCCCGAAACGAGCTGCACCGACGGCTGGGACAATGACTGCGACGGCTTACAAGACGGAGCCGACCCCGACTGCAACGGCCAGGTCGTCGAGCAATGCGCCAACCTCGTCGATGACGATAGCGACGGCCTCCTGGACTGCCAGGACCCCGACTGCGCCGCGTTCTCCAGGTGTCGACGTCCCTAAGCCGAGATGTTTGGCATGAACGAAATGGCAAGCTTCAAAGCACGCTTGCGCCTGGCGGCGTTGCTCTCCGCAACGGTTGTCATCGGCTTTGCGTTCCCCGGGTGTGTGACTACTGTCTCCATAGAGTGCGCCAACGGCCTGATTTGCCCTTCGGGCAGCCGCTGTGACGACACGAATCACCGCTGTGTGACCGACCCCGAACAGAGCCCGTGCATCGATCACGTCGATGGCGACGCTTGCAAACTGTTCAGTGCCGACGGCGCTTGTCACGCTGGCGTCTGTGTAGTTCTTTTCTGCGGCGACGGGATCGTGAACGGCACCGAGGATTGCGACGGCGCGCCGCCGGCTGGGCAGACGTGCCTCGACCTCGGCTTCGATCGCGGGCTGCTCGGCTGTTCGGAAAGGTGCAAGACCGTCACCGATCAGTGCGCGCGCTTCGGGTGGAAGGCCCTGCCGCCAGCTACCATGGACGTTCTGGATGGAGTTTGGGCCAACCACTGGGATGATGTGTATGTCGCCAGCCGGGGTGAGAAGGTGGCGGTCCTTCATTGGGATGGCAGCGCTTGGTCTCAAATGGCGGGGTCTCAAATGACGTGGGAGACTGGTTCGCCCCAAATTTGGGGCAGCTCGAGCAACGACCTCTTCTTCACTGTCGGAGGTG
>DASSMT010000257.1:0-32329 GCA_035688655.1 Polyangiaceae bacterium | reverse complement strand
CGCGCTTTCCAGCTTGGCCGGTGGTGACGATTCCGCCTTGGCCAGCACCGCGCGCGTCTCCGGGACGGGCTCGCTGTTGGGCGCGTCGCTCGCGGGCTCGGCGAAGTGGCGCTGACGAATCAGGCCGTCGAGGCGCGCTTCGAGTGCCCGGATCTGTGCTTCCACGTCGCCCGACTTGCGCTCTGCTGGCTCCGGGGGAGTGCTGTCGTAGGCCTCCCCGTATTGGGTGGTCGGTGGGATCACGCGCGAGCCGATGCCGAGCTCGAACGCCTCTTCCGAGTCGATGTCGCCGTCGTTCAGGCTGGCTTCTTCGATGCGTTCGTCGAGCACGGGCGGGGGCGTGTTGAACGGCGGGCGTGTCAGCTGAACGCGGGGCTCTCCGGGCCGAGCTTCTGCCGGTTCACGCTTGCGACCCGTGCGCCGTGCCTTGCGCTTGGGATTCGACGGGCTCTTGTGCTCGCCGCGCGCCGGGTGTTGTGCCGGACCGCGGCCATCGCCGCGCCGCTCGTGCTGGTTCGGGCGTGCCTGTGGCCGGGCAGGGTGATTCGCACTCGACTCGTGCTTTGGCCGTTTGTCCTTCCTTTTCACGCGGGCGTCTCCGAAAGCAGTCTCACATCGCGCAGGTGCTGCGCGTTGGCATAATCGATCAAAGCTTCACGGCTGGTATAGAGCGGCTCGAAGCCCAGCTCTTTGCGAGCCAGGGCGCCATCAGCCACGCAGATGTACTGAAGGTAATCGAAGAACGCCGGCGGCGCTTCGGCCAATTGCGTCAACCACAGCGCGGTCGTCACCCCGGAGGCCAACGAGCGCGGCAAGGGCAACGTGGTGCGCCCCGCCAGCTTGATCACCGTGCGCAAGGGCAGCACGCCGTCACCGACGATGTTGAACACCCCGGGCACGTCGGACAGCGCGGCCAAGCGCAGCGCGCGCACCGCGTCTGCTTCGTGCACGAACTGCCACAGCGGATCGAAGCCGAGCACCGTCGGAGTGAGGCGATGGCTCAAATAGCGAGTCACGAAATTGTCGACTGTGGGCCCCAGCATGGGCGCGATGCGCAGCACGGTGGCGATCCGCCCTTGTCCGGGGCGACCGAAACGAAGTACCTCGTTTTCCGCCTCGATCTTGTCCGCAAAAAAGGGCTCGGTGCGCCGCGCGCGGAGCGGGTGTTTCTCCGACAGGTAATTGGGGTTCGTGGCGTGCGCGCCGTACAGCAGAGTTTGGCTGCGCATCACGACCTTGTGCACTTTGGTGCGCCGGCAAGCGTTGAGCACGTGCATGGTACCGACGCTCTCCAGCTCGTGCGCGAACGCCGCGGAGTGCGTCGGCGAATCGAGAAATGCCAAATGCACGAGCACGTCGACCGCTTCAGCGGAGAAGATCTCGGTCATCCGCTCTTCCGCCAAGCCCTCGCTCAGGTTCACGTTGTAAAAGCGTGATTTGGCCTCGGCCGTCGTTGGCGCTTCCGTGTCCAGACACACGACCTTGCGGACGTTCGGGTCTTCTTCCAATAAGCCGATCAGATTGCTGCCCAAAAATTGCGCGGCCCCGGTGACCGCAACCACGCGCCGTCGCGTCGGGGGCACATCCAATCGACCGCGATCGGCCAGCGCGAGTGATGAGTGCGAAGATGTAAGCGAATTACTCACCCAGCGCTCCTGCGGAACAAGTGTCTTGGTTCATCGGATGCCTGGCAAAGTAGTCGAAATACCCACGATTCCTAGAGTGCATCACGCAAAAAATGCGAAAGATCGAGCGCTGGGGTGGCTGGGGTCATGGCTGCGGCCGGGGTTGCTGGGGGTCATGGCTGCGGCCTGGGCAGCGCCCAACGCGACGAATGCGACTGATGCGCCTGATGGCGCCTTGCCATACAAGACCCGCGCGAGTGCTCGCGGGGCGCTGGAGCAATGACTAGAGCCGCGGAAATTGCAAGGAGTTTCCTGTTCAGGACCGGTCAGGTGAATTACACTTGAATGTTGATGGCCCAAGCTTCGGTGATCGCCGGCTCGATGCTCGGGCCCTACGTCTTGGGCGACCGGCTCGGGCTCGGCGGTATGGCCGAAGTATATGTGGCGCAACGCGCCGGGCCGCGTGGCTTTGCCAAACGTTTCGCGGTCAAACGCATTTTGCCCGAGCTTGCGCAGGACGCCCGCTTCGTGGCCATGTTCTGCGACGAGGCCCGCATTTGTGCCGGGCTTTGCCATCCGAACATCGTGCAGGTCGTCGACTTCGGTGAGGCCAACGGCGAGCTGTTCATGGCCATGGAGTTCGTCGACGGCGTGTCCCTGGCGCGCTTGCTGCGGACGGTGTCGGCTCGGCGGGAACGCTTCCCGCATGCGGTTGCCTTGCACATCGCTCACGAGGTGCTGCGTGGCTTGGCTTTCGCCCACGAAGCGCGCGACGAGCAGGGACGCCCGCTCGGGATCGTGCACCGGGACGTCTCGCCCGGCAACGTGCTCATCGGCCGCGCCGGCGACGTCAAGCTCGGTGACTTCGGGATCGTGCGCAGTGAGTTCGTCGACCGCCGCACCTACCCGGGGGAGCTGAAGGGCAAGGTCGGCTACATGTCGCCCGAACAGGTGATGGGTAGCGACGTCGACCCGCGCAGTGACCTATTCACCGTCGGCATCATTTTGACCGAGATGCTGCTCGCGCGTCCGCTTTTCACCGGGCAAAACGAGTTCGAGATCCTGACCAACATCTACGAAGCGAACATGAGCGTGCTCGACGCTCATGCGTCCGAGCTCACGCCCCTGGTGGAGGCGACCCTGCGCAAAGCGCTTTCGCGGGAGCCGGCTGCGCGCTTTCAGAATGCGGTGGAATTTGCCAATGCGCTGCGTGAGGTCGCGCGTGAGATGGGCCTCCACTTGGGTGATTCGGAGCTCGTGCCCTGGCTGTCGAGCCTGGGCATCCTCCCGTCACGCAGTGGGACACACGAGCGACTGGTTCCGGCGCAGCCCGAAGCGCCGCTGGAAGTGACCGCGCGGCTTTCGCCCGACGCGGTACCCGCGGGGTCACCGGCGCAAACCGGACAACGAACCTCGCAGCAGTCCCCCGCAGCGCCGCGCGCGCCGCGCTTCGGCGAGCCGCTGACTCGCTTGGCTTCCTGGCGCAGTGCCCTCGACCGCATGACCTTGCCGGCGGTGCTGCACGCGGTCGCGGCTCGCGCAGAGACCGGCGTGCTCGTGGCTCGCAATCAGCAGCGCGAAAAACACTTCTACTTCGTCGAGGGTGAACTGCGCGCCGCGCGTTCCACCGAGCATTCCGAGCTGCTCGGTACGCGGCTTTTGCGCGCTGGCCGCATCACCGAGCGAGATCTGACGGACGCGCTCAACACCTGCAAACAAACTCAGCGCTCACTCGGTGAAGAGCTGGTGGCGCGCGGCATCGTCCGTTCGAGCTCGCTTTTGCGTGAGTTGGTCGAGCAGGTAGAAGCGCGTTTCATCGAGCTATTTGCCTGGAACGACGGCACGCTCTGGTTCGTGCCCGGCGTGCGTGAGCTGCACCTCGAGGTGAAAGCACCGGCGCTGATGCCCGCGCTGGTCACGCACGCGATCCGCGAGGCGTACACCGAAGACGAGATTGCGCTGTGGTTTTCCCGTGCCTGCAAGTTGCCCGTGCACCGCGGGCAAGCGCGGCGCATCGACCCCACGAAGCTCGGTCTGTCACTGGCCGAGCGCCGCGCGCTCGAGCGCGCGGCCAAAGCCACGTCCATCGAGGGCCTCGTGAGCGAGCTCTCCGCCGAGCGCATCGCCACCCCGCGCGAGGCGCTGTTCGGGCTGTTCGTCGGCGTCAGCATCGGGATCGTGTCGGTACCGGGCTGGCGCTGAGCTTCCGAGCGCGAATTCGCCGGGGCGAGGTTACCCCCGCTAGCGGCGCGGTGAGGGTGGAGCGGCGGGGGGGATCGATGACGGCGGGCGTCGACCAGTGCTGGAGGGAGGATTGAGCGTGCGCACGGAAGCCGCCGGCGAGGACTCGGCCTCTTCGTCGTCGAGTAAATCGGTCAAGGTCTTGAGCTCGATCGGCTTGAACAACGTGGGACAGGCACAATTTTTCAGGTACTCGGCCTCGGCTCGGCCGAGCGCACCGCCGGTCACGAACACGAAGCGCTTGGCCAGCTCCGGACGCCGAGAGACCAGACGCGCGTGCAAGGTGTCACCGTTGCGGCCCGGCAAAAAGACGTCGCACAGCACCAAGTCGGGGCTGTAATCAGGATCCAGCAGTTGCACTTCCGCTTCGGAGGCGGCAGCCGCGGTGCGCACCAGGTGCGGTTTGAGCGAGCGGCGGATGGAGCGCGTGAATACCGGATCGTCATCGATCACGAGCACCTGCTTGGGGCGCACCTCGACCACTCGCGGCTTGGCGGCGCGCATGGGGACGAGCGGGATTAGCCCGCTGTCCTCTTGAACGCGTGTGAGCAGCACGCGAAACGAAGCACCGCCGCCCTTGCGATCGTGCACCTCGATGTGGCCGCCGTGGGCCGCGACCACATCGCTGCAGATTTTGAGGCCGAGCCCGGTGCCTTGCCCGCGTTGCTTGGTCGTATAAAACGGCCGAAAAATGTTCTGGATCGCCCCGGGAGGAATGCCCGGTCCGTTGTCCTCGACCACCAACGCCAGCTGTCCGCCGCGGCCCATCACCCGCACCCAGACTTCGGGTCGCGCGTTGGTTTCGGCCGCGTCGGCCGCGTTGAACACCAGGTTCAACACCACCTGGCCGAGGCTGTCGCGTCGGCCCACCGTGTACACCGGACCTTCGAAGTGTTGCGTGAGGACGATGCCGCGTCGCTCCAAGTGCGGCAGAGCGATCGCCAGCGACTCTCTCACCACCGTGACCACATCCACGCACTCTGGCGAAACCTCACGCCGCGAGACCAGCGAGAGTTGCTCGACCGTATCGCGGATGCGCGCCACCGCGGTCTGGATGTCGGACGACACTTCACCGAGTTCGCGGATCGCACCAGACATGTTGGGATCCGCGGCGTCGGACAGTTCGGCCACTTGCTCGACCAACCGACCCAGTTCTTGTTGCTGCAAGAGCATGGCGCCCGCGGGGCCGCGCAGCTCGTGCGCGACGCTGGCGGTGAGCAGACCGAGGCTCGCCATGTGACTCGCTTCCGCGAGCTCATCGTTGCTCGGGGCGGGAGTAGCGCGGATTTGCGCGCACTCCAGCGCGACCGCCATCATGTTGGCGATGGTGGCCGCGAAGTGCTGCGCTTCATCGTCGACGCGCGAGGCGTCGTCGAACAAGAGCACGAACACGCCGTGCGCGACTTTCCGTACCAGCACCGGTACGGCCATCGCGGTGCGCGCGCCGAGTGCCAGCAGCTCACCCGCATCGTCGATGCCCTCGCGATCTCGCCCGAGGTCGTTGAGCAGGACCACACGCCGCGTGCTCGACGCGCGCTGCGCGATGGTGCTCAGCGCACGCCGGATCACGATCAACTCCGGACCACCGCGGTCACCGAGCCCGCGCTCGGCGATCGATTCGAGGCCCGGATCGTGCGCGAATGCAGCTGCGGCGCGAGCCCGTAGCGTGTCGAGCAACACGTCGAGTGAATCGCCGAGCAGATCGCTGCTCGTTTCGCTCGCCAGACGGCCTGACAGGGTGTGAAGGGCGTCCAGTCGTTGTAGACGCAGGAGCGGATTCATGGGGATAGCGTCGGAGCCCGTTGCAGAAAGCCCCTTTTCATGACCTCACAAGATAGGGCTTTCAGCACGGAAAAGCCAAGCATCAGCCAGCTCTGGCGTTGCAGTTCTCTACTTGTTGGCCCGGTCAGGCCTCGCAGTGCCGGTCTGCTCCTGTTGCGCTTTCGCTTGGTTGGCAAGCGCGACCCGGCGCCTTTCACACGGCGAGAAACGCCGAGCGGGCATTCGGCACCACGGAATTGAGGATTAATGCGTGCTTCCAGTAACCGTGTAACGTAGCACGGGGTACGGGGCGAAATCACTGACGATTTCGAAGCCAGCTCGCTCGAAGATGCTGAAGGGCCCGGTCCAGAGCTCGGCGGGCCCGGCGTCGTTCGAGCGCCGGGGAAAGGCCTCGATACAGCGGGCTCCCCGGGCTTCGGCGAGCACGACGGCGTGTGCGACCAGGGCGGCCGCGACGCCGCGGCGTCGAAATTCTTCGTCCACCAGTAGGCAACCGATGGTGAGCACGCCTTCGCGCGGGCCAGAGAGCGCGGGCAGCCCGCGGTACAATCGTTGTTGGTACAGCTTCGACACCCTTTCGGCGGGGCACAGCTTGAGCCAGCCCACCGCTTGCTCCCCATGCAACGCGACCACGCCGCGGAGCTCTCCGTCACCAGCGCTCAGGCTTTCGACGAACGCGGCCCGATTCAGTTCGGGGGCGTGGAACAGTCGATCGAGCCATGCGTTCTTGTCGCCACTGAAGTGCCAATACTGACAATGACAGGGCGTGCCGGTGCGCTCGAACAACGCAAGCAGCGCGTTCGTGTGCTCGGCCGCTGCTGCATGAAGTTCGAGCTGCAAGGGAGACCGCGTAGCCACCGCCGGGCTCAGCGGGGCGGTAGCGCCGGACCGCCGGGCGAGGTGAGCCGTTCGACCGCGGCGGCCAACGTGAACAGTCGCTCTTCTTCGAACGCGGGGGCGAGCAGCTGCAGCCCGACCGGCAAGGCAGGCTGCGTGGCAGTGGCTTTGGCCAGGCCGCAGGGCACGCTCAGACCAGCGATCCCCGCCAAACTGGCGGGCAGCGTGTAGATGTCCGCCAGATACATGGCCAGCGGATCATCGGCCTTTTCGCCGAATTTGAAGGCGGTGCTGGGGCTTGTGGGGGCGGCAATGGCGTCTACCTGCATGAACGCGCGATCGAAGTCCTGCTTGATCAGGGTGCGCACTTTCTGGGCCTTGCGATAGTACGCATCGTAGTAACCCGAGCTCAGCACGTACGTGCCGAGCAAGATGCGGCGCTTCACTTCCGGGCCGAAGCCCGCATCGCGTGTCTTACCGTACAGCGTTTGCAGATCGCCGCGCGGGGGCTCGACGCGCAGCCCGAAGCGCACGCCGTCGAAGCGCGCGAGATTCGCAGAGGCCTCGGCGGTCGCCACGATGTAATAAGTGGCGATGCCGTGTTTAGTGTGTGGGAGAGCGATCGGATGCACCGAACAGCCCTCTTTCTCGAGCGCGCTGATCGCCGCCTTGACGCTGGCCGCGACCGCGGGCTCCAAGCCCTCACCGAAGTATTCTTCCGGAATGCCGATGCGCAGTCCCTTCACGGGCCGATCACAGGCGGCCTCGTACGCGCCGACTGGGACGTCGGCACACGTGGAATCGTGGCCATCGACGCCGGAAATGACCTCCAGCAAGCGCGCGGCGCTGCGCGCGTCGCGTGCGAACGGGCCGACCTGATCCAAGCTCGAGGCAAACGCGACCAAGCCGTAACGCGAGACACGGCCATAGCTCGGCTTGACCCCCACGATGCCGCACAGCGCAGCCGGTTGGCGAATCGAGCCGCCGGTGTCGCTGCCGAGCGAGCCCGCAGCCATGCCAGCCGCGACGGCCACTGCGCTGCCGCCGCTGGATCCGCCCGCGGTGCGGGTGGGATCCCACGGATTCTTCATTGGGCCAAACGCGCTGTTTTCGCCGGAAGAGCCCATGGCAAATTCGTCCATGTTCGTCTTGCCGACGAGCACGGCGTCGGCAGCGCGCAGGCGTGCCACGACTGTTGCATCGTAAGGTGGCCGCCAACCGCTCTCTGGCCCCGAACCGCCCGTCCCCTCGGCGTTGCGCCGGGTGAGGATCTTCGACGCGCAAGTGGTCGGCGCATCCGCCGTGCACAGCGCATCCTTGATCGCGATCGGCACGCCGCTCAGCTTGCCCAGGGCCTCGCCGGTCTTGCGTTTGCGATCGACCGCGGCCGCGGCGGCAAGTGCTGCCTCGCGCGAGACGTGGAGGAAAGCGTGCAGCCCGCTTTGCGCTTCCATCCGCGAAAGCGCGCGCTCGGTCAGGGCGACCGCGCTGATTTCACCGCTTTTTACCTTTTCGGCCTGAGCTGCGATCGGCAAATCGAGAATATCGCTCATTCGTCGACGAACGCCGGGACGGCGAACCCTCCACCCGCACTGCGCGGGGCTTCGGCCAGCGCCACTTCATTGGCCAAACTCGGCTCGACCGTGTCCGGTCGGAGCGGCGCGCCGAGCACCGCGACCTGGGCGGTCTCGGCGACGGAGGCGGTATCGAGCTCGTCGAGTGATTTCACGTATTCGAGGATGTTCCCGAGATCCTTCTGCATGCGATCGATTTCGCTGTCCCCGAGCTCGAGTCGCGCGAGCTTGGCGACGTGTAGAACCGTTTCACGAGTAATGGCCATGATGAGCGGCGCGCAGGCTAGCATCATGGGCAGACTTCTGCATTCGACGTGAGCGTCCGGAATCGACTATCGTCGAGCCATGTTCTCTAGCAGCAACGCCGGCGCGTCGGTCGCCGAGCGCCGAGCGCCGAGCGCGCGACGAGCGCAGGGTGGGGGAGGGCTTCCGCCGGGAGGCTACGGTCCACCCGGAGGTTATGGGCCTCCGGGCGGTCAGGGGCCCCCGGGTGGTCATCACCCGCGCCCGCCGGGCGCTCCCCCGGGCGGTCACATTCCTCCCGGAGGAGGCGGCTATGGGAGCGCGCCGCCACCCGCCAAGCCGATCACTGGCTCGGCGGCGACCATGGCCATGCACGCCATGACGATCGATCCCAACACCGGCTTGCCACGCGGTGAGAAGCCCCCGGCGAGCACTGCCGCCGTCGTCGCTTTAGTGTGCGGGATCTTGCTATGCCTCGGTCCATTCACAGGCATACCGGCGATTGTCGCCGGGCTGCTCGGCCGCAAAGCCGCTCGTGACTCACCGCAGAGTGTGGGCGGCACCGGCATGGCTACGGCAGGCCTCGCGCTCGGCCTGCTCAACCTCTCTTTGTCCCTGATTGCGACAGCCCTCGCACTCTGGCGTTCGCTCAGTTCTTGACACGCGTAGGCGCACGCCTCGTGGCATCTGTTCAGGCCTAATTTCAAGCCTGATACGAAGCTGCATCCGCTTGGCAACTCGGGCTCGAAGCGCGCCGACAGGCTGGTCGTGCCCGTGCTTCCGCAGCCATCGTCTCGCTCGACGAAGCGACCCCTCACCGATATGCTCGAGTCCGCACGCGGTCGGCCCCACGCGCGCGACCGAGGTAGCCATTTGACTGAGTTTCGCGAATTCCAAGACGGCGAGGTCATCGCGGGCACGCGCTATCGCGTGCTCGGCTTGATCGGCGTCGGCGGCATGGGTTCGGTATACGAAGTCGAACACACCGAGCTCGGCAAGCGCTTCGTGCTCAAAGCGTTGCTGCGCGAGCTCTCGCGGCGCGATGACTTGGTGCAGCGGCTCCGGAACGAGTGGCGCGCCCTAGCGCGCTTGCAGCACGCGAACATCGTGAACGTCACGGACGCCGGCACCTCGGGCGGCGGCGTGCCGTTCTACGTCATGGAGCGCTTGGAGGGCGAAACCCTGGCCGCGCTGCTCCGGCAAAAGCGTCGGCTGCCCGTGCTCGAGGCCGTGCACATCGCCACTTCGGTGCTCGAAGCGCTCAGCGCCGCGCACGATATCGGCATCATTCACCGTGACGTGAAGCCAGCCAACGTGTTCGTCGTCAACGGTGGTGGCGTGAAGCTGCTCGATTTCGGCATCGCCAAGATCGCGGACGCGAGCAGCGTGGTCACCGCCCGCGGTCTGGCCGTCGGCACGCCGCGCTACATGTCACCGGAGCAGGCCCGCGGCGAGCGCGTGGATGGTCGCTCCGACATCTATGCCAGCGCGTTGATGCTGTATGAGATGATTGCCGGAGTTGGCCCGTTCGACGACGTGCACGAGGCCAATGATTTGCTCCTCGCGCACCTCGCCCGTGAAGCTCCGCGCCTGTCGTCCTGGCTCTCCGGCGTGTCGCCCGAGCTCGACCGAATCATGACGCAAATGCTGGCCAAAGACTGTCGCCAGCGCCCAGCGCACGCGCGCGAAGCGGCCGAACAATTGCGCGATTTCGCGCGTCGCCAAGCGGCAGCGCCGGCGACCGACGCACCCACCGCGCGCGCCGGGTACGGGGCCGAAACGGTCGCCGCGCGGCCGCAGAGTGAACGCCCGCCGAGCCCCGTTCACGATGCGCTCACGCGACCCGAGGGCGCGGCGCGCGCTCGGCTGGTCGCTCAGGGGACCTCGACGGAGGACGCACTCACGCGACCGATTGCCACTTCCTTCCCGACCACGCAGGTCACGCTTTCCGCCACCACGAGCGAACCATTTTCGGTCAGCTCGGTGCCCAACACGACCTACGTGTCAGCGCCGTCCTTCGACGGCACTACCACCCTAAGGATGAACACCGTTCCCCGCTCGAGCTCCGCGAGCGCGACGCTGATTGGCCCAGCACTGCAGGGCGCCCCTGCGGTCGAGCGCCCGGAGCGGACAGAGATGCTCGAGGAGCCACCCCCGCCGATGCCATCCGAACCCGGGGACACGCGCACGCTTTTGCCCGTGGTGGACCGGCCACGTCCGGCGAGCATCACCCCCCCACCCGTGGTCGACACCGGGCGAGGTGAAAGCTCGGCTCGCCCCCGGGCACGCAGGATCGGTCTCTGGGCCGGTTTGGCGGCGGCGGTTCTCGGTGTTGCGATTGTCGGCACGCTGGCATTCCGTTGGAACGCGCATTCGCGCGGGGGTGCGCCGGGTGGCGAGGTGACAGCGGCCGCGGCGCCTGCGCCCCCAACTCCGAGCGTCGCCATCCTCGCAGCCCCAGCGCCCGGGGACGTCCGGCAGGAAGCCGCGCTGCCAGCGGCATCGGAAGCGGCGCCCATTCCCATCGCCACGGCCAATGGCGCAACGACCCCCGCGCCCGCGGAGGCCGCTGTCGCCACTGCGGCTGCAAGCGCATCTGCTGGTAACCCCACGCATATTTCGCAGATCAGACAGGTCAAAGTGCCGTCGCTGGCGGTCCGTTCGCCGGGTGCGGCGGCCGCTTCTGGACCAAACACGCGGAACATCAGCGCCCGCCCGAGCCACCCAACCCTGCCTGGCTCGGGCCTGTGAGTCGCGCGCTGCGGGCGCTTGCACAGCGCCGCCCCGTGCCGTAAGGTCCGCGCCCCCTGCCGTTCCGTGCAGGGTTTCCAATAACTAACTACAAGACCACACGCCCCACACGCGACCACTCGAATCCGGTGCCCGCTCTCTCCTCCTCAATCGGAGGGAAGCACAAGGGTTGATTCGATGGCGGGGCGGAGGAAAAACCGAAAGGAGCAAGCGTAACCATGGCTGAATCAGTATCGGGCATTCATTCGCCCAACGAAACCTTCGAAGGCCCCAGCGAGATCGCGACCAAACTGCGCGATCCCCAGAACCCCCTGACTGTCCGCGAGCTGTTCGAGGCCGGCGTGCACTTCGGTCACCAGACCAAGCGCTGGAATCCGAAGATGCGCCAGTACATCTACGGCGCGCGCAGCGGCATTCACATCGTCGATCTCGATCAGACGGCGCGCTTGTTCAAGCGCGCGTACGATTTCGTGAGCGAGACCACGGCGCGCGGCGGCGGCGTGTTGTTCGTCGGCACCAAGCGCCAGGCGCAGGAAATCGTCAAAGAAGAGTGCCGCCGTGCCGGCATGTACTTCGTGACCAATCGTTGGCTGGGCGGCACGCTGACCAACTTCCGCACCATCAAGGGCGGCCTCGATCGCCTGCGCTCGATCGAGCGGATGAAGGAAGACGGCACCTACGAGCAACTGCCGAAGAAGGAGACCGTGCAGCTCGAGAAAGAGCGCGCGCGCCTCGAGAAGTACATCGGTGGCTTGAAGGGCATGGGCGCGGTACCGAGCGCCGTGTTCATCATCGACCCCGCGCAAGAGACGATCGCGGTGCAGGAAGCCCGCAAGCTGCGCGTGCCAATCGTCGCCATCACCGACACCAACTGCGATCCGGATCTGGTCGACTACGTGATCCCGGGCAACGACGACGCGATCCGCTCGGTGCGCTTGATCACCGGCGCCATCGCCGATGCGTGCGTGGCCGGCCTGGCTCGCCGCCGCGAGTTCCAGCAGCAGCGCGACCGCGACAGCAACGCGAACGACGGCCGCGAGGGTCGCCAAGGCCGCCCGGGCAACGAAGCCCAGGTCGTCTACGCCGGCGGCCGTGGCAGCCGCGGCGGCTCGGACTCTGCGAACTGAGAGGAAACCATGGCTCAAGTAAGCATGCAGCAAGTGAAGGAGCTCCGCGACCGCACCCAAGCGGGGCTCAACGATTGCAAAGCCGCGCTGGTCGAGGCTGACGGCGATCTGGAAAACGCGGTCGTCATCATCCAAAAGAAGGGCCTCGCCAAGAGCGTGAAGCGCGCCGGCGCGATCGCCAGTGAAGGCCTCGTGGTCACCAGCGTTACGGCCGATGGCAAGCTCGGCGCCATCGCCGAAGTCAACATCCAGACCGACTTCGCCGCGCGCAACCCGGAGTTCGTCGCGTTCGCCGGCAAAGTCGTGGAAGCGGCCCTCAAAGCCAAGCTCGGCGCCGATCTCGGCGCAGAGCCGTTCCCGGGCGGCAGCGGCACGATCGAAGAAAACCGCGCCGCGCTCGTCGGCAAACTCGGTGAAAACATCACCGTGCGCCGCTGGGACCGGCTCTCGATCGACGGCGCTGGTCGGGTGCACTCCTACGTGCACATGGGCGGCAAAGTGGCCGTGTTGCTAGCGGTTCGCACTGGCAGCGAGCCCGCGGCGAAAGCGCCCGCGTTCGAGAAGTTCGTGGACGACAGCGCGATGCAGATCGCCGCCATGTCCCCGTTGTTCCTGAACGTCTCCGAAATGCCGGCCGACGCTCGCGCCAAGCAAGCGACGATCTTTGACGCTCAGTTGGCGGAAGAGGGCAAGCCGGAAGCGGCTCGTCCCAAGATCATCGAAGGCAAGCTCGCCAAGTGGGCCAAAGAGGTCTGTTTGCTCGAGCAAGACAGCGTGATCGAGACGGGCAAGACCGTCGAAGCGCTGCGCGCTGGCTTGGCCAAAGAGCTCGGGACCGACGTCACCCTGAGCCGCTTTGCTCGGTTCCAGCTGGGCGAGGGGATCGAGAAGCCGACTGCGCCGGACTTCGCCAGTGAAGTGGCGAAGATGGCGGGGGGCTGAGAGAACCGCTCACGGCGGGCGCTTCAGGCGCTCTGCGCGTAGCAAGCAAAGGGCTCGAGGTTTCCACCTCGGGCCTTTTTTTTATTTGGGTTAGCGGGCGCGTCGCGCTGAGCACGGCACATAGCCCAAAGTCAGTCGTTGGCGCGCGAGACTTTGGCGGTCTCGAGGTGGAAACCGGTCCTTCGGAATCCGGTGCGTGCAAACTCGACCACTGTCCGCGTACTGCTCGCTGTCCGCACTGGCAGCGTAGCCGCCGCCATAGCAGCTGCCACCAAAGCCCCGGCGCTCGAGAAATGCGTAGTGGACGACATCGCGATGCAAATCGCCGCCATGTCGCCACTGTTCCTGAACACCTGGGGCCGGGCCGGGGTAGGCGCCCGAGCAAGCGGCGAACTCCGACGCTCACTTGAGATAAGAACGCGAGCCCGAAGGGCAGTGCCCAAGGGTTAGAAAATGAATTTCAACTCGCAGACCTGCAACAGATGCGAGCGATTTCCCAGCGAGAACCGCCGCGCCCGGAGGGGCTATCAGCGTTCTCACTAATTGAAATAGTGAGACTCTTCGACTCAGTGTGACCGTTTGTTTCTAGACGCCCGCTCGACGGCCCGCGACGCGAAATCGCCGCTGGCAATTTTCCTCAACGCCACATAACGTCCCGGAGTTATTCCGCTTGGTGGGAGGACGCTACTTGCAAACTGTCCGCTCCTTAGTCGATGCGCAATCCGAACAGGAGGGAGTCAATCCCGCGGTTCAAGCAAGCGCGTCAATTCTACGACCCATAGCCGCTCAGATTTGGGAGTCCGTGGGTGTCGGCTCGATTGCAGGGCTGGTTTTCGCAATCTCTGACATCGTCCGCGCGAGCTTGGCGGCGCACGGTTGGGTGGGCTGGTCGTGTTCAGCGGCCGTCCTCGGCTTGTGGCTGTGGTTTGGCCAAATCCTCGGCGTTATCGTCTGGTCGAGTCGTCGGTTCGCAGCGGGGTTCAAGCGTTTAGTCCCGAATCGCGCGGTCTGGCATGCGCTGCTGGTCGGGGTCGCTTTTGTGCTCGCACTGTTGCTCTCGCGCAAAGTGTTCGCGGGGGGCGGCATTCGACGGACGTACATTGGCGCTTGGGGGCCGTGGGCCGTGCCTTTTGGTGTGGCTGCGAGCGCGCTGCTAGCTCCTTGGATTGCTGCCCGGCTGGTCGCAGGCAATTCGACTCGAACGGTTCGCTGGGCGATCGTGGCCGCTGCCGCGCTGCTCTCGCTCGCGACCATCGTGCTCACCGCCCATGCTCCCAACGGCATGCCGTACTTTCACGTTCTACTTCTTGCTGTAGGACTGGCGCTCGCATTCCAGTCGTTGGAGTTGCTTCGCTTGCCTCCGCCTGCGAGGCACGCGGCCGTAGGGTTGTCGTTGCTCTGTTTGCCGAGCTTGCTCGCCCTTCCGTCTCCTCGCCCGGTGGGCGCACTCATGACCCAATACACCTGGGCCGGCTTGCAGCTCATCGACTACGCGCAATTTCACCTCGATCGCGATCGAGATGGATATGCTCGTATCTTTGGTGGCGGCGACTGTGACGATTCGGACCCGACGGTGTTTACTGGCGCCATTGAACGACCAGGTGACGGCCGTGATTCCGACTGTGATGGTCTCGATGATCCCAAATCTTCCGGACTGTCGTTCGAACCGTTTCGCACGCGCGACGACGGTCTCGCGCGGCAGATTTCCGAGCGCGCCCGACAATTTCCGACCGTCGTGATCTTAGTGGATGCGCTGCGCTTCGATCGCGTTGGCAGCCCGCGCTTTCCCAATCTGGCACAGCTGACACGTGAATCGATTCGATTCACACGGGTATATGCTACCGCGGCGACCACGCTGACCAGCGTGCCTGCGATGATGAGCGGTCGCGTGTTCCCTTCGCGTGCTCATGACAACATTGCTCAGGCGCTCGCCCGCGCAGGACGATCGAGCTCCTTCATCGCGCCGGACGTTGTGACCAAGCGCTTCCAAACTCTTGGCTCGCAAGATCCCATCGCGAGCTTCTCGGCATCCGAGAGCGTCCCAACGGGCGAGCCAACCGCGTGGGGCGCGGGAGAGACCGTGTCGACCAGCAAGCAGTTGACGCGCGCGGCGCTCGAGCAGCTCGACTCTGCGCGGCCTCCTTCGTTGCTCTGGCTCCACTACTACGACCTGCATCAGTGGTACGCGCTCGAAGACGAGCGCTTGCCTGATTCGGACGACGTCGCGCGCTACGATGCGGTGCTCGAACATTTGGATGCGGATCTCGGTCCGCTGCTCGCGAAACGTGATCAGCTGAACGTGGTGCTGCTCGCGGACCACGGCGAAGCCCTGGGCGCGCGAGGGCTGAGAGCTCACGGACTCTTCGTCTTTCGAGAGCTGACACATATCCCCCTGATGGTTCGCGTGCCCGGCAGCAAGCCCGCGACGGTCGATGTTCCAGTGACGAGCCCTGGTGCGTTCAATATGTTGCGCGCCTTGCTTGGCCTCGAACCCGACGCGAGCGCCGATCAGAGCCTGCTTGCGCTGGTCGGCGCGACCGACGTGGGCAACGGTCCGGGACTTGCGAGCTTCGATAATGCGCAATGGAGCCTGCTCTACGGCAAGTATCGTTTGTTGTACACGCCGCGTCGTCAGCTCCTCGAACTCTACGATGTCAGACAGGATCCGTCCGAGACGAACAATCTAACCGACGAGAACCCGCAGTTGACGAGGGACCTGCTGGCTCGACTGTTTCAAATCCACAACGCTCAGAGCCCGTAGACCTTGCTTCGGTCACCCACCACGTCGCGCAGCGCATCGCGCGTATCGACGACGACGTTGGCTTGCCGCAGCAGCCGTTCGCGATCCAGCAGCGTGTGATCGGTGACCACAATCACTGCGTCGAAGACGGAGAAGTCGCTGGCAGGGTCAATGCCCCTGAGATCCACGCCGTCTTCCTTAAGTTGTGGGACGTGAGGATCCATGTACATCACCTCAGCGCCACGCTGCTTGAGTTCGTGGATGATTGCGAGGGCGGGGGACTCACGCACGTCGCGGACATCGCGCTTGTAGGCAACGCCATAGATTAGGATCTTCGAGCCGCGGATGGGGCGCGAGCGATCGTTCAACGCTTCATTCGTGCGCTCGACCACGTAGCTCGGCATGGCGCCGTTGATCGAGTCTGCGAGCTCGATGAAGCGCGCTTGGTATTGAAGCGTGCGTAACTTCCATGACATGTACAAGGGATCGACCGGGATGCAATGTCCACCGAGCCCCGGACCCGGGTAGAACGGCATGAAGCCGAACGGCTTGGTCGCCGCCGCGCGAATTACCTCGAACGGATCGACCCCGAGCTTACGGCTCATCATCGCAATCTCGTTCACGAGCCCGATATTTACCGCGCGAAACGTGTTCTCGAGCAGCTTGACCATCTCTGCCGTCTCGGTCGACGAAACGGGCACGATCCGGTCCAGGATCTGAGAATAAAGCGCAGAGGCCACGGTCAAGCACGCAGGACTCGCGCCGCCCAAGACCTTCGGCGTATTCCTGGTTTTATAAACCCGGTTGCCCGGATCGACGCGCTCCGGAGAGAATGCAATGAACACGGAGCGCCCGAGCACCGCACCCTTTTCGGTCAACTTGGGCACCAAGAGTTCGGTCGTGGTCCCTGGGTAGGTGGTCGATTCAAGGATCACGAGCATGCCGTCATGCTGATGGCGCGCAATCTCGTCGGTGGCGGCCCGAATGAAGCGCATATCCGGGTCCTTGGTCTTGTTCAGCGGCGTCGGGACGCAGACCACGACCACGTCGGCTTCGTGAAGGATGCCGGGATCGATGCTGGCATCCAGCAACCGAGCACTCACGTGCGGTGCCAGTTCCCCGGTCGGCACATCGCTGACATAGGACTCGCCCGCATTCAACAAGCGCACTTTCTCGGGGTCGAGATCGAGACCCGTAGTTCGGAACCCTGCACGCGCAAACTCGACGGCTAAGGGCAAGCCGACGTAACCGATGCCAATCACGACGATCCGCGCGGACTTGGTTTCGATTTTCTGGAGCAGGGAAGGCATCGCTCAGGTCCGCGCCAAGATGTTCGCAGCCTCGTCGAGGCGCACGGCCGAGTAGCCCTGAGAACGCAGCGTGTCCAGCACGGTGTCGAACACCTGCAATTTGCGAGCGAGCGGAACTCGCAGGTCGGGTTGCACTCTACGCAACGCTCGCGGCACCTCGTGGGCCTCGAGAAAATCGAGCCCATGTAGCTCCAAGTTGACGAACGGCACTCCCTTGAGCCGGTGCGTGAGGAGTCTCGCGCCGCTCGGACCGAGCAGCGCAAGGCTTGTCCCAATAAAGGGCAAGCGAAGGGGACCGACCACCTGGATCGGAAGCTCTAGCAGCCCCGTACCCCTCGCCCAGTAGGGCGAGCCAGTACGATAGGGGACGCTGGGCGCACGGAGCATGGCTGGGGTGTCGAGAATCGATTTCGAGACGCGCCCGAGCGCCTTCATTCCCAACAGAGAGGCCGCCTTCGCCGCGTAATAGCCGGGACACGGAAAGACCGATGAGTCATAGCTGAGCCCAGCGTCGCTCAGGACGCCAATCAGCGTGTCGCTCATGGTGTAGCCTGGCGCGCGGAAGCCCGCGGGCTGAACACCGAGCAGCGTACGGATGCGTTGGTTTGCTTCTACGACCTGCTGCGCCTGCACGCCATGCTCGCGCCGTGTCAAATCGTACAAGTGGTCGAGCGAGTGATTGCCGATTTCGTGCCCATACTCGACGGCACGCTTCAAAACCCCGACGTTCTGCGGGCGGTCCAAGTCGCGGGCGATCACGAATAGCGTCAACGGGAGGGCAAGGCCCGCAGCAAAGTCTAGAATGCGCTCGAGGGCCAAATCGAAAACGGCGTTGCATTCGTCACTGACTGCGAGCCCGTGAATGGCCGAGTAGTGGGCGACTTCGTCCAGATCGATGGATACCGAGCAGAGGCGCACGCGCCTGTTATCGCCCGTGACTCCGCCGTTGGCTAGCGTATCCGCGCGGGTTCCTTTCGAACCAACGCCAGGCGCTTTCGATCATGAATCGAACGTCGGCGCGGCGCGCGCTCCAGCCGAGCTCACGCTGAATTTTGCCCGCATTCGCAAACAGGATTGGAGGATCTCCCGGGCGGCGCGGCCCGCTCTCGACGCGAAAATCGCCGACCACACTGCGCGCGGCGGCGATGATCTCCTTGACGCTGTAGCCTCGGCCGATCCCGAGGTTGTAGACGAGCTGCGCTCCGGGCTTCAGCGCCGCCAACACTTCCACGTGTGCTTCGACCAGGTCTTCTACGTGGATGTAGTCACGGATGCACGTGCCGTCTTCGGTTGCGTAGTCTTCACCATGGATGGTTACTTTGTCGCGCAGGCCCAACTTGGTCTGCAAGATCACCGGAATCAGGTGAGTCTCGGGGGTGTGGTCTTCACCGATGAGGCCGTCCGTGGATGAGCCGGCAACATTGAAGTAGCGCAAGGCGCAGCAAGCGAAATCCTTGTTACGCGCGGCGTAGTCGAACAGCATGCGCTCCGAAAATAGCTTCGACCAGCCGTAGGGGTTGACCGGGCGTTGCTCGGCTTGTTCGTCGATCGGTACGACGGTCGGCGCACCATAAGTCGCACAGGTCGAGCTGAACACCAAGCGCCGCACGCCTGTGCGATCCAGCGCCTGTAATAGGCTGAGCGTGCCGCGAGAGTTGTTGTCGTAGTAGCTCAAGGGCTGATCGACTGACTCGCCGACATACGAGAAGGCAGCAAAGTGGAGCACGCAGTCCGCGGCGTGCTGCCCTAAGACGTTCACGAGCGCGTCCGTATCACGCACGTCGATTTGCACGAATGGAACCCCAACCGGGAGTGACTCTCGGTGTCCACGACTGAGATTGTCGAGTGCGATTGGGTGATGCCCGGCTTTCAACAGACTCCGCACGGCGTGCGACCCGATGTAGCCACAAGCTCCGGTGACGACCACATTCATAAGGGGAGAGAGCCTACACTCGACGGAGTGCAGCGATCCACGTTCGATGCGTGCCGAGTTCGATGCGTGCCGAGCCTTGCCTATTCACGAGCAAAGCCGAGTTTCCGTATCGATTCGCAGGACACTGTGAGCTGGTCGCTCTCAGTCATTCCTGACACAGTGACGCTTGCAAACCGCGAGCTCGTCAAAGACTCACGCAGCAGCGTTTGCGAAAAGTGTTGAGACGCCTCGTTGGTTGCTGCTCATCGTTGGCCAACGGATTTGCGCGTTTCCTCGGGAAGCACGCTATTGTGGTGTCGCGAGGGGCGGGTTGGGCGGTTAACCGGGGCACCTTGCAAGACGAGACAGGCTGCGGAGTCAATCGGGTTATGTGAGCAACAACGAAACGGTCCGTGTCAGAGGCGTGCCGGCTGTTGTCTGTCATCAGGCCCGACGCACGAGCAAACCTTCATGTTCGAAGTCACGCAGGGCGACTGCGACATCCGCCAAAGCTCGTGCTTCGTCGACCTGAAATTCCCGAATCAACGCCGTTGCGAGTTCCTCATTCGTGCGGGCGCCTCGCTCGAGGGATTTCCACAAGGTGACCGCAGTCGCATTCAACGTGTGATAAAACTTAGCCTCTAAGTTCAACAGCACCCCGGTGCCGTCGTCGAGTTCGGTAAGCAGGCACTTCGGATGAAGGTCGAGCATGGCAGGTCCTGGTGATTGGTCCGGGGTTCAAAGGTTGGAGGCCGGCGGATAGCGAAAGGTGATCGCGAAGCGAGTCACGTCGTCCGGTTCTTCGTAAGGTTTACCCCCGACCTCTACCCAGGCGTGACCATCGTCGTCGACCCCCTTTGGGCCCAAACCCATCACGAACGCGGCATCCATGCCAGTCCGCCTTAGCACGGCGTAGCGAGCGAGGGCCCGGTAGAGGCAGGTATTCGGTAGCCCCGGCACGTGTCGCACTACCCACTCGGTTCGCAAGAGGTCGCGCCGCAAGTTCGGCACAGCCCCAGCGCTATTCAGTGACCGCGCGGGACGAGGGGTCAGGGCGGCCAGTAAAGCGTCGAGTGGTTCCCTTTCAACGCGTCTCGGCAGAGCTAGTCGAAGTGCGACTAGCTCTGCCACCCGCCGTGCGCGGGCCACGGCGTGCCCGACTTTCAGGGCGCGCCCGGGTTGAAGCGGACCGCAAACGTCGTGCTGAGTGAACCGCCAGCGGTTAGCGTGGTCAACGGGGTCTTGGCGCCACCGGTCGCAAGGTCCCCAGCGCTCAGCGCAACGACCTTCGAGCTGTCATACGATGCAATCCACAGGTTGCCCGCGTTGTCGAAGGCCATTTGTTCCGGGCCAGCAATCCCCGTGATGGCGAGCGCCGGCGTGGGCGTGCCGGTGGTCCCCAGGTCCGACGCCTTGAGCTTCAAGATGCTGCTCGTCGCTCCGCCATGATTGTAGTCGGCAACCCAGAGACTGCCATCGCTACCAAGCGCGATACCTCCGAGCCCAGCTCCAGTAGTGCCGACCGTGAGGCGCACTGCCGGCACGATTGCGCTGTCGCTAGCCGTGAGTTGGGCTGGGGACAATCGAGAGATGACCGGGACCCCGAAGTTGTATGGACATACATACAGGTTGCCGGCACTGTCGAACGCAAGGTCGACGATCCCGCCGAAGTAACTTCCGCTAAGGACGACTGCCGGCGCCGGAGTGCCGGTGACTGTGAGGTCGGCTGCGTTGTATTTCAGGATGTGGCCTCGGAAAAAGCCCACCCACAAATTGCCCGCGTCGTCGAAGGCAAGCGCGTCCGGGCAGTCATACGTCACGTCCGTCGCCGGTAGAGTGATCTTCACATCGGCGACGGGGGTACCGGACGTTGCGAGCTTGGCCGGATCGTACTTGCCTAGCGTCTGTGGGAATTGTGAACTCTTGCAGGAGCTCGCCCACAGCGCGCCAGTTGACGAGAATGCGATGGCAATGGTCCCGTTGCCGCCCAGGTCCAGATTGAGTGTGGCAGTCGCTGCATCGCTGTTCGCCCCCGTTTTTGCGATCGCGGCAGCGTCAAAGCGAAAGGCGTTTTTGGTCGTCGCATTCGTCGCCCACAGGCCAGCTCCGGGTCGTAGCGCGTAGCTGATTGCGGCAGTTGACGTGCCATTCGGCGTCACGGTTGCCGACCCGCTGATTGTCGCGTCGTAAACGGAATCCACCTGCGTTCCCGCTACGCGGATCGAGGGCGCAGTGATCGAATAGGTGCCGGCGGCAATGTCCGCAAGCGTCGTCGCGGCCGAGACGATTTGCGTGAAGTTGTTCGGACCGGCAATCATGACCGACGCGGTCTTGCCGGCCGGCACTCCGCTCAGCGTGACGCTGAGCGACCCGGTGGTCACTGCGCTGCCGCCGCTGCCGCCGTTGCCTCCCACGCTACCACCGCTGCCGCCGCCAGCGATGCTCCCAGCCGTGCCTCCAACATCACCGCCAGCGGTGCCACCGCCAGCGATGCTGCCGGCCGTGCCTCCAACGTCACCGCCAGCGGTGCCACCGCCAGCGATGCTGCCGGCCGTGCCTCCGCCAGAAGTACCTCCACCAGCAATGCTGCCGGCCGAGCCTCCAACGTTGCCGCCAGTGCCGCCGCCGCCGGTGCCACTCGCGTTGCCCTCTCCCGCCTCGCCAGCCGCCGCGCCGGCTTCTCCGCTGCTGCCCGCAGTGCCGCCGCCTTTGCCGGCGCTGCCGCCCTTGCCTGAAGCACCAGCCGCTGTTTGCGCCCCGCCGTTGCCGGCGCTCGGGTTGGTACTCGAGTCGTCGTCCGCACAACCAAATGCGGTTGCCGCGCCCGCCATAACAACTAACCCAGCCAGACTAAGGTAACGCACAGCTCATTCTCCCTTGCAAAGAAGCCAACCTGATTCGAACAGCTAAATAGCATCACTTGATCCGGTGTGCACCTGCCCGAAAACGTTACAGCGACGAACCAGAACATGTCCGTTCGGTCGGAGAATGGGGGCAAAGGTGCGTGCTAGTTCTGATGCAGCGCTCAGTGGAGTGTGCGGGCTCGAACTTCCGAACAGCAAACCCAGGGTTTTCCCCCGCGCACTTGACGTTGCGGTACCCAGGCGCGAAAAGCCGCACGATGAATGCCCCTTCGTGGTCTAGGCTTTTGTGTCGGTTTAGCCGAGCGCTGACCACACTCGATGTGGGTCAACAAATCGTGCGCGATGAACTGCTCTTTGCATTTCTGCAACCAAACCAGAGGCACGAACTGACCTTTGAAACGTACGCGCGAAGTCGGCCGTACGTCTCGGGTGGCGAGTTCTTTATAGAAGGACTTTGGTCATGGGAAATTGCCCTGCTCGAGCATTCCCGCGTTCCGCGTTGCGGACGAGTCCTGCTTGGCGCCGCGGGTGGGGGGCGGGAACTTCGCGCGCTTCTTGAGCTCGGCTACGAGGTATTCGCGTTCGAGCCGGTAGCGCCGCTGTTCGAGTCTGCACGCACTGTCGCCCAAGGCAAAAGGGCCGTGGTGGTCCAGGCCGACTATGATGATTTGGTGGCTCGAGCGAAGGGCAAATCGGGGCGGTTGGACGGCCTCGGTGGTCACTTCGATGTTTGTATCTTAGGGTGGGCAAGCCTATCGCATTTGACCGAAATGGGCGCAGCGGTCGACACGCTTCGAGCGCTCCGCGCCTTGGCTCCTGAAGCCTCTGTTATCGTAAGCTTCGTTCTGCGCTCTACGGACCGCCCAGCGGTAAAGGGAGGCGCGGGCAAGCTTCGGAATCGACTGAGACGCCTGCTTGGGGGCGCCGGTGCGCACCCCGTGCCATCGGGGCTGCGGTTCGCAACGCACATTGGCTTTTATTACGAATATTCGGTGACTGAATTCACCGAGCTATGCGCACAGACTGGCTACGCAGTCGAACATTTCTGCGAGACGCCGTATCCTCATGCTTTGCTGCTGCCGATCGCAGGATCCGGTTGAGCCTCGAGATCAATCGTTTGGCTGTTACCCGGTAGCCAGTCTCTTCGATGCGAGACGACGATCACGGCGCCAGTTCACGATGAAGGGCGCGCGCCAACGACGCGCGCCCTTCGGCGTCGAGCCAGACGTCCGGTTCGTCCAATAACAGGAGGCGCGACTTTTTCAGGATTGCTCGAGCAATGGCGATACTGAGTCCGCAACCACAGCTTGGCGGGAGAGTTCGGCGGCACGTTGGGCCTTCGGCTGCGCAGTACCGGTGAGCGGCAAGCAAGTTAAGTCGACGGCGCAGCTGCGAGCGAAGCACTTCGAGGCCGATACCGACTGCGATTGGCAGTACGGCAATCACTGCCCAGCACCAGAAATGTCACGGGGAACGCCATGATCGTTGCATCGTGGAGCACCGAGATCGTCAGCAGAGTCGCCCGCCAGCGCCTTGTTTCGCCGAGCCAGCGCCGAAGTTCGAGTGATCTCGTACCCTTCGTCAGGAGACGTCGTCGCGCGCATCGGGCGCTCGGAATAAAGACTGCGCCCTCTCGAGTAGCCGTTGCGCCGAGCCGTCGGGATCCACGAGCCATTCCGTGCCGAGTTGCAGCCGCGCGCTGTGAGCAACGCGGACCAGCTGCGCGAGAAGATCCAGGTGCCGGCGTGCGCCCGGATCACATTCGAAGCTGAACGAGCGCGACTGTGCGATGAGCAGTCCGAGCGCCTCCGCTTGTGCCACCGGTTGCACGAAGGAATCTGCCTTGCCGGATCGTCCTAGAAAGAGCAGCGCCTTGCGCCCTAGCCAATGAGAAAGAAAACGATCGGGAAAGGCGGCCCGTGCATTCAGGGTCCACTTCTCCTCGCCCGCGAGCTTCGAGCTGTGAGATCTCAGCGTTTCGAAAGAACCGAGCGACTGATCGGTCAGGCGAAACGACGACCAGAGCGGCAGCAGCTCGACGTCCCCTGGGCGCTGGCGAATCAAAACCCCGTCATCTCCAAGGTACCCGCAGCCAGCCCTGACCAACGCCGTTGCCGTCGTGCTCTTGCCTGCTCCGGATTCACCAATGAGCAATAGCGCGTGCTGATCGAAGCTCACGGTCGCAGCGTGAATGCAGTGGAGACCAAGCGAGCGGAGCCCAACGAGCAACGCCGCGAGCAGCAGGTCTCGGGTCGAGTCGCTGGTGTCACCTAAGACCCCGCGAATTCGCAGCGGCGAATCCTCGATAGCAAACCATGTCCGCGCGCGATTCCCGACCACGAACCCATTGGCTGTTCGTCCTAGCCAACCGGCGGGTTCCTCGACAATCAGCTCCAGCACTGCGGGAGGCCGTAGCTCGCCCTCGTGCAGAATCTCGAGTTTGACTGCAGGGGTGCGGGCTAATCCGGGTTCCGGATCCAACCACGGCGCAAGCGCCTGGGCGGAAGCCCCATCCAACGACAGGCGGATTCCGTGCAAGGCAGGCACGATGGCCGATGTCTATTTCGGCGGGATCTTCGCCGGCGCTTGGCCACTTATCGGGATGAACTGCGTGGCACTCTGAACCGAGCGCCCCCTCGTGACCCGCGGTGCCTCGTACGGCCGGCGCGAGACTATCGACACCACCGGGGTTTCCTCGGTTTTCGGTTCCTCGCGTTTTTCGCCAGACGGACTAGGGTTCATTGCAATTTTCACTATACGCCCACCCAAGGCGGGCCAGCAAGACTCTGGCTCCACGCTCGGAGCGCAGATCGCGATACAACTCCCTCAGATGCGGCGTCGGGGCCTTTCATTCGAAGAGCCGGGAAAACCCGGTAGCGCATGGCCGCCCCGGCGCAATCCGCTTGTCGTTTTGCGCCGATCGCGTATCAGGCTGCATTTGTGACGATGCCGAGCCAAGTGCTGATCGGGGTGGCTTGGTTCGTGGGCACGATAGGCGTCGCTTACAGCGCCTTCGGCCATCCGGTCAATCTCGGATTTGCTGGGGCCATCGCGTTCGGGTTCCTCGCTGCTTGCATGAATTGGCGCGGATTGGCTTTGCCCGTTCGACTGATCCTGCCAGCGCTCGGGCTTGGTATGCTCGCATTCGTGATCCCGGCGCTCGGGCAAGGGTTCAGCTTTCGCACCTGCTCGAGCGCCGCCCGTGGTTGTTTGGCGCTTGCCTGGTTCACGTCGATTCTCGCTCTCGGCGGCGCGCGCGCGAGGTCGGCCTTGGGATGGGCCGCGATGGCGCTGCTCATCGGCAATCTGATACTCGCCTTGTCGAGCCCGCTCCTCGGGGGTCATTTCAGCGCCTTCGAGCAAGTGCAGCACGAATACACCGCTGGGCTTCCGCGTTTTCGAGGTTTGGCGAACACGCCGGCTCCGGCTGGTGTTTGGGCATTGGTGAGCATCGGCTTGCTCGAAGCATTCCCACGATCGAAGCTCCGCTGGGTTTCTCGTGCGCTTGGCTTGGTCGAAGCATGCGCCACTCTGTCGATTGCGTTGCTCGCAGTCCCCGCGCTGCTCGCGGCCCTCTTGCCGAAGCGATGGTTGCGTTGGCCGTGCGTGGCCTGCGCCGTGGTTTTTGCCGCCGGAGTGCTCTACTTCCAGCCGCTCGGGGTCAGCGTGGCCGGACACGCCCTGGTCAATTCCCGCGAGCTCCCACAATACTGGAGCGGGGGACTCGGCCCGGAATTCATGCCGCAAGTGACATTTGGTGCGGCAGGCCTGTCCGTGACTGGCCACGTCACGGCTTATGGAAAGTTGGCGCTTCGCGGGTTGACCTGTTTCACCGAGCACGCCTTGGTTGGGGTAGGCCCAGGCCGATTTCGCGAAGAGTGCCGGGTCATGGCCATGAATACCTTCGGCGAATGGACGGACCAGAGAGACTCACACAATCAGCTGGGTGGCCTCCTGAGCGAGCTCGGTCTAGCCGGGGTTGGGCTGCTGGCTAGTGCTTGGGTCGTGGGGCGGCGGGGTTATCGCTTCGAGGTCCTGAACACCTGGCAACGAGCCGTTTGGGTCGGACTCTTCGTTTGCAGTTTGGGGAGTGAGGCCTTATTGACGCTTCCGGTGCTAGCTCTGCTTGCGTCACAGCTCGCGCCGCGTATACGCACCACTGCGTGATGGCGTTGGCCACCGTCCAGCAAGCGCAAACCGCGATATGCCCATTCGACCGCTGAGCTTCCAGCCTCCACGAATTGGCATCGACGCGGATCTGGATTGGGTTCTCTGCGCGGCGTTTGGCAACGTCGCCACGTGCGAGCAACCCAGGGATCCACGGCGCGCCCTACAAATTGCGCAGACGACCCAGCTTTCGGGTCGAATCGCAGCCAGGCTCCGAAGCTTCCGAGAAGGTTCGGCTGCCGACGCCCTCGCCGAGGAATTGAACGCGTACTACTACGAGAATGTCGTCAAGCAGACGCTGCTGATGCATGCGCTGCGGCGGCTCGGACAGCTCGCTGAGCGGTTTGGGACTCGGGTCATCGCGGTCAAATTCGGAGGACTACGCCTTGCCGGCCTGATCTCCGTCGGATCACGTGAGGCATCCGATCTCGATGTGTTGCTGCCCAAGGGGAGGGCAAGAGCATTTTGGCGTGCCCTGGTTGCGGCAGGATTCCAAAGGACGAACACACACGAGTACCCACATCAACTCGAAGCTCTGGTAGATCCCGACGGCGCGATTATCGACCTGCATGTCCATCTCCCCGGAGTCGTCATCGAGAAGGGCACATTTGCGACGGCTGAGCAGTTGGCGGTGCACGGGCTCCTGACCAAAGCCGATAGTTCAACGTTGGTGCCGAGAATCGACGTCTTGGCGGCGCACGCGATCGCCCACGCATTGGTCCAAAATCGTTCGACGCCTCAGACTCACTCACCCATGCGTCTGCTGGCGGATTTGATGGATCTGCGGCGCGCGGAGCCGCAGATCGTGCGCAACGCCGCGAGATATCTTGCTCCTGAGCTAGAACCCACCTGCGCAACGCTCGAACGACTCTGCACTTCGTTGTCTGAGGGGGATTTTCGAGGACCGAATTTCCACGGCACGAGTGAGCAGATTTTGCTGTGGCACTGCCTCGCGGCCCGGCTCGACACTGGCTACGCAGAGCGTTTGCGCGCAGCGGGACTCGCCCACAAGTTCAGGGACGGATCGAGCGCGCTCGAGGTAGGACGCTACATCGCCGACCTGCTGTACCCCTCCGAGTCAGCGCTCGACGCCTTGTATGGCCCGGCGACCGGAACTATCTCGCGGGTTCGTCGTCGCCTGGGTCGCCCCCTCGACCTTATCGTACGCACAATTCGTCGCTCGATGCGGTCTCGTGGGGGATAGCGGTCTTCTCGGTCCACTATCGACTCAGGCAAGGTGCCTGCCGAATGACGTGGCGCGTTGGACGCCCGCCGTTCAAGATTTGTCGTCAGGCCCCCGAAAACGGCGAGCATAGCGGCCGCAACCCGAAGCAATCGCGGTATAAGCCTGGCCGTGATCGCGCGCGAACATCTATCCTTCTTTGAGAAGCTATAGTGGGCCAGGCCATGGATTCGACCGAAACAGAGACCCGCTCGCCGCGCCGACGCAGAAGGCGCACTCAGACGTTAGACACTCGTGAGCTGCGTGCTCTGGCTTGTGATGCCCTCCTCGCCATCGTGCTGGTGGGCTCAGCACTGGCCATCGGCACCGTGCACATCCCAGTTTTGTTGGCGATCTCGGGGCTCGCCTTGACTGGCGCCACGGTCGAAGCATGGGGTTTGAAGCGAGTGCCATGGCCGGCGGTGGTTCTCGCGGCGCTCGGCCTCTTCTCTGCCTTGCAGGCGGTTCCGTTGCCTGCCGCTTGGGTGAGCTGGGCATCACCGGTCTCTGCCTCCGTCTGGTTGCGCTCTCTCATCCCGTTCGGTGAACCCCCGCTGCACAACTTCTCGCTGTCGCTCGATCCCTCAGCCTCGATCGCGGAAGCGTTGAAGTGGTTGACGTATGCCTCCGTTTACATCATGGCCGTGCGGTCGCGATCGCGTCGTGGCTCTACTTGGCTCGCGACCCTCCTCTTCGGATCGGTGACCCTCGTGGCGCTCACCACGCTGATCCACGGCATCGCTGATCTGACCGAAGTGTATGGAATATATCAGCCGAACTTCCCGGTCCGGCGCTGGAGCGTCGGGCCACTGTTGAATTCCAACAACCTCGCTGGCTATGCGATCTTGGGCTTGTTTGCCGGCGGCGGACTCTTGCTCAGCGGTCGCTCTTCCGTGCCGCGTTTGGGATTGATGATTGGGCTTGGCGCCATATCGGCGGTGCTCGCCCTTTCTGGCTCGCGCGCTGGTGTTCTGAGCACGCTCGTCGCCGGCTTCGTGGCGGTCATCTGGCAGCTGACTGCGAGCGGATCCCGCAATTTGGTACGCGGTTTGGGGTTGGCGATGGCGCCGCTGGCGATGGGCATTACCATCGCGTTCGCGCTTGGAACCGATCAAGAAGCGGAACAGCTGGTTTCGCTCGATTTCAGTCGAAAAGTACTGGTCTGGCTTTGGTCCCTGCCGATGATCCGAGAGCACGCTCTCGTGGGAGTCGGGCGGGGTTCGTTCGAAACGGCTTTTCCCGCGTACCGACAGGCGCTCGACTACGATTGGGCAATCGTAGTCACCCACGCAGAAAACTTCGTGATTCAGTGGATCTCCGAGTGGGGAATTCCGGTCGGAGTGGGCGCCGTCGTGCTGATCGTCGGCTATTTGCTGCGCGAGTGGTACCGTACCCGTGACAATCGACTGCACTGCATGTTGTTGACGGGGGTTTTGGCGCTGTTTTTTCAGAACTTCGCCGACTTGGGTCTGGAGGTACCTGCACTCGCCATCGCAGCCGTTGTCGCGTTGGCAGCGGGCGAGCGCTCTTTACCTGCTCGCAGCACCGAGATCAGTTCCGGGACCGAGGCTGCCAAACCTCTTGGAAAGCGTGCGTTTGTTGTCGCCGTACCGGCTCTTGCACTCTGGGTAGCAGCCAGTGCGTGGTCGCGTTCCCCGGTCGAGCTCGAGCGTAGCCAAATGTCTGCCGAATACGGAGAGCTGGCCATCCTCGGCCCAGGCGCGCTTGCAAACGAGAGTGCGGACGAACGGGCGCTACACAGCCTGCTCGAGCCTGTTACAGCGATGCCAGAGGTGGCGAGCGTGGGACGCACGGATGACGTCGCGCGTTTCCGCGATCACCTTCATCAGGCAACGCTGCGCCATCCCGGAGAGGCGTTCTTCCCGTTGCTGGGATCGCTGGTTGCGATGAGGAAGCGCGATGGCACGGCCCTCACTTGGCTCGGGCGAGCGCTCGAGCTGTCGCCAGCGAACGGTTCCGTCCACCTCGTGTTGGCCGATCTGATGCATCGCCACGGGGCGATGGCCCAAGCGATGTTGCATCTGCGCCTCGCTGCCCAATACGACCACACGCTTTCGGGCGCGGTCAGCGCGCGCGCGCCGGTTTGGGCTTCCTCCGTCGAGACATTGATGCAAGCCATTCCCGACGGCAGCTATGGGCAGGATTTGCTCCTGGCTGCTTGCATCAGAGAGCCCCAAGTCGTGCTCAAACTCGATTGCCTTCGACGCGCAGCTCAACGAAACCCGAATGCTTATCGGGTCCAAATGGACTTTGCGGAAGCCTTGCTGCAGGCAACTCAAGCGCGTCAACCCCCGTGCAACGACGCGCTCGCCGAAGGTTGTACGGCGGAAGCCGACGGCGCAATCAGAGCGGCGCGGGGCCTCGACCCCAAAGCATGGCGCCCGAACTACCTTCTGTCGAAGGTGCTGCGAGTGCGCGGCGATAGCGTCGGCGCGGCGCGGCTTTTGACGCGAACTTGTCCGCAGAGTCTCGACGGTGAAGAGTGCTGGCAGGAGGCATTGGCGACGGCGATCAAGAGTGGCTCGATGGACGCAATTTCAGCGGCCGCCGATGCTTTGGCGGCGCGCGAATGCGACGGCATGGAGTCGTGCGCAAAAATGTTTGCTTCGATCGCAAGCGCGCTCGAGTCGGGTAGCCAGCTGGCGCTCGCGAGCAAATTCTATATCAAAGCGGCGGAGGCCGAACCCTCGGCGGCTCGTTGGCTCAAAGTCGCAGAGCTCGCCGCTCAAGCGCATCTCGACGGCGTTGCGCGCGCCGCGTTGGATCGCGCGAATCGCAGCTTCGATGCGTCACCCACCACCCGGGCGCACGTCGAGCTCCTTCGCCAGCGAGTTGCCCGAAACGCGCCCGAGTCACCCTAACTGGCGGACGTTTCAGTGCTACTCGCGCCGTACGCGGCGTAGTAGCCGGAGTAGTAGTAGCCCTCGCTGGACGACACCGCGTTGAGCACGAAGCCGGCGCAATTGGCGCCGACGTCGCGGAGCGAGCGCATCGCTCGCTTGGCGGCATCGCGCTTCGTGGCTAGCGCTCTCACTACGAGTACGGTTGCGTCGACGCGGGTCGAGAGAATCACGCCGTCCGTCACCAGACCGATCGGCGGGCTGTCGATGACCACCCGATCGAATTGCCCGCGCAGTTCTTCGAGAACGCGCCCGAAAGCTTCACTGTGCATTAGGTCTGCGGGATTCGGTGGGGTGGGGCCGGCGCACAAAATTCGAAGATTCGGGACGGAGGTCTCAAGGAAGAGCGTCTGCAGCTGGTTCGGCTCCAGTAGGGCGGTCGTGAGCCCCGCTTGGTTGCGATCGCCAAATACGGTGTGGATGCGTGGCTTTCGCAAATCGCAATCAACCAAACACACGGATTGCCCCGTTTGGGCGATCGCGACCGCGAGGCTGGTCGCAACCGTCGTCTTACCCTCCGCGGGCCCAGCACTGGTCACGAGTAGACAACGATAGGGCTTGTCCGGTGACATGAACATCAAGTTCGTGCGGATCGAGCGAGCCGCCTCGGCTGCGACGCTCTTGGGATGTGTGTGGACGAGTAGCTCCGGGCGGATACTTTCTTCCGCGGCACCGGGATTCGCACCGCTTCGAGACGCCAAACTGGCGCGTTCCTTTTGGCGCGCGCGACGTCGACCATAGTAGTAACCGAGACTCAACGCGCTACCCTCGCGCGACACGTCCGGAAGTGAACCCAACACCGCGAGGCCGAGCTCCCGTTCGATATCCTCCGCGTTTCGCACGGTTCGGTCCAACATCTCTCGGCCAGTTGCACCCGCGAAACCCAGCAACAGACCAAGCGCGATCCCGACGGCCAGGTTCGTGCCACTCCGAGGGAACACGGGCATCGCGGGCTTCAGCGGACGGTCGAGCACGCGCACGTTGTTGAACGGCGACATCTTGGACAGCCCACTCTCTGTCGAGCGTTCGAGTACGATTCCGAAGAGCTTTTCGGTGTTCTCCTTGGAGCGATGCAGTCGGCTGTACTCCAGCTCCTTGAGATTGAGCTGCATGGCTTCTTTGCGAGCACCCTCGTACAGAGCCGACAAGCCCGCGAGTTGCCGGTTGACGTTGGCGAGCTCCATTTCTGCGCCGTTTTTGATATTTTGCAGCTCTTGACCGATTGCCGTCCGCGCACTCTCCAATTGCGCGTTGAGTTTCTGGACATCCGGGTGATTGTCCTGCTTGCCCCCAGCTTTCATCATGAGCAGCTCGCGCTTGGCCTGGATGTACGCGGCGCGGAGTTCCCCCAGCGCACCGTTGCCAACTAGCTCGGTGGCAGGGATTTCACCTGGATCCTGCGGGTCCACGGCCTGCACGAGTGCGAGACGCGCCGCGACGGCTTCCTTCTTTGCTTTCAGATCCGTCAGGTTGCCGTTGAGCTGTTGGATCTCGGCACGCACCATGTTCGATTGGTCGTCGTACGAAACGGAGAGCAGGTTGTATTTGAGCTTGAAATCATGGAGATTCATCTCCTGTGATTCGAGCTCCCCTTTCAGACGCTTGAGCTGAATGTCCAGCCATTCCACGGTCCTGTTCGTGGTATCCATGCTCGCGTCGAGGTTCTGTTCAACGTACGTATCCACGACCGCGGACAAGACGCGCTGGGCGCGTCCGGGGTCCGCGTCAACCAGCTTGACTCGCGTCAAGCGGCTGTCTTGGATCGGCTCTACTTTCAGTCGAGCACGCAGTGTTTCCGCTGCATCTTCGAGGGAGGCGGCTGGGGTTGTGCCTTCTTTCGCGCCGGCTGCCGCGGGTAGATTGAACAGGAACGCTCGGTCGGAGTTCAACCCCAATTTCTTGACGACCAACTCGGCCACCCGGCGTGAAGTGAGCACTTGATGCTGAGTGGCGAAGTACTCTTGATTGCTCCAATAGCTGTCCGACGCGGACTCCGAGGCTTGATGACCCAACGGGCTGAGCGGTTGCGGGTCGAGCTGGACGGTCGCGACCGCTTCGTAGATCCGGACCT
>DASSMT010000132.1:0-21903 GCA_035688655.1 Polyangiaceae bacterium | reverse complement strand
CGTGGCGGCCGGGAGCGGCTCGGCCGCGCGATCGCGCGTGGTGTAGACGACTCCCGCAATCAGGTCCGTCACTGCGGGGAGCGCACGGGTCGCCAGCGGCGAATTGGTCGAGCTGGTGCGCAGCGTGACGTCGCCCGCGTCCAGAAATTCCACGCGCCCGAGCGGATTGAGCGGCATGCTGCTCTTGCGCTCGTGGTTCGGCTCGGCACATTGCCCAACCGCAGGCAGGTCCAACCCGAAGCCGGCCAAGCTCAACATCGCGTTTGCGTCGACCTCGGGCGGGGTGCGCACGAAACCGGCGAAGGCGGCCGCGCGCGGCGCCTCCGCGGTGTTCAGGACGGCGCTGCGCTCGACGGTGATCAACGCATGCGTGCTGCTCCCCGCGTCCGCCTCTGCGCTGTAGTCGGCGGGCGCGACGGAGCAGGCGCTGCTGAGCGCAGCCAGCGCACCGAACCCGAGCCCGGGCGAGAGGCGCGACGTTCCCAGCCAGGAGGGTAACTGCCAGAGAAACTGCACGACTTCGCAAGGCTAGCATCGCTCCGGGGAATTCAACAGCGCCCGGGCGACGGTCAGTGAGGTTTGTGCAAGGCCCCGACTAGCAAGCTAAAATTTGGCAATCAGCGCGCCGGCCGGGCGGGCCGACCAGCCGTCGATCTTGGCCTCATAGCGAGTGCCGGGCCGATCCAGCGACCCGGTAGTGTGCGCGTAGTCGAGCTCCAGCTCGGCGGACACCCAGAACGGTGGCAGCCCCACCGACACTCCGAAGATCGGTCCGACCGACAAACGGCGGGCGTCGAGCTCGTAGGCCGAGTCGGGATCGAGCGAAACGCTTCCCGACCAGCGATCGAAGCTGGCGCGCACGCCGCCCCAAACCGAAATCAGGTCCGCGTCGGTTCGGTATCCGAACAGGATCGGCAAGTCCACGCCCAGCGCGTGGCTGCGGCTGAGATCGATCTCTGGCGGCAAGTCGGTCGAAGTCAGCCCAAATCGCCCGGTCACTCCCAGGCCCGCGGACAGCGCGTAATCACCCCAATCGAAGGCGTGACGAAAGTCACCACGCAGAGCTTGTCCGCTGTAGCTCAGCCCCGCTTCGTTCGTCCCCGGGATCCCGATGCGCGCGGCGGCGTACGGGGCGACCGCGGGGCCCTCCGCCAGCGTGGCCAACGCGGCCTCGGTCGAGCGCCGCTGGGGCTCGTCCGGCGTGCCCGACGGGGGAGGCTCGGCGTTCAGCGCGCGTTTGGCGTCGCCGAGCAAAAAGCGATCGCTGACACCGACCGCGAACGCGGTGCGACCCGCGGGTAAGACGTGTACCGGGTACAAGAGCGGCACACCTCCGCCGCAGCCGAGCAAACCGAGCGCAGCTCCGACGCTGAACCCAATCAGCGTTGAGAACGGGAGGTTCGGTCTGCGCGCGCCCACACGAAACAGCCAGTCTATTTGCGGAACCGCGAGGGGAACGTGTTGCTCGCGGCGCGCTGCTTCAGCTCTTCGTCGTCGCCGTGAAGTGAAACGGCGCGCTCAATCAACACCTTTTCGGTCTCGACGTGCTTGGGATCGGGCAGACAGCACTCCACCGGGCAGACCGCCTGGCAAGCTTCGTGGTCGTCGAAGCCGACGCACTCGGTACACAGGTCGGGGTCGATGACGTAGATTTCGTCGCCCTCGGAGATCGCGTCGTTCGGGCATTCCGGCTCGCACGCGCCGCAGTTGATACAGTCGTCAGTGATGAAGGTCGACATTGCCCGGTTTTGCGCGAGGAATTAGCTGGGGGTGGTTCGATGAGCGGCTTCGGCGGCCAAAGTTATGAATGGCCTGGCGGGCGTGTCAACTTCGAGTACAGTCGCGGCCGCCCGATGCCTGATAGCGATCATAGCGCGTTTTCGAGGGGTTCACCGTTCGCCCGCCTGGCGGCATTTTCGCTGCCCTGGGTCACGGCTGCGCTCATGCTCCTCGGCTGTAAGCCGAAGATCGGCGACGATTGCACGGTCTCGACCAACTGCTCGACCACCGGCGATCGCCTGTGCGATGTCACCCAGCCTGGTGGTTATTGCACGGTTTTCAACTGCGAGCCCGGCAGCTGTCCCGACGACTCGCGGTGCGTGAACTTCGGCACCACGCTCTCGCCGATCGACGGCTGCGCGACGAGCCAGGCCAATTCGCCCTACAAGCGCTCCTTCTGCATGGCTCACTGCAGCAAGGATTCGGATTGCCGTGACGGCTACCGCTGTCTCGAGCCGAAAGACGACTGCGCGCCCAAGGAGGGCGAGCAACCCTCCTGCTTCAATGCGGTCTTGGCCGAGCATCAAAGTGGCCAAAAGGTATGTGCGGTGCCGCCGCATTCCGCGCCGGTCTGGGACGCGGACGCGGGTGGCGGCAGTCCAGGGGTCTGCATCGGCTCAGACGCCGGGCCGACCGCGGGCAGTTCATCGTCTATGGGAGGCTCGGGCGGAGGCGCAGCTGAAGGCGGCAGCGCAGGCACGTCCGAAGCCGGCAGCGCCGGCGAGAGTGGCAGCGGCGGCTCGGTCGAGACCGGCGGCAGCGAAAGCGGCGGCACGGGCGGCAGCGAAAGCGGCGGTACGGGCGGCAGTGAAAGCGGCGGCACGGGCGGCAGCGAAAGCGGCGGCACGGGCGGCTGACTCGCTCGGGCGTCGGGTGCGAACTCGGGGCGGCTCGCGCGCGCTTTGCTGCTAAGCTCCCCCGCGATGTTCGGCATTCGCTCGTTGCCGCGAACGCTCGAAGCGGCCCTGCGCGACATCGGGCACGCGAAGAATGAAACGCGCATCTCGGCGCTGCGCGATCTCGCGCGCTTGACCGAGACGGACGCGCGCCCGCGCGCTCTCTCTGCGCTGTGTGAAGTCCTCGGCAGCGACGCGGATCTCCACGTCCGCGCGGCTGCCGCGCTGGCGCTGGGCGATGCCAACGCCAAAGAGTCGCGCCAGGCGTTGTTCGAAGCCGCTCGCCACGCACCCGTGCAAGTGCGCGAGATGGCAGTCGCCGCCCTGGGCGAGATCGCCGCGCAGGGCAGCGAGAGCGATCCGGAAATCATGGAGCTGCTGGAGGCAGCGCGGGTAGACGTGGCGCCCGAGCTGCGCTTTCAAGCGTTGATCGCGCTCAATCGCCTGGCGCGCGAGAGCCTATTGCCGCGCTTGGTGGATGCCAGCCGGGATCTGGACGCAGAGGTACGACAAATCGCTTTTCGCCTGGCCGAGGAGCAAGTGCTGACCCACGGCGCTGCGCTGCCCGAAGCGTTGCGTCAACGCGCGCGTGCGGCTCTGCGTGACGACGCCGCGGGCGTGCGTCTGGCGGCGGCAATCCTGCTCGCGCGCGTGGGTGACGGAAGCGGCGCGGACGTGATCCGCGATGTCGTCGAACGCAAAGATCGCGTGGGCTCGCTCGAAGACGAGCAAGCCGCGATCGAGCTGTGCGGTGAGCTTTCGATCAGCGACGCGCGCCCGGCGTTGACGCGGCGGGCGTTCGGGTTCTTCGGGCTGTTCCGTGATCCACTTTCCTGGCACGCGCGGGTGGCCCTGGCGCGGCTCGGAGACGAGCACGCGAAGGCCGTGATCTTGCGCGGCCTGGGCGCGTTCACTCGCGATGCGCGCACGATCGCCGTGGCCGCGGTGGGCCGCGCACGCTTGCGCGAAGCCAGCCCCATTTTGCGGCGCATGACCGCCGCGCAAGCCGACCCTGAGACCGTCGCCGAGGCACTCGCAGCGCTCGAAGCCGCACCATGAACGCAACCGTAAACGCGATCCCGCTGTCCCTGCAGCTCGAGTTCTATCGTGCGCTGTGCCGCATTCGCGGCTTGGACGAGCGCATGCAGGCCTTGCAGCGCCAGGGCAGAGTCGGCTTTTACGGCACGTGCACGGGTCAAGAAGCGGTGCCCGTGGCGCTCGGCTTCGCGCTCGGCCACGCGGATTGGGTGTTCCCGGCGCTGCGTGAGAGCTCCGTGCTGCTCGTGCGCGGCTTTCCGCTGGTCAGCTACTTGGCCCAAGTCTTCGGCAACGAGCGCGATCTGCTGAAGGGCCGTCAAATGCCCAGCCACATGAGCGGGCGCTCGGCCAACGTGGTGTCGTGGTCGAGTTGTATCGGCACCCAGCTGACCCACGCCGTCGGCGCGGCCTGGGCCGCCAAGATGCGACGCGAGAGCGTGATCAGCGTCGCCTGCTTGGGCGATGGCGCCACGAGCTCGGCTGATTTTCACTCGGCGCTGAACTTTGCGCAGGTGTTTCGCGTGCCGTGCGTGTTCGTGTGTCAGAACAACCAATGGGCGATCAGCACCCCCGCGGAGCGTCAGAGCAACACCGCGACCTTCGCCGAGCGCGCGCTGGCCTACGCCATGCCGGCCGAGCGCTTGGACGGCAACGACGTGGCCGGGCTGTATCTGGCGTTCCAGCGCGCCGCGGAGCGCGCACGGGCGGGGCTCGGCCCAACGTTCTTGGAGTGCGTGACCTATCGCTTGGGGCCGCATTCCACGAGTGATGACCCCACGCTCTATCGCAGCGAAGCCGAAGTCGAACACTGGCGGGCGCGCGATCCGATCCTGCGCTTGGGCAGCGCCCTCGAGTCACGAGGCGCGTTGGACGCCGCTCGCCGCCGGGCGCTGGACGCGGAGCTGCGCGCCGAGCTGGACGCCGCACTCGCGGTCGCGGAAGCCGCATCGGCACCCGAGCGGGCCTCGCTCTTCGATGACGTCTACGCGGAGCTCCCCGGCCATTTGCTGGAACAACGGAAAGAGTTGTTTCTAGCCGCGAAACACGCAGCTCATACGTCTGATGGCGTAGATCCCGACTAGGCCTTGTGAAGTAACAAAACAAGCGTTACATCACGCGGCCAAATGGATCAATTCGACGCCATCGTGCTGGGCGGCGGTCCCGGCGGTTATGTGTGTGCCATCCGGCTCGGCCAACTCGGCCTGAAGGTCGCCTGTATCGAAGAAGAAGAGTACGGCGGGGTGTGCCTGAATTGGGGCTGCATTCCGTCCAAGGCGCTGATTGCCAACGCCCACTTCGTCGAGAAGGCCAGGCACATCTCGGATTCCGGCATCAGTGTCGGCGACGTGAAGGTAGACGTCGACAAGATGCAGGATTGGAAGGGCGGGGTGGTCAAGAAGATGACCGGCGGCGTGCGCTCGCTGCTCAAGGCCAACGGCGGCGAGATGGTCGAAGGCCGGGGCAGGGTCGTCGACCCGAAGACCGTCGAAGTCAGCTTGAAGTCGGGGGAGAAGCGGCGCGTCACGGCGACCAAGGGCCTGGTGATCGCCACCGGGTCGGCCACGATTCAGGTGCCCGGCTTCGAGTTCGACGGCAAGCAAGTGATTGGCGCGCGCGAGGCGGTCAGCCTACGCAAGATCCCGAAGCGCTTGATCGTGATCGGCGGCGGGGTGATCGGCCTGGAGCTCGGCATGGTCTACCAGTCGTTCGGCGCCCAGCTGACGGTCGTCGAGCTGACGCCCAGCCTGCTGCCGGGCGTGGACCCGGAATGCGTGAAAGTCGTCGAGAAAAAGCTGGAAAAGCGCGGCGCCAAGCTGTTCAAGAACACGCGCGCCGAGCGGCTGGAAAAGACCGACAGCGGCGTCACGGTGATCGTCTCGAGTGAAGGCAAAGAGCAGCGCATCGAAGCGGACGTGGTGCTCGTGGCCGTGGGCATGAAGCCGCGCTCGCGCGGGTTCGGCTTGGAAGAGCTCGGCGTCGAGATCGATCAACGCGGCTTCGTCAAGACCAACGAGTTGTGCGAGACGAACGTCAAGGGCGTGTACGCCATCGGCGACGTCAGCGGTCAACCGATGCTCGCGCACAAAGCCTCCAAAGAGGGTGAGGTTGCAGCCGAGGTGATCGCCGGGCGCCACGCCGCCAAGGATTGGGTCACCGTGCCCGGTATCATCTTCACCGATCCGGAGATCGCCACCGCCGGTCTCACCGAAGAACAAGCCAAGGCGCAGGGCTTCACGATCAAGGCCGGCAAGTTCCCGTTCGCTGCGCTCGGTCGCGCCGTCAGCATCGGCGAGACCGACGGCTTCGTGAAGGTGGTGACCGACACCAAGTCGGGCCGCATCCTGGGCATCCACATCGTCGGGCCCAACGCCAGTGATCTGATCAGTGAGGCCGTGCTCGCGATCGAGACCGTGGCCACGGCCGAAGACATGGCGCTCAGCATCCACCCACACCCAACCCTGGGTGAGGCGCTGATGGAAGCGGCGGCGGCTTCGCTCGGTCACGCCATCCACATCGTGAATCGCTGAAAAGCGGCAGGAACCGCCGGCTCGCGCGTGCGCGAGGCCGGCGCTTTTGCACGAGGCCGAGGCGTGGCATGTTTGGGGGATGGGGATTTTCGCTCGCGTCTCCCAAGTCATGTCCGCCAACTTCAACGCCTTGCTCGACAAGGCGGACGACCCGAAGAAAAGCCTCGAGCAAACCTTGCTCGAGATGCGTGAGCAAATTTTGGCCGCGCGCCGAGAGGTCGTGAGCGGCGTCGCGTCCGAAAAGCAGCTCAAGAAAAAGGTCGAGGAGCTCGATCAAGAGGTCGAAAAATGGAGCGCTCGCGCGGAGCTCGCGGTGCGCAACGACGACGATGCGTTGGCGCGCGAAGCCCTGCTGCAAAAGCGCCGGGTCGTGGCTGAACGCGATCGCGCCGAAGCGCAACGCGGCGAACAACGCGCCGCCGCTCTGGAGATGAAAGACGCGCTCGAGAACATGGAGCGCAAGGTCAAGGAATTCGAGCTGCGCAAGGGCACGATTGCCGCGCGTGCGCAGCAAGCCAAAGCGGGTGGGGGAGTCGAGGCCTTGGGCAAGGTCGGTAGCAGTGCGAGCGCGTTCGACGAGTTCCGGCGCATGGAAGACAAGATCGAGACCGCGGAGCACACGGTCCTCGCACAGAGCGAAGTCGACGCAGCGCTGGCAGGTCCGAGCCCCACGGGCATGTCCCGCGCGGAAGTGGAAGCCAAATTCCGCGAGCTCGAGCGCGGCGCTAGCGCTGACCCAGCCGCGCCGGGCAAGTCCGAAATCGATGACGAGCTCAGCGCGCTGAAGAAGAAGATCCGCATCGGCATTTGAGCCAGGGCTGGCTCAGCGATCCCTACGTATCGAGCGCCGGTGAGGGATTGCTGAGCGGTTTGGCGAGGCGACGCGGTTGTGAGGGCCAGCCGGAGCGCGGCGTACTGGTGCCAGTGATCAGGCGTGCGCCGCCTTGATTGGTGAAGTAGTGCCAAACCCACTGAAAGAGCACGATGTAGCGATTGCGAAAGCCGATCAAAAAGCAAACGTGCACGGCGAGCCACAGCACCCAGGCGACGAAGCCGGACAGCTTCGCTTTGCCGAGCTCGGCCACCGCTGCGGAACGGCCGATGGTCGCGAGGTTGCCCTTGTTGATGTAACGGAACTGCGTGGTGGGTTGGCCGCGAATGCGGCGGATGATTTGTTCGGCCACGAAGCGGCCAGCTTGAGTCGCGGCGGGCGCGACACCGGGCACCGGCGCGCCGTCGGGGTTGGTGCACGCGGCGCAATCACCGATCGCGAATACTTCATCGTAGCCAGGCACGTTCAAGGAACGATCGACGATCACGCGGCCGGCGCGGTCGAGCGGCAGACCGAGCGTGGCGGTGAGCGCCGAAGCGCGCACCCCCGCGCCCCAAATGACATTGGCCGCGGGGATGACTTGCGGGCTGCCGTCTTCGCGCGTGATGGTGACCGAGTTCTGTTCGATGGCGGTGACTTTGGCGTTTGTTTGAACCTCTACGCCCAGCTTCTTCAGCTGTGCGACCGCGCGCTTGCGCGATAGCTCGCTGAAGGTGCTCAAGATCGACGGCCCGCCCTCCAGCAAAATCACCGTGATTTCATCGGGGCGAATGTGACGGAAATCGCGCCCGACCAAAGTGCGCGACAGCTCACTGAGCGCGCCGGCCATCTCCACGCCCGTGGGGCCGCCGCCGATCACACAGAAGGTGAGCAGGGCTCGCCGCCGCAGATCGGCGGTCTCTTGTTCGGCAACTTCCAGCGCGACCAACACGCGGCGGCGGATCTCGAGCGCGTCATCCAGCGACTTCAAACCGACGGCGATGTCCACCCAGTCGTCATGGCCGAAGTGGTTGTTGCGAGCTCCCGCGGCCAGGACCAGAAAATGGTAGTCGATGGGTCCTGTGGATGTCTCCAGGCGACGGCCCTTGAGGTTGACGCTTTGCACTTCGGAGAACAGCACTTCCACGTTCTTCTGCCCAGCGAAGATCGAGCGCACTGGAAACGCGATTTCCGAGGGCGACAGCGCGCACGTTGCAACCTGGTATAGGAGCGGTTGAAACACGTGGTGATTGTTGCGGTCGATCAGCAGCACATCGAAGCGCTCCTTGCGCAACGCACGCGCTACGGCGATCCCCCCGAATCCGGCCCCGACCACGACCACGCGCTGACGCCATGCCATCGTGAACGCTCCTTTTTGAGTCTCATCCTGCGGCGGAGCTCGGCCAATGCGCCGAGCCCGGTCAGGCACAGGTTAGGAGCGAAGCTTCACGCGGCGGTTTCGCGGGAATGTCCGCTGCGGCACGCGCCGGGCGCTATTTGGGAATCGGCTGCGGAAAGCCACAAGCGGTCAGGGCATCGCTACAAGCGTAGGTCGCCTGTTCGTTCAAGCCCAGGCTGGAGCCGATGGCCGAGCCATCCGGGAAGTTGGCGCTGCAGCTACAGTTGCTTTGCGTCGCGTTCGTTTGCGAGCACGAGACGTTGTAGTACGCGCCGCTCTCGCACTTCACGGCCAGGTTGCAGCCGGCGCTGCCGACGCTACCCGAGCTCGAGCACTGGGTCGGGAACGGCGGATCCGGCGGGGGTTCGGGGGCCGGGCCAAAGCAACTCCGATAGTTGTCGAAAAGGAAGCCGCATTTCGTGCTGGAAAGCGCGTCGATATTGTCGCAAGCGCCGCTGTTCTCGGCGTTCTGGTACACCTTTATCAGGCAGGAGAGCAGATCGATCCCGGCCATTTGGCAATAGGGAGTTCGACTCGCAAGCTCATTGACGCACGCCTTCTCGCACTGAGTGAACGAGCTCACGTTCGAGCAAGGACTGGTAATGTCGGCTTTGCAGTAGATGTCGCAATTGGTGATCACCAGCTCGGGGGCGAGCGCGCCCGTGCCACCCATCCCCATGCCTGCGAAGCCCGCGCTGGCCGTCGCTCCGGTGCCGGGGATCTGAGCGGTGCCGCCCTTGCCTCCGGCCGCTGGCACGCCGCCCGAGGCGCTACCGCCAGCCGGGCCGGCGGGGGTCGTAGGCTTGCCACCCATTGCCAGGATGCCGCCCGTGCCGCCGCTCGCCATGCCTGCGCTACCGCCGTGGCTCGCCGAACCAGCGGGGGATGAACTCGTGACCGTGCCGAAGTCGGCCGGCTCGAACGTGGTGCGGCCGCCACAGCCCCCGAGCACCGCCAGCAAGAGCGCCGTCGAACGTGCAAGCAACACAGAAGGCAAGCGTGTCATGTCCTGCACTATAACGCATCACCGCGGTTGAACTTGAACTCAATGCGCACTCGCAAGCGCTACTTGAGACCAGACGTGGGAAATCCGCAGGCGGCGAGGGTATCTTCGCACGCGAGGGCTCCCTGCTCGTTCAGCGAGAAGTCTACGCTGGTGCTCGAGCCGTCTGGGGAGCGGGCAACGCAGCTACAGCTACTTTCGAAGGGTTTGGTGGCAAAGCAGCTCGCCTGGTAGTACGCGCCCGTGTCGCATTTCACGTTCAAAGTGCAATTGTTGCCGTTGTCGAGGCTACCAGAGCTCGCGCACGAGGACGGCGTCGGCTTCGGCGTCGGCTTCGGATCGACGCAACTTTGATACGTTTCCGGCAACCCGGCGCACCTGGTCTCGACAATGCGCTCGATATCGGCGCAGTTGTCGCTGTTCACGAATGCCACGAGCAAGCACGAGAGTACGTTCGCCCCGGCCCTTTGGCAGACCCAACAGCGAGGCCCGAGCTCTTCATCACACTGTCGTAGGCAATCAGGCCCCTGGACCCAACTCGGGCACGGCGCCTGCGCTGCCGCGTCGCAGTAATCGCTGCACTCGATCGCGATATTTTGGACGAGCCCGTCGGGGCGGCCCGCCGAGCCTCCGAAGCCCCCTACGCCAGTGCTCGGACGGGTGCCGCCGCTGCCGCCGAAGTTCCGCGCGCCGCCGGAGCCGCTGCCGCCGGCGGGGGCGACCGGCGTTGTCGGCTTGCCGACGCCGCTCGTCGTGCCTGCGCTGCCGTCCGAGCCGCGACTGCTCGCACCCGCGACCGCTGGCTCGATGCTGAGCGGCGGGTCATCGGGCTGGAACGTGGTGCGGCCGCCACAGCCCCCGAGCAGCGCCAGCAGTAGCGCAGTAGAACCCCGCAACCCCCGAGAACATAAGCAACTCATGCCGGGCAATGTAGCGTATCACCGCCGGGTGAGCCCGAAATCCGCGCTTACTCGTCGCGGTTCGCGTCAGCCTGCCAAATTTCGCGCAGGATTTCCGCGACCGCTTCGTAGAGCACTTCGGGGATTTCGTCGCCGACCTCGAGCTCGTTCAGCGCGCGAGCAACCGGAACGTCGCGGACGATGGGCACGCCGTAGGCGCGCGCGGCATCCACGATGAGCTTTGCCATCTCTCCCTGTCCCTGCGCGATGACGGATGGGGCGAGCTGCTCTTCTTCACTGTATTTGAGGGCGGTGGCCAAATGGGTTGGATTCACGATCACCACGCTCGCGGTTTTCAGGGCGCCGAGGGTGGCGCCGGTGAGGGCTTCTTGATGCGCGCGACGGCGCGCGGCTTTCAACGCCGGGTCGCCTTCCGACTCACGGTGCTCGCGCTTGACTTCGTCTTTGCTCATGCGTTGGCGTCGAAGCCAAGCGCGCCGAGTGAGCAGCAGATCCAACAGCCCGAGCGCGACCCCGAGCACCGCCGCAAACCACGCCACCTTGCTCGCGACCCGCGCGGCGAGCATGGCTGCCGCGCGTACATCGCCGATCGAAGACGCGAACTGTGCGGCGTGCGAGTGCAGTTGTCGCACGGCGAAATAGCCGACCAACGACGCCGCGAAGAGGGCTCGTGCGACACCGACCACGCGCTGCCAAGAAAATGAGTTCTTGATCCCCAGCAACGGGTTCAGGCGGTCGAGGCTGGGGACGAGCCGTTTGGCGCTGATCGAGCCGCCGGTCTGCACGAAGCTGGCTGCGGCGCTGGCGGCAGCGGCCACGGCCAGCACGGGCAGGCTGATGCGAAGCACGACGCCGGCGAGGGTGATGGGTGACACGGGTTCGGTCGGATGGCGCAGCGCCGCCGACAACAACGCGCCGGCTTGCTCGGTCGAAAAGGTGATCACGCTGCCCGCGACGGATAGCGCCGCCAGGAAGCCCAAGCTCTGCGACAAGACCGCTGACATCGGGCTGTCGCCCTCACGGCGGGCTTTCGCGAGCCTCCGGGGAGTCGCAGGTTCGGTCTTGTCGCTCATTGCGGGTCAGCCTCTGCTTCGAGGCTCATCGGTCGGCAGCGCGCGACAGTTTCTCTCTTCAGAACAAATACGGCAAGCCGCGCCCGCCGGTCAGCTTCCAGGCCGCCGCGGTTTGCTGAATGATCGGCGAGCGGATCACCGCCGGCGGATGGCTATTTTGAAACGCGAAGATCAGCGAGCCCGGGCTGAATTGCTCCAGACCGGCGAAAAACTGCATGGTGACCAGCGCCCCGCCTTCGTTGAGGTGGTAACCCGCGCGGCGAAAGCCCATGGTCAGGAGATTGTTCGTGCCCGACGTATCCGCGGCGATCTCGTTCGGTTGATTGAAGAGTGGCACCGTGCCGGAGAGCGCTTGGCCGAGCTCCGCTATCGGCAATTGGCCGGCAGAGGTGCAGGGCAAATGACCCAGATAGTGATGAGCGAGCTCGTGGCCCAAGACGAAGCCGATCTGTTCTTCGAGCAGCTGATGCTGGCGTGCGACCCGGCGACCATCCACCTGCTGACCAGGGTCGAAGAAGCCGAGCGGCGGTTGCACGATGGGCCGATTGGGCCGCTGCTGCTGCACGATCAGTTGAATGTAGTCGGTCAGCTTGTGGGTGCCGAAGATCTCGTCGTTCGCTCGCGCTTGGCTCAGGTGCCCTTCGATGTCCAGCAGGCCGTCGGTGATGGCCATGGCGGCGTGTCCGCTCGAAGTGCACGTGGCAAAGGCATTCACGTCGCCTACGGCGCTGTTGACCACGAGCGGGATGCCGGCGACGCGCTGCTGCTGCGTGGCAGGCAAGGTGGCGACCAGCTCGTTCAGCAGCGACTGTGCTTGGCCGCGCAGGTAAATCAGATCGTTTGCGTTGATCGGATCGTTGAGCCCCGAGGGCAGCGCCGCCCCGGCCGCGGGCGGCGGAACGGATTGCCCCGGTTGCGGGCTCGCAACGGGTCCCGGCGCGGTTGCCGTAGGCGCGGCGACCGTCGCCGCGGGTTGTTGCGGATACTGCGCGGGATAGCTCGGCTGTGAGCTGCTGCTGCTCTTGCAGGCAAGGGCGGGCAAAGTGAGCAGTGTCAGCGCGCAGCGCAGCAGCAAGCGCGAGGGACGACCAGAAGCGCGCGGCAGCATTGCCCCAGCATAGCAACCAGTGCTCGCCGGCGCGCGGAAATTCCTGGGGTGTTTTGCCACGGTTTCGAGCCTGCGAGCAGAGTGGGCGTGGCTCGGGTTAGGCTCCCATCTGCGTGGCGAATCCCGAGCTCGTGCCCATCGCTGATCCTGACCCGCATTTCGTCGAGGGCAATCAGCTGCGCTTGCTGCGTGATGGCTCGGCCGCGTACCCGGAAATGCTGGCCGCGATCGCCGCTGCCGAGCAGCAGATCTTGCTCGAGATGTACTGGTTCGGATCCGATACCATCGGGCGAAAGTTCGCAGCCGCGCTGCGGGCCGCTGCCGAGCGCGGCGTCGAAGTGTCGATCATCTTCGACGCCGTGGGTTCGGTCGGCGCGAGCGACGAGATGTTCGACGAGCTTTCGCGCGCCGGCGCGCAGGTGATCGAATACAACCCGATCGCACCCTGGAAGCGGCGCTTCCGACTGTCCAAGCTGACCCGCCGTGATCATCGGAAGATTCTGGTGGTCGATGGCAAGATCGGCTTCACCGGTGGCATCAACATCGCCGACTATTGGCTGCCGTTGGAAGACGGCGGGGCGGGCTGGCGTGACGACATGGTGCGCATCGATGGCCCGGCGGTTGCCGGGCTGTGCGACTGCTTCGCTCGCGTTTGGACCCGTCTGCGCGGGCGACCGTTGTGCGTGCCGCAAGCATTACGACAACCTCCACCAATGGCCAGCGCCCGACGCGTCCACTCGCCCGCAGTGCGCGTCTTGGGCCAACGCTTTCTGCGCACGCAGCGTGAGATCTCGCGTGCGTATCTACATTACTTGCGTCGCGCGCAGCAGCGCATCTTCATTGCCAATTCCTACTTCGTGCCGGACGGTCGAGTGCTGCGCGCCCTCGCGCGTGCCGCGCGCCGCGGCGTCGACGTGCGGATCATCGTGCCGGGTCAGAGCGACGTCGACATCGTGCGGCACGCCAGCCGAGCAGTTTGGGGGCGGCTGCTGCGCGCCGGAGTTCGCATCTTCGAGTGGGAAGAGAGCGTGCTGCATGCCAAGACGGCAGTGGTCGACGGGCTGTGGAGCACGATCGGCACGTTCAACTTCGACTACATGTCGCTGCGCATGAACCTCGAGGTCAATGTCAGCGTGATCGATGCGCGCTTTGCGGACTGCTTGGAGACTTCGTTTCTGGAAGACTTCGAACGCTGCCGGGAGGTGTTGCCACGTGACTTCCGCTTTCGCCCGCTCGGCCAGCGGCTTCTGGAATACCTCGCCTATCGCTTACGAAAAATCTTGTAGGGCAGGGCGCGCGCCGGCGATTGGGGTTAAGCTGGTCGGGTCAGTGGCTTCGCCTGCGCACAATACCGTCTTGCCAGACCTGGAATTTCGCACTCACGAGCGGATCTCGAGCATCGGTTCGAGCGCTTGGCGCGGGCTCGAGGGCGCTGATTGCCTGCCGTTCCTCCGCTATGAATGGCTTTCCGCGCTGGAAGATTCGGGCTGCATCGTGCCAGCGCGCGGCTGGCTCGCGATGCACGTGGCAGCGTACCGCGAGGGTGAGCTCGTGGCGGTCGCACCGACCTACGTCAAGGGCAATAGCGAGGGCGAGTTCGTCTTCGATCACTCGTTCGCGCGCTATGCCCAAGGCAACCTGCGCATCGACTACTACCCGAAGCTGATCGTTGCCGTGCCTTTCACGCCCGCGACAGGGCCGCGCGTGCTGATCAAAGCGGGTGAGGATTCGGCCGTGATTGTGCGCGGCTTTGCCGCGGCCTTACCGCAAATCGCCGAGCGCATCGGCGCCTCGGGCTGCCACGTGCTGTTCCCCGAGCGCGAGCAAGCCGAAGGCTTCGAGGCAGCGGGTTACTTGGCGCGTCACGGTGTGCAGTTTCACTGGCGCAATGCCGGCTATCAGGGGTTCGAAGATTTTCTGCTTCGCTTCAACTCCAAGCGCCGCAACCAAATCCGGCGCGAGATGCGCGAGATGCGCGATCGCAAGATCGAGCTCTCCGTGCTCAGCGGCGAGCGCTTGCGCCCCGAATACGTCGACTTCATCTTCGACTTCTATCGCTCGACGGTGCAAAAGTTCTTCTACGGTAAGCAGTACCTGAATCGCGCGTTCTTCGAGCAAGTCTGCGCGACCATGCCCGAGCAGCTGCACGTGGTGATTGCCCGGAACGGCGGCTCTCGCGCGCCGTTCGCCGGCGCGTTCAACTTACTCGGCAAGCGGGCTTTGTTCGGGCGCTATTGGGGAGCGCTCGAGGAGCGACCGTTCGTGCACTTCAACGTCTGCTTCTATCGCGGCATTCAGGAGTGCATCGAGCGCGGCCTAGCGCTGTTCGAGCCGGGGGCGGGCGGGGAACACAAGCTCGCCCGCGGTTTCGAGCCTTCGCTCACTTTCAGCGCGCATTGCTTTCAGAATCGCCGCTTGACGAGCGCGGTGGCGGAGTTCCTGGAACGCGAACGAACCGCCATCGCCGAGCACCTGTCACAGTCTCAATCCGAGTCGGCCTTGCGACAACTCGCGCCCCGAGCTTGACAAGCAAGGCGCTCCGCGGCACGACTTCGGGTCAGTGACTCGCGCGCTCAGGTTTTTGGCTCTGTTTACGGCGTTGCTCGTCGTGTCGGTGCGTTGCCTGAGCGGCTTGCCACTGGTGCTCGCCTGCGCGGCCCTGCCCGATCTGGGACAAAATCAGGTTTGTCTGCTCGCAGACGATCCTCGAGAGGAAGACACCCTCGCTCCCGTCGCAGTGGATGACGCGGACGACGATACCGATGCGCTGCTCGCGCCGTCGCCGCCGCGCGTTCGGCTGCTGACGTACCGCGCTGCCTCCGGTTTGGATCGTGGCGCTTTGGCAGCGGACCTCGCTTTGGCAAGTCACGCCCGCGGTCTCGAGCGCCCTCCGCGCGGCTGAGCGTTGCCGCGGCGCCTTTTTTTCGCTCTTTTTCCGGAGCGTTCTGTGAGCCCCGCGTACGCGCCGAGCACTCGCCGGTAGCCGGGCGGGGCTCGGCCGTTGATACGTCCCGCAACGCTCGCGTGCCTGTTCCGTAACCGAACGGCGCGCATGTTTCCGTCGCCCATCCTCGTTTCCCGGAGGCTCTGCCTTGAAGTCCCCTTTCAAGCGCGCCCTCGCGTCCGTCCTGTATGTCACGTGTGCGGTGGCTTCGAGCTGCTTGCCACCCCGTCAGGCGAGCGCTGCGGCTCCGCTGTCTTTGTCTCTGCCTGACGCTTTGGCTCGTGCCAAGGCCGATGGTCCCGAAGTGACTCGCGCGCGCTATGCGGCGCGCGAAGCCGACGCCCGACGCGTCGGTGCGGGCCTGGTCATGCCCGTGAACCCCCGCCTCGCGGTCGATGCCCGACCGTTGCTCAGCGGCGGTTCCGGTAGCTTGGGTTACGGCGCCACTTTGGATTTCTTGTTCGACGTGGGCGGCGCCCCACGCGCTCGAGTGCGTGAAGCCGCTCGCATCTCGGAGCTCGCACAGGCCGAGCTCGCCGTTTCGCGCACCTCGGCTCGGGTGCGCGCATTGAGCGGTTACGTGAGCGCGCAGATCGCCGAGTTGCGCATCGTCGAGGCCGACGCCGCCTTGGTCGTCGCTCGCAGGGTGCTCGACGCGACCCAGCGCCGGGTCAATGCCGGCGCGGGCTCGGAGCTCGACGCGGCCTCTGCTCAAGTACAAGTCGCCGAACTGGAAGCCGCACGCATGGCTTTCGAACGCGATCGCGCGTTGGGTCAAATGGATCTGCGCGACGCGCTGGATCTCGAATCGGACGTCCCGCTCACGCTGACCAGCTCCGTCATGGATTTGCCGCAAGTCGACGAGGTCAACGCGCTGCTGCAGCGTGCGCTCGCGGCTCACCCCGAATTGAAGGCGATTCAAGCCCGCGTTGCGCTGTGGAGCGCGACCGAAGAGCGGCTCGGCAAGGAAGTGTTCCCACGAATCGGCTTCTACGCCGGTGTCGACTCGGCTCCGCTCTCGCCCACCTATGGCGTGCTCGGGCTCAGCGTGGAGCTACCGGTGGCGCAGCGCAACCAAGGCCTGCGCGCTCAGTCGGCGCGCGCGCGGGAGAGCGCCGAGGCAGATCTGGCGCTGGAAGCGCGGCTTTTGCGGCGCGCCGTGCTGGCCGCTTTGGGCAGCTACGAGTCGAGCCGGCGCGAGCTCGAGCGACTCAGCTCCCAGGCGGTGCCCGCCGCCGAGCGCACGCTCTCGTTCGCCGAAGCCGGCTTTCAAGCTGGGCGCTTCGACGTCTTTCGTTTGCTGGCCGCGGCGCGTGATTCGCTCAGAGTCCGAGCGAGTCGCATCGACGCCATCGAAGCGGCTTGGATTGCGCGCATCGAGCTCGAGCGCGCCGTCGGTGGAGAGGTAAAATCATGAAAAAGCTCGCACACAAGTTGACGGTGATCGCGTTCGGAATTGGCCTCACTTCCGCGGCGCTGATCTACTTCACGCACTCGGAGCCCAAGGCGAGCGCGCAACCCAAACCAGAAAAGCGCGACGTGCCGTACATGGACGGCAAATGGATCCGCTACTCGCCAGAATTCGCCAAGCGTCAGCAGATCGAGTTTTCGACAGCAGCCGAGGGCAGCTTGAAGCCGATGATCAACGTGACCGGCACGGTCACTTTCGATCCGGATCGCGTGGCCGCGGTCGGCTCGCGCATTTCCGGGCGCGTCAGCCGCGTGTTCAAGATCGAGGGCGACAGCGTGAAAGCCGGCGATTTGTTGGCCGAGATCGAGAGCGCGGATCTGGGCCAGGCTCAGGCGTCGGTGATCGCCGCGCGCGCACACGCCGAGGCGGCAACCACCAACGAAAAGCGCGAGGCCGAGTTGGCAGAGGCCAAAGTCTCGGCTCATCGCGACGCGGAGTTGGCCAAGGCACAAGCCGTCTCGGCGCGCGCGGATTTGGCGGCCGCCGAGCAGCGCGTGCGGGCGCTGGGCGGCGGCAACGACGGCCCGAGCGGCATCTTGCGCCTGACCACGCCAATCGCTGGTCGCGTGGTCGAACGCAACGTCAGCCGCGGCCAGTCGGTGGAAGCGACGTTGACGGCGTTCCGGGTCGCCGACCTCGACCGCGTTTGGGTCGAGTTGGCGGTGTTCGAAGGCCAGCTCAGCGCGATCCGCAATGGCGACACGGTCGACGTTTCAGCCACCACCGCGGGCGGAGAGCCCGTGCACGGTGTCGTGGCCTACGTGGGCGACGTGATCGATCTTGCGACGCGCACGGCGCCGGTTCGCATCGTGGTCGAGCACCCACAGTCGCGGCTGCGGCCCGGTCAGTCCGTGTCGGCGACCATTCACACCGCGGCGCCAATCTCGCGCGCGATCTCGATTCCGCTCTCGGCAGTGACCAGCGTGGATGGCAAACCCACGGTGTTCGTCGCCCACGACGAGTTGTCCGTCGAACCGCGGGCGATCGTGCTCGGCGCCCAGGACGGCGACCGCGTGGAAGTCACGCGCGGGATCGAGCGCGGCGACCGCATTGCGGTGAACGGCGTGTTCGCGCTCAAATCGGAGATTTTTCGATAAATGCTGAAGTCTGCCGTCGAAGCCTCGATCCGCCTCAAATGGCTGATGTTCGTGCTGCTGATCGCCTTGCTCGGTGCCGGCGGGTTTGCGCTGAAGTCTCTGCCGATCGACGCCGTCCCCGACGTGTCCACCGTGCAGGTCTCGGTGCTGACCGACGCGCCGGGGCTGTCTCCGGTCGAAGTCGAGCGCGGGCTGACCTTCCCGCTCGAAACCGCGCTCAACGGCATGCCGAAATTGGTCGAGTTGCGCTCGGTCTCACGCTCGGGCCTGTCCGCCGTCACGGCGATCTTCAAGGACGACGTGGACATCTGGCTCGCGCGTCAAATGGTGCTGGAACGCGTGCGTTCGGTCGAAGCAGACTTGCCGAAACTCGCCGGTAAGCCGCAGCTCTCGCCGGTTTCCGGCGGTCTGGGCGAGATCTTTCAGTTCGTGGTTCGCTCGGACACGCACTCGCCGATGCAGTTGCGCACGCTCCTGGATTGGGAGATTGCGCCCAAGTTGCGCCAGAGCCCGGGCATCGTCGAGATCAACACCATGGGCGGTGATCTGAAGGAGTATCAGATCATGATCGAGCCGGCTCGGCTGCACGCCTACAAGCTGACGCTGGCGGACGTGACCGAGGCGCTGACGCGCGCGAACGTGAACGTCGGTGGCGGCTACATCGAACGCAAGGGCGAGGCCTTGACCCTGCGCGGCGTCGGTCTGCTCGCGGGCGAGGACGAGATCGGCGCGGTGGTGATTCGCACGGCGGAAGACGGTACACCGATCTTGGTGCGCAACGTCAGTCGCGTACAGATCGGCTCGGCGATGCGCTTCGGCACCATCACCCGCGACGGGGAAGGCGAGGCCGTGACCGGCATCACCATGATGCTGATTGGCGCGAACGGCCGAGAGGTCGTGCAAGGGGTCAAGCAGCGAATCGCGGAAATCCAGACGCAATTGCCACCGGGCGTGATCATCGAGCCAATCTACGATCGCTCGGAGTTCCTGGGGCGCACGCTGGGCGCCGTCACTCGCAACCTGATCGAGGGCGCGCTGGTCGTGACCTTGGTCTTGGCCCTTTTCCTCGGTTCGCTGCGCGGCGCTTTCGTCGTCGTGCTGGGCATCCCGGCGTCGATGGCGATCGCGCTGTTCGGCATGCACTACTTCGACATCACGGGCGACCTGATGAGCCTCGGAGCCATCGACTTCGGCTTTTTGGTCGACGGTCCGATCGTGATTTTGGAGTCGATGATCGCCGCGCTCGCCGGCAAGACCTTGATCCAGCGCGCGCGCGACGGCGCCTATTCGGAGGTGGCGGGCGCCGTGTCACGCCCGGTAGCCTTCTCCGTGGCCATCATCATGTTGGTGTACCTGCCGCTGCTTTCGCTGGAGGGCATCGAGGGCAAGATGTTCCGCCCCATGGCGGTGACGATGGCCTGCGCGCTGTTCGGCGCTCTCGTGTACTCGGTGTTGTTCTTCCCGGCGCTACTGGCGATCTTCGTGCCGCCCGCGGCGGGCCACGGCCCGCGTTGGGTCGGCTGGTTGGGTGAGCGATACGCGGCTGCACTGCCCTGGGCCGTCGAGCGTCGCGTTTGGCTGTTGTCCGTCGGCGGCCTTTCGTTGCTCGGCGCGCTACTGGTGCTGGCGCACAGTGGCGCGGACTTCGTGCCGCGCATCGCCGAGGGGGACGCGGTGGTCACCGTGCGGCGCGCGCCGTCGATCGGTCTCGCGCAAGCCAAAGAGTTCGATTTGGCGGCCGAGCGCGTGTTGCGTCGCTTCCCGGAGGTGGTCACCACGCTGGGCATGACGGGTCGCGCAGAGGTCGCCGTCGACCCCGTGGGTAATGACAACACCGATATCTTCGTGCACCTCAAGCCGGAGAAAGAATGGACCAGCGCGCATGATTTGGACGAGCTTTCCGAGCTGTTCAAGCATGCCATCGAGAGTGAGGTGGCAGGCACGTTCGTGTCCGTGTCGCAGCCGATCGAGGACAAGACCAATGAGCTCATCAGCGGTTCACGCGCAGACGTGCAGATTGCGCTGTTCGGTGACTCGCTGTCCGAGCTGAAGCGGCTGAGTGAGGCGACCGCGGCGCTCGTGCGCGATGTGCCTGGCTCGGGTGACGTGCGCGTCGAGCGCTTGCTCGGCGCGCCGGAGCTGACGGTGGTGCCAGACCGAGCGCGGCTCGCGCGCTACGGCATCAAGACCGAAGACGCCTTGGAGGTGGTGCGCGCGGCACGCCTCGGCGTTCCGGTCGGCCAGATTTACGAGGGTCAGCGGCGCTTCGACATGAAGGTATTGATGCCGCCGAGCTCGCCCAGCCCCGCGGCGCTGGGCGGCTTGTTCGTGGAGGCGTCGGGGGGGAGCTCAGTGCCACTGTCCGAGGTCGCGGCGATCAAAGAGTCGGAGGGCCCGTCGCAAGTGCGGCGCGAAGATCTGAAACGCACCGTTCGCGTCGAGGTCAACCTGCGCGGCCGCGATCTCGTCTCCTGGGTGAACGAGGCGCGTAGCCGTGTGGACGCCAAGCTGGTCTTACCCGCGGGCTACGACATCACCTGGGGCGGTCAGTTCGAAAACTTCGAGCGCGCCAAGAAGCGCCTCGCCCTGGTCGTGCCCATGGCGCTGGCGATCATCTTCGCCATGCTGCTGTGGATGTTCCAAAATGCGCGCTACGCCGTGGCGGTGTTCGCGGTGGTGCCGCTCGCGCTGATCGGTGGCATCTTGGCGCTCGCAGCGCGCGGGCTCCCGTTCAGTATTCCGGCGGCGGTCGGCTTCATCGCTCTGGCTGGCGTGTCAGTGCTGAACGGCGTGGTGCTCGCCAGCGAAGTGAAGACCAAGATCTTCGGGGGCTGGCCGCTGCGCGAAGCGATCCTCGAAGGCTCCACGCACACCATGCGCGCGGTGTTGACCACCGGCGGGGTGGCGGCCTTCGGCTTTTTACCGATGGCACTCGCGCACGGCGCGGGGGCGGAAGTTCAGCGACCGCTCGCCACCGCGGTGATCGGCGGCATCGCGTTTTCGACCCTGCTCACGATGTTCCTGCTGCCGGGCCTGTTGGCGATGCTCGTGCGAGACCCGAGCCGGCGCGTCAGCTACGCGCCGTTGCCGCGCTTGGCAGGGGGCGGGTTGGAACCCGTGCCGGAGCGCGAGGCGGGCTGACGCGCGGAGGGCGGGCGCGAAGAACTGCGCGTTGCGGGCATGCCACCGGTGGATGGCGCCCGCACGGCGGCCATCGTCCCCGCGGACTCGAGGCGGCGAGCGCCGCTGCCTCGCCCCGGCGGGATGGAGCGCGTGCGATACACCTCGCCATCGACCAGCACTTCTACGCCCAGCGCGCGGCAACGGCGGGCGACGCGCTCGAGATCGACGCCGACCGCGAGCAACAACCCCGAGGGCGGCGAGGGATCGACGAACAGATCCGCGCTTTGGCGACGCGTGCGCAGTAGCTCGCGCACCTCCGGATCTTCGACCCACAAGAAGCCCTGAGTCATCACGAACTCGGCCCGGCCAATGACGGTGCTGGCTTGGGTGAGCGTGCGCGCGATCGGATCGGGCAGGGGCGCCAAGAGCTCGAGCCGATTGCGGATGACTTCGCCGTCGAAGCCGGCGCTGAGTGCGTGCGAGAGGGCTTGAGGGGTGATCAGGACGTCGAGTGCGGCGCTCGACACGCCGCCGATCTCGACGAACGGCGCGAGCGAGATCACGCTACCGACGCTGGCAGACGGACCGATGCGCAGCGCTTGGGTGTCCAAGAAACGGCTGCCTTGGTTGCTCACCGGAACCCGCGATTCAGGCGCCGCGTCCGCCAAGAACGCGCGCCCGCGCGGCGTGATGCGCAAGGTCGGGCCGATCGA
>DASSMT010000128.1:0-46789 GCA_035688655.1 Polyangiaceae bacterium | reverse complement strand
ACGTATTGCCAGAATTGCTGTGCGCTCGCGCCCACCAAATCTTCCAGCTCCGAGACTGCCAGCCGGACGCCGTGCTTGGCTGCGGCTTCCACGAGTGCCCGGTTGGCGGCCGCTTGACTGTCGATGATCACGCCGTCCATGTCGAAGATGACGGCTTCCGGTTCACGCGCACGCATCTCCTTCAATGGGTACCGAGCGATGCCCTGCTGTCAAGCCAGGAAGCGCGCTCATCGGGCGCGCCTCTCGGTGTCTGTACGGCAATCAAAGATTGTGGGGCGTGTGCCGGCAATCAAAGATTGCCGTGGGTTGTGGGGGCAATCAAAGATTGCCGGGCCGCGCCATCTCGATTGCCTGTTCCCAGTGCTTGCCATCGAACGACACGACCTCGAGACGGCTCGGGTCCACGTCGTCGAGGCAGCGCACGTTGACGTCCACTTTGTCCGGATCGGAGCGCGGCGTGTAGAACGGATGAATCCCGCAGCGGCGGCAGAACTTGTGCTCTGCCACTCCAGTATTGAAGCGATACGAGACGAGCGCATCCGCACCGGCCAGGAGCGTGAACTGGGAGGGCTCCACGATCAGGTGAAGGAAGCCCTTTTTCGTGCAAATCGAGCAGTTGCAGTCGATGACGGGCGTGAGCTCGGCTCGCACCGTGAAGCGAACCAAACCACAGTGGCACGCGCCAGAATACTCGGGCATCGCCTTCAGACGGTGTTGGCCAAGCGCGCTCGAGCGCTCTCGATGACCTGCGCGAGCTCGGCCAAGGACACGATGGCCTTGAGTTCCTTTTCGCTGAGCGAGACACCGTAGGCCTCCTCGACCGCGAGCACGATCTTGAGTGCGCCGAGCGAGTCCCATTCGCGGATCTGGCCGGGGCCGTCCGTGTCCGCTGGCGGCGTCGACAAGCCGAGCACCCCCATCACCAACTTCGACAAGTCGACGGCATCCGCCTCGGCCTCCATTCCAGAAGCGACCACGACCCGAGCCGGCACGCCGCTCACGGTCGCGCCCGCCGGGATCTTCCCGGAGACCACACTGCCTCCGAGCACGACGGCGCCAGCACCGATGACCGAGCCGCGTAAGACCGTGACCCGCGCACCGAGCTTGGCCCCTGCCTCGATGCGCACGGGCAAGGGTTCGTCGATTGCCGAGCGATCACCGACCACGTGGTAGTCGCTATCCATGATCACCGAGAAGGGCCCGACCTCTACGTCGTCCTGGATCACTACTTCCGCACGCGCCGAAATGGCCGCGCCGTAGGCGATCCGGACGCGATTGCCGATCACGATGCGCCCCCCTTCCGGGGCGAGCAAATGCGACGAAGCGGGGCGCGCGCTGAAAAAGAAGTCATCGCCGATTTCGATCACGCCGCCTTGGTTCATGATCGCCGGCTGCCCGGCAAGCGTCGGCCGAAGGCCGACCCGCGTCGCGCCACGTAACAGCAGCCGAGTGCGCGCCGAGCGCAAACGGTCGACCACGCCGAGCCGAGGAGTCATCAGCGATCCCAGACCAGGTGAATCACCTCGGGCAAGAGGTAGCTACTGCTGTCGTTCCAGCGGAACACGCGATCATCCTCGTTGGCAAAGCCGCTGGCCTTGAAAACCGTGAGGCAAGGCTTGTTCTTGGGGGTCTGGAGGTAATGCGCCTCGACCTGCGAAGCGCCCATACCGAAGGCCGCGGACACGGCCATGTGCAGCAGCGTTTCTTCCACCTTGCGGCCCATCACGCGGCAGCTCAGCACATAATCCACGATTCGTGCAGTGCGGCCTTCGACCTCCACGCTGACGATGCCAGTGAGCCCCGCGTCGCCGAAGCGATCGGAAACACTGACCACCCACAGCCCGCGGTTCGGCGCCGCCGCCCAGGCGGTGAGCTCCGCTTCGTTCAGGCGGCGAGTGGAGAGATTCAGCTGATTGGTCTTGTTCAACAGTTGCGTCGCGCGAGCCAAGTTGGCGGGACCGAGTCGCTCGGCGCGCACTTTGATCTCGAGGCTCTTCAACCACTCCTCGATCGACCCGACTTGCTTCTGAAGATTGTCGCGTTGACGCTCCTCCGCGTACATTCGGGTTCGCTCGAGGTCCTCGCGACTGACCGCGGGCGCGTCGAAGCAACGCAGCTGACCGAACGCGCTCGCGTACAGCAACTTGTCCTCGGGCCACTCGGGCACGAAGACTTCCGGCAGGGCCTCGCGCACGCGCGCGCGCTCGACCGGGTTGTCGTCGATGAACACCACCGATTGCAGGCCCAGGTTCAGCTCCGTCGCCAAGTCAGCGATGTTTCGGGCTTTGTCGGTCCAGTTGATGCGCCAGCCGACGAAATCATCCTCTTTCAGCACCATCTCCGGGTGTTTGCGGATGGCTTCCAGCGCGACCGACTCTTCGTTCTTGCTCACCAGCGCGAGGACGATGCCGCGGCGCTTGAGGTTTTTGATTGCCCGCTGAAAATCCGCAAAGGACTCGCCTTGCGGATCGGGGCCGCCCAAGCGCAAATTCTCCCAGCCCGCGTCACCGACGATGCCGCCCCACAGCGTGTCGTCCAAATCCAACACCAGGAGCTTCTTGGCTGCGCCACGCAGGCCGACGAAGGCGGCGCGGATGTCCGCGGCGGCCTCACGCATGACCCCGCGCGGCAGCGCGACCTTGCCCAAGTACCACCCTCGAGGGTTGTGGCCGGCGCGGCCGGCACCGTGCAGCCAGCGTTGCGCGTCCAGCACGAACACGTTGGAGGCGCCCTCGAGCGCTTCCATCAATTGCAGGTTCAGCGAAGTGAGTGCGCGCGTGACGCCCCCGGGACGTCCGTCAGCCATGCCGCGGCCGCGCAGCCAGGCGGGCTGCACCCAGGTCGGCACGAACACCGCCTTGTAGCTGGCAGCGGCCCGCAAGATCAGGGCGGTGAACTGCGCGACCTCTGCGGCAAGCTGCGCTGGATCGACGTCCTCGTAAGCGAGCAAGCGAGCAAAGGACGGGATCGAGATTTCCGGGCGCGTCCAAACGACCGCGAAGTCGGCCGCATCCGGGGAGGGCGGCTGCATCAAGAACTGCGTCACCTGACCGTACGGAGCGACCTCGGCCCCGAGCGCCGGCAGACCCGACGGTGCAGCCAACTCGTCGACCAGCTCATCGACCGTGAAGTCCGAAATCAGCGTGCCGCGATGCTGCGGCGTTTCCGTGCGCGCGGGAGCGGGTGCTGCGGCGGCGCCATTGACGTGGCCATTCACGCTCGCTGCGTTGGCCTCACCATCCCGGCTGGGGTCGATCCAGCGCAAGAATCGAGCGGGAATGCCACCCGCGATGGCTTTGGCGGGAATGTCCGTCGTGACGACGCTGCCCGCGGTGACGACCGCGCCTGCGCCGATTTTCACGCCTGGAGCGATGGTGACGCGACCCGCGATCCAGGCATCGTCTCCGATTTCGATCGGCAGCGCTTCGGCAGCGCCTTGCTCACCCAAGCCGGGAAAAGACGTGTCGCTGATGATGCAGTGTTGCCCGACCATCACGTGCGAACCGATGCGCACCGACTTGGCGGCTGAAATCACCGTGCCGAAGTTCAACCACACGTCGTCCCCGAGCACGATGCTGCCACCGGGGCCGCTCAACAGCTCCGTCGGCAGATGGGTGGCGAGCGCCGAAAACCCACTGCCGATGCGAATCTCCCCCGCGTTCTCGATGCGCAACTTGCCGCTGACGCGAGCACCGGGGCCAACCTCCGTACAACCGCGCAACGCGAGCTTCGCGACGGCTGACTGCGACACCAACGTATAGCCGCGCCGCAAGCGCAGGTTGAGGGCGAGATCTTTGTCACGGGAAAGGCCGCGCACGACCTTTTGAAAAAACCCAGTACCGGCCATCACCTCTTCCCTTACCACTTTTTTCGGCTGCAAGAAAAGTGGCAGCGGGCCGAGCAGGTTGCGACCGATTCCAGCGCAGGCGTGCGCGCTACGCAGCAGCGCTGCGTAGCGAAAGGTCTCAGGACTGGGGCTCAGTCACCATCGCCTGAAATGCTCCAATCCTCAGCGGCGGATTCGCCCTTGGGACTGGTCAAAGGCTCACCGTTCGGACCGTCGCGGCGCACGATCATGGTGGTACGCGTCGCGCTGTCGTCACTTTCACGGGCAACGACGGTAATCACGTTGATGCCTGGCTGGAGCTCGGTATCGATCGAGAACTTGAGCTTGGTCGGATCCGTCGCTTTGCGATTCGACTGATAGAACACCTTGCGCGGACCGACGAAGATGAACGCGTCCAGCACGCGATCTCCGTCGGTGGCTTGGCCCTCGATGTGCACTTTGTTCTCGCGAGTGGCAAGCTTCGCTGGTGTCACCTCCAGCAGCGGTGGCGAATGGGACAGGTGCGGCTTGTAACCCAGCTTGACCGCAGCCGCAGCGCTGTCCTTGAGCGCGCGGGTCTCCACGAAGCCGAAGCGATCGTCGCCCAGACTCACCTTGGTGAATGCGCCGAACGTGCCGAGCCTTTCCAGCACGCTGCCCTTGTCGACCTCACCCACGACGGCCGCCGCAGCCAGCGGTTGACCGCGCACCGGCGCGGCGCCGGAGAAAGAGACCTTGCCTTGCGCTTTGACCAGCGCGAGCGGGCTCTTGGACAAGGGCAGCGTCACCTTTTCGGTCGACACCACGCGCAGCTCGCGATCGGCCACGGAGAGCTCGAAGTTGATGTTGTTCTCGTTCAGTTGGTCGAGCACATCGAAGGTGAAGGCGACGTTGCGCACTTCACCCGGCTTCATGTTGGAGATGTCGAAGCGCCCGTTGTGAATCAACAGGCCATCGCCGGTCAGGTTGCGGATGTTGGCTTGCGTCTCGTACGAGTGGCCCTTGCCCACGTTCTTGACCGCCAGATACACGGTCGCGCCCTCGCCACGCGCCAGTTGACCGTCGCCATTGCCCGGGCGGTTGTCGAGGATCTCGTAGTTGTAGGCGAAGATGGGCTGCGGGAGCGCGTTGAGCGTGGGGCGGAGCTCGGCGTCGGGCGGCGCCTCGGCGCCCTCCGCGAAGAAGCGCACCTTCACCACGTCCGCGCGCGCGTCCGCGTCGAGCGGCACCTTGCACACGCGCTTGGCGTTGTCCGGAAGCGGAGCGCTCGAGCCCGGTTTGTGCCCTTCCACGTCGCAGAAACCGAGCGGCGCGGTTGCCGTCTTGGTTTCCCCGGGCATGATCTTGCCGAACGCAAATTCCTTCTCGTCGTAGTACGCGCCGTCGCTCTTGGTGCTGGCGCGCACCTGATAAGCGGGGCTCGTGCCCTTGTTTTTGACCGACACCTTGAGCGTCACTTGTTCGCCGGCCGAGAACGTGTCGTTCGGGTGATCGGTGCTGACCTTGACCTCGAAGTCCGAGGCCTTGGGCGGGTTCTCGTACTCTTTGGGCGGCGGCGTCCAGTCGATGCCGAGCTTGCCCAAATCCGTCCCGACGGCTTCGACCTCCGTGACTTGCAGCTTGTCCAAGAAGTCCTTGGCGGAGCGCACTTGGTCCAGGCGCTTGCCCGGGGGCAAGCGGCCCGCCAGATCACGAGCCAGCTTGATCGGGAAATCGAGCTCGAACTCGTCTTCCATGTCGCCGCCGCGATCGCGGATTTCGGCGCGCTCTTTCTCTGGGAGATTGTAGCGCAAGCGCTGCGACGGTTGGTCGCTGGCGCGGGTTGCGGTGTTCGACAGACTCTTCGTCAGATCGCGCTCGCGCAGGCCGTGCGCGTTGCGATACAGGTCCATCTCCACGGTATCCGCGGTCATCGGGTCGAGCTCGATGTCGGGCGCCACACCCACGCCCTGAATCGAGACGTCGCCCGGGGTGAGGTACTGCGCGATGGTCAACTTGAGCGCCGCGTTCTCCGGCGTGACGTGCGGGAACACCAACTGCACGCTGCCCTTGCCGAACGTGGTCTGCCCGACGATCACCGCGCGGTCCAAGTTCTTGAGCGCACCAGCGACAATCTCGCTCGCGCTGGCGCTGGAGCCATTCACGATCACGACGATCGGGTAATTCGGCTCGGTACCCTTGCGCACCGCGCGCTTTTCTTCACGCCCCTCGGACGCGCCCACGGTGGCCACGATCACGCCGTCGTCCAAGAAGCGATCCGCGACGCGCGCGGCTTGGTCGAGCAAGCCACCGGGGTTGCCACGCAGATCCAAAACCAGGGCGCGCAGCTTCTCTTTCTTGTGCAGCTCGCCGAGCGCTTCGTCGAGCTCGTCCGAGGTGCTGGCCTGGAACTGCTTCAAACGCACGTAGCCGACGCCATTGCCGAGCCCGCGAGCGTCGACTGATTTGACCTGGATCTCCTCGCGCACCAGCTCGAACGGGCGCGACCCGGTCCAGCCCTCGCCGCCGTCGCGGTGCACCCAGATCGTGACCTTGGAGCCTGGCTTTCCGCGCAGGCGGTTCACCGCGTCGTCGAGCGGCATGTTCAAGGTCGACTCGTTGTTGATCTTCGTGATGCGGTCCATCCGCTTCAAATTGGCGCGACCCGCCGGCGTACCCGGCATTGGCCGCATCACGGTCAACATCTGATCGCGCACCGAGATCACGATGCCGAGCCCGCCGAAGTGTCCGGAGGTCGATAGGTTCATCTCCCGGTAAGCTTCGGGGCTGAGGAACACGCTGTGCGGATCGAGCGTGCGCAAGATGCCGTTGCAGGCGGCGTACTCGACGTCTCGCAGATCCACCTCGGTGTCCTTCAGGTTCGCTTGCAAGAACGCGAACACCTCACGCAAGCGCGCCGCCACGTCCCACGGGCCCTGCACGTTGTCGATGTGGAAGGAGGCCGACTCGGTGTCGACCTGGACCTTGACGGTGTTCGACTTGTCCTCGTGCAGCACAATCACTTGTGCGACTTCTTTTTGAATCTCGTTCACCGCGCTCAAGAACATCTGGCGCGGTTTGACGCGGCTCGGGTCGACGTACTTGTTGCGGATGGTGTTCAGGGTCTCGTTGACCGCCACCAGCTGCGTCAGATCGTAAGGTGCCTTGGGTTGCCCGGGGCTCGTCACTGCATGCGCGACCTCGAGCCCGCGCCACAAGCCACCGGTGCCGAACTGCAGCGCGAAATAAGACGCCAGCGCAAACACCGAGAGCACGACCAGCGCCCGACCGAGGCGCGGAAGAATTCGCATGCGCCGAGTATAGCAAGACTCGGGCGATTTCGAGCCGAGCGCGCCAGCCGGGCGCATCTTCCTCGGGCGCCGGGAATATCGCGGCCGGCGCGCGGCTTATTGCCCGGACGGCTCGCCTTTTCCGACTTTGACCGTGGAATTACCGGGCGCCGATGCCGGCGCTTCGGCGGGGGCCTTGCTCGGATCCGGGTCGTGAACTTCGAGCGCAGGCGACTTTTCGTCGCGTTTGATCGAGTAACGCACGAGCGCGCGCAGGGTGCGGTTGCGCTCGACATTGCCCAACATCAGCTTCAAATCCTCGTATACCGAGGGATCGACGAGCAGCGCGCCCAGGGTACCCTTGCCTGCGCGCATGTCGGCAACCACTTGCCGAAAATCAGCCGAGGCTTGGTTGAGGTTCGCCATCATCGCCTGCGACGAGTCGTCCCCGTAGATCACGCTGTGCGCAATCCCATTGCCTTCACGAACCCCCTTGAGCGCGCTGCCGACCTCGTCGGCCACGTTACCGAGCTTGCTCAGGGTCTTCGCGCCGTCCTCACCGTACACGACCTCGTGCACGAAGCCGGGACCGGTGTTCACGCGCGACAGGATCTGGTTCACGCTCTGCGTGGCGTGGGTCAGCTCACCAGAGGTTTGTTGCAAATTGCTCATCAGCTGCGAGATGCGCGCCGACTCCGCCGGATCGTGCAGCAGTTTCCCGACATAGCCGTCACCGCGATCGACCGAATCCAAAATGCGGGCGAGCGACGCCAGTGAGTTGCGCAAATCACCCTGCAGCTTCTCGTCCGAGAGTGAATTGGTGGCGCGCTCCAAATTGGTCACCACCTTCTCGACCTGCCCCGAGATGTTGCTGATGCGCCCGACCAGCTTGCTGAAGTCTTCCGCGGGGCGAGACGGGATCACCGTGCCCTCGGGCAGCTGCGGTTGACCGAGCGCGCCCACGGTGATGACGATCATCTTGTCGCCGAGCAGGCCTTTGCCTTCGATCGACGCCACGCTGTCTTTGCGGATGCGGCGAGCGTCGTCGGTGGAGATCGACATGCGCACGTGGATGTTCTTGTCGTTTTCCGCTTGGGCGTAGTCGACCGCGACGACGGTTCCGATATCGACGCCGCCCATGCGCACCGGCGAACCGCGGCGTAACCCCTGCACGTCCTCGAACTCGGCCGTGTATGGCGCCTTGTGGCGAAAGAGTTGGCGCTCGTCGCCGATCAGAAAGATAACGGCGCCGATTGCGGTCAAGCCCGCGAGTACGAACGCGCCAACCTTCACGTCCTTCGACGAAACCATCGCTCGAGCTTACCTGTGGCTAAAGTTCAGAAAGTGCAAACCTAAGAGCTTCGAGCGTCCCCGAAGAACCTTCAGGATAGCCGATGCGGCGCGCTCCGGCTGTCAATTTTTTCCCCAGCCGATTCTAGCGGGGGAGGAAGCGTTTCGGCCTCATCTTGGCCGCTCTCGTTGGCCTGCTGCTCAGGCCTGCCTGTTCCGGCCTTGCTCGAGCTCAGCTGTTGAGCAGTGTTTCGACGTCTTCCTTCACTGGCGCGCGACCGGCAATGAAGTCGCTGACGCGCGGGTCGGTAGAAGCCTGGAACTCCTCCACCGTGCCGTAGGCGATGACGCGACCGGTGCGCACCATCGCCAGATGGTCGCTGATCTCGAAGGCGCTCTTCATGTCGTGCGTGACCACGATGCTGGTGATCTTGAGCTTCGCTTGCAGGCCCATGATCAGGTGATTTACCCGCGCGGTGTTGATCGGATCGAGACCGGTCGTGGGCTCGTCGTACAGCAACACCTCGGGTTGCACGGCGATCGCGCGGGCCAAACCCACGCGCTTGCGCATGCCGCCGGACAGATCCGCGGGTTGCAGCAGCTCGATGCCCGGCAGGTCGACCAAGTTGAGCGCCCAAGAAACGCGGTCGGCGCGCTCCTCTTTGCTCATTGTGTCGCGGAAGTGTTCCTCCAAACCGTAGGCTACGTTTTCGCCGACCGACAGTGAATCGAACAGAGCGGCACTCTGAAACAGCATGGCGATGCGACGACGCACCTGCGAAAGCTTTTGCTCGTCCATGCGCGTCACGTCCGCGCCGTCGAACAAAATCGTGCCCGCGTCGGCGTGCAAGAGCCCGATCAACATCTTGAGCATCACGCTCTTGCCGACGCCGGAGCCGCCACAGATCGTCAGCACCTCTCCGCGCATCACCTTCAAATTCAGGCCCGAATAGATGACCTTCTGCCCGAATGCCTTTTTGATGCCTTTGAACTCGATGATCGGATCGCTGCTCGGCGAGGCCATGACCAGGCCTTAGCAGCTCAGCGCGACGTTCCAAAGTCGAGCCGCCAACCAGCGCCAATTTTCCCGCCAACGAGGACGCTCACGCCCAGTAACTCCCGGGACGCTCCCTGAGATGAACCGCCAAACGCCAACACTCCAGAACAGGGAGAAGAGAGAGGAGGACTTTCCGGGTTGGCCGCTGGCGACTTTGGCACACAGTCGTGAGCAGGGACCGTCTCGAATGAACGGCATTGGTTCGTGCACGAACCTCTTTCTTTTTCTGCGTGAGCCACCTCGCCGACGGACGTGCTCGGTGTACCAAAAGCTCGACGAGCGAGCCCGTTTGGTGACGGCAATGAGACCTCTAACACCCGCCATCACCGCCCGGCGAGCTACGCGACGCAACGCGCGCTCCGCGCCCGCTAACCCAATCCCAACTAATCCAAGATTTTTTCTAGCTTGAGCTCGACGGCGTTTCCGCCGCGGTAACGATCGGGGCGCAGTTTGCCCACGACCGCGATTTTGCCGGTCAGTGCGGCGGCGCGCTCACCCAGGGCAATGCCGAAAGCGCCGATGCGCGTGCCGCCTTCGAGCTCGAGCTCGAGCTTGAGGTGTCCGCCGCTCACTTGGCGCGCCGAGAGCACGTTGGCCGAGAGCGCCAACGACGGGGACTCGTTGCCCGCGCCACATGGCTCGAGCAAATACAGATCGCTCAGGACGCGCGCGGGGTCGTCTCCGGGAGAGAGCCAGGCGTACGTCGCTTCGTCACTTGGTTTGGCTGTGGTTTTTTGGCCCTGAGCTGCGCACGCTGCTTCGAAGCATGCGCGCAGCTCGGCCAAGCGTGAGAGCTCGAGCTCGGCGCCCGCCGCGGCTTGGTGCCCACCGAAGCGGAGCAGGACGTGCTGCACCGCGCTCAGCGCGTCGAACAGGCGTGAACCCGCGGGGCCGCGCACCGAGGCTCGGCCGTGCCCGTTGCTGAATCCGACGGCGATCACCGGACGCTGAAAGCGATCCACCAACCTGCCGGCGACGATGCCCACGATGCCATGATTCCAGCCCTCACGCCCGATCACGATCGCGGGACGCTCGGCCCAGCCCTCGCGCTCGATCTCGGTCAATGCCTCTTCGATCATGCGCTCTTGCAGCAGCTTGCGCTCGCTGGAGCGCTGCTCGATCTCGGCCGCGAGCGCCTGCGCTTCGTCCAAGGTCTTGGCCATCAGCAGCTGCACTGCAATCGCGGCCGAGCCGAGCCGGCCAGGCGCGTTCAAGCGCGGCGCGATTCGGAACGCGACGTCTTCGGCGGTGATCGGAGTGTCGCCGCTGAGCTTCGACAGTTCGAGCAACGCGCGGATCCCGGGGCGCCGCGCTTCGCCGATCGCGCGCAGCCCGGCGCGCACGAGCGAACGGTTGTCTCCGTCGAGCGGCGCGACGTCGGCGATCGTGCCGATGGCGACGAGATCCAACCAGCGACGCAAATCCAGCTCGCGACCGAGGGCCGTGCGCAGCGCGGCCGCGATCGACAGCGCGAGCCCGCACGAAGCGAGCCCCTTGTACGGAAAACCACACTCCGGTCGGTGCGGATTCAAGAAGGCCACGGCCGGGAGCGCTTGTTCCGGCACCAAATGATGGTCGATCACGACGCAATCGACCCCGGCGGCCCGCAGGCGCTCGAGCGAAACGTGGTCGGACGAGCCGCAATCGCAGGTGACGAGCAGCCGGGCACCGCTCGCCAGCACCTTGTCGACCGCTGCGGCCGAGACGCCGTAACCGCCTTCGAAGCGGCTGGCGATGAACGTTCGCACGCGACCACCCAGGGCCTCGAGCACCTCGGACATGATCGCGGCAGAGGTCATGCCGTCGCAGTCATAGTCGCCGAAGACCGCGATCAGCTCGCCCGCGCGGATCGCCCGGGCCAGGCGCTCGGCCGCCAAAGAGCGGTCGACCATGGCGTCCGGCGCGGTGAGCTCGGACAGCCGCGGGTTGAGGAAACGGCGCGTGGACTCGAGGTCTTGATGGCCGCGTCGTGCCAAGAGCTCGGCCAGGGTGACCGACACGCCCAGGCCGAGCGAGAGCTCGCGCGCACGCGCGCTCGGCGCGCCCCGCTCGGTACGTCGGCTGTGCGGTTCAGACGATTCTGCGGACGAGCTGTTCAAGCAGCCCGACATCCAACATGGGCAACCTACCCTGTCAATCGCAGCTAGGGCGCAACTCTGCTCGGGCGCGGCGCTCGTCATGTCCACAGCTTAGCCACCGCCCGTGCCCGACAATGTCCGAGCGCGGCGCGCAGCTTGCGGACGCAGAAACGCCCCTCGCAAGGGTGAGTTGCGAGGGGCGCCCTGCTGGCCCGGGTCGTGGAGGAGCGGCCCGAGCGAGTTAGTTCAGACTTTCGGAATCCACGACGGGGGGATCGAGCGGGCGCGCCACGAACAGCCACTGGGTACGACCGTTCGGGCCGACGAAGCGAACATGCTCGTCCGGCAGGGCGCGCAGGTGAAAGCGCGGGCCGTCGTCCGACTCTTCCGTAGTGACGAGCGCCATGGCGTCGAGCACGTGCAGACCACCGAGCACGTCTTCCGGCTCGGAGTCCAGGCGTTCTGCCAGATCGTCCAAGTCCAAATCGCGATCACCGCCGAATGCGCCGAGCACGCGCTGGGCGTTGATACAACGCTCTCGCTGCTCTGGCTCTATCTTCGACCACAGCTCCTCCGGGATGGTGAGCGGCAAGCCATCGGGGGGCAAAGCGGCCATCTGGGACTTCAATGCGGCAAACATGGTCCAGAACATAAGGACGTGCCGGGGGGTGTCAACCTCGTGACCGGTCGCCGGGCGCGCACTCGTCCCGAATTGGGGCAGCGCCGGCGCGTTGCTGCCCGGTGCCAGGGCGCGCTGCGTTGCGCCACGCTGCCGCTGCTGCCGCGCGGCACGCTCCCACGGTTCAGACCGCAGCGGCTCTAGTGGGCGCTACCGGCTTTTTTTTTGCGCCAACTTTCGAGAACACCGTGTGGTCGAGGTACTCGGTGAGCGGAAGTGCGACGTAAATCGACGAGTACGTGCCGAGCACGACGCCGATCACGAGCGAGAGCGAGAAATCCTTCAGCTCGCCCGTGCCCCAGATGAAGAAGCCGAGCAGGGCGATGACCACGGTGCTGCTGGTGAGCAGCGTGCGGCCGAGCATCTCCGAGGTGCTGATGTTGATCAGCTGGAAGAAGCTGGTGCCGCGTAGCTTGCCCAAATTCTCGCGCACGCGGTCGTAGACGATCACCGTGTCGTTCACGGAGTAGCCGACGATGGTGAGCACCGCCGCGATGGTGGTCAGATTGATCTCTTTGCCGAGCAAGATCAGGATCCCCACCGTGCCCAGCGCGTCGTGGGTCATGGCAACGACGGTGCCCGGCGCGAACCGCAAGTCGAAGCGGAACGCGATGTAGACCATGATGAAGACGATCGAGATCACGACGCTCTTCACGGCGCTGTCGCGCAACTGCGCGCCCGCGCGCGGGCCAATCCACTCGGTGCGCAGCGCCGTGTCGGGCACCATGTCCGCGCCCAGCGCTTGCTTGAGCCCGGCCATGAGCTGGTCGCCCTTGCTCATGAGCTGGATCTCGACCTTGTTGTCGCGCGCGTTCTGCAGCAGCGGGTTGTGCTCGCCCGGGCGCAGCACGATGCCTTTGACGGGCGCAATGTGCGCCTTGACCCAGTCGAGATCCGGCGCGTTGCGGTAGCGAAGGCTGATCTTGTCACCACCAGGGCTGAACTTGATCTCGGTGGCCTGGCGCTCGCTCGGGCAGGCGTCGCTCGCGTCCACGTTGACGCACAGCGCCTTTTCGATCTCGACCTGCTTCTGCAGCGAGATGGTGGAGACCTCTTCGACGCGAATCAGGTAGCGATTCGGGTTGTTCGGGTCGTCGACCTTGATCACTCCAGGAGCGGAGAAGCCGGCCTTGAGCACGGCCGCGCGCAGATCCCCGGCGCTCACCGAGCGCTTGAAGGCGATTTCGACTTCGGTACCACCCGTGAAATCAGTGCCGAGCTTGGCCTTGCCCAGCAAGAGCAAGACCGCGGCACCGAAGGTGATGAATAGGCTGAGGCCAATCCAGTACCACCGGACGGCCATGAAATCGTAAATCTTGCCAGACTTGAACAGGCGCATGGTTCAACCCAAATCCAGCTGGGCGCCGCGCCCCAGGTTCTTGACCCACCAATCGACCATTAGCCGGCTGACGACGACGCCGGTGAAGATATTGCCGATCACGCCCACCATCAGCGTGACCGCGAAGCCCTTGAGCGGCCCCGTGCCGTACTGCGCCAGCACCAAGCCGGCGATCACCGTGGTCACGTGGCCGTCGATGATCGCGTTCAGCGCGCGCTTGTAGCCGACCTCGACTGCGGCGCGCGGGCTCTTGCCGGCGCCGAGCTCCTCACGGATGCGCTCGTTGATGATGATGTTGCTGTCCACCGCCATACCGACGGTGAGCGCCAAGCCGGCAATGCCGGGCAAGGTCATCGACGCACCGAAAGAGCACAAGACGGCCAGCTGTAGGAACAAGTTCATGATCACCGCCACGTCGGCGATGAAGCCCGCGCGGTGGTAGTAGACCATCATGAACAGCAGCACGAGCGCGATACCGCCGACCGCGCCCTGAATGCCGAGCTTGATCGCGTCCTGACCCAGGGAGGGGCCGATGCGCTGCTCGTTGGAGGGCGAAATCGGCGCGGGCAACGCACCGGAGCGAAGCACGAGCTCCAGGTTCTTGGAGTCGCGGAGCTGCGCTTCCGGATCACCCGAGCCCATGGTGATTTGGCCGTGTCCGCCGGCGATTCGGCTCTGAATCACGGGCGCGCTGCTGATGCGGCCGTCCAAGATGATGGCGAAGCGGCGCTGGATGTTGGCGCCCGTGATCTTTTCGAAGATCTTGCCGCCGGCGTCGGTGAACGTGATCGACACGTGCCAGCCGCCCATGCCGCCCTGGCTCTGCTCGGGCTGCGCGACGGCTTCGCGGATCATGTCGCCGGTGATTTCGGCGCGGCTCTTGAGGAAGAACGTGCGCACGCCGATCTCTTCCTCTTTCAAGGTGATCTCGTCGACCACGCGCGATTCGATGTGGTAGCCGACTTCGCGATCGGAGGGCACGTCCAGGGTGGCGACCCATTCACGCATGCGCTGCAGCGCCTGCGTCGAGGTCTCTTTGGGACCCTTGCGCAAGAGCGCGAAGGTGTTGGCCTTGGTGCGCTTCTCGCCCTCGGCGTCTTTGCCGACCGGCGCGTTCTCGATCTGAAATTCCAGCCCTTCCGGCAAGCTCTCGGGCCGCGCCGTCTTTTGCACGGCGCCGAAGAAGTCCGTGTCGTCGTCGAGCAATTTGAACTCGAGGCGCGCCGTCTGGCTGATGATCTCGCGAATGGTGGCGAAGCTCTTCTCGTCCTCGCCCGGCACTTCCACGATGATGTCTTCGTCGCGCGAAGACACCGCGGCTTCGCGCAAGCCGAGCTCGTCTACGCGGCGCAGGATGATTTCACGCGCTTGGCCGACCGCGCGCTCGCGGATCTGCGAGCCCACGCTGGGCCTGATCTTGAACAGCAACGAGCGCTGATCGGCGGTGCGCGAGAACGACATTTCGCTCCTGAATTTCTCCAGGAAGCGCTCGTCGATCTTGCTCGGATCCGCGCCCTCTTTGATGGTCATGCGGATCTCGTCGACCGGGTGACGCGGCGACTCGATCGTGACTTTATCGCGCAATTTTGCGAAAATTTCGTCCGATGGCAGCTCGTCGCCGCTGTGCAAGCCGAACACCTTGGTGGCCTCGAGGCGCATGTCCTCGTAGTAGTGATCGCGCTTGTCTTTGATGGCCTCGTCGACGTCCACCGTGTAGACGAGCCGCAAGCCACCGCGCAAATCCAAGCCCGCGACCAGCCGGAAGTCGACGTGATCTTGCACGTACTTCGGGCATTTGATGTACGAGCTCCAGTTCGGCAGCGTGGGCCAAAGCACCAAGAAACCGAGCAGACACGAGCTGACCGTGAGCGCGCAGCGCATGCGCCAACCGAGGTCCATCAGCTCGACCGCGGCGAACGCGATCCACAGGCTGATGATGCCGAGGATGACCATCGGCCAGAAAGCGTCGTTGTGGGCGGCGGCCGCCGCACCCGCCCCGAACAAGCCAGCGGTGATCAGCGTGTAGCGGTGGTTGCGAAAGGCAAAGCCCGCGAGCACGAACAGCGCGGCAAATCCGCCGAAAACAGAGGTAAGAACGGTATCGATCACGGCTACACCGCCCGGGCTTTCACTTCTTCTCGAGGGACGCAGCCGTTTCGGCGTCGTCCTTCCCGAGCAAGCCCGACTTCAAGAACTCCACCTTCATGCCCGGCGCGACCTCGACCTTGGCGTAGCGATCGCCGACCTCGACCAATTTTCCGACCAAGCCGCCTTGAGTGATCACTCGATCGCCCTTTTGCAGCGAGTCGAGCATCTTCTTCTGCTTCTTGGTGTTCGAGCGACTGGTGAACACCATCAGCAGAATCAGCGGCACCACCATGATCAGCATCGGCAGCATGCCGCCGAGCCCACCCTCGGGGCCGTGCGACGGAGCGCCCGGCGCGCCCTTGTCGGCAGGAGCTGCGGGAGCCACGGTGTTGGCACTGGTTTCCCGGCCCGGGGCCGGAGGTACATTTTGAAAGGACAGGAGCGCGACCAAAGTGTCCTCCGGGGACGGGGGGCTCGCCTTCGGCGACGAGCTCCAAGCAGGCGCCCAGGTTATGCCGCGAAAAAACCGCGACCCAGACGGGAGAGGGCCGGGCCTATACCCAGAATCCCGCGGCCGTGCAAGCGAGCGACCAAGGCCACTGCTTGGGGCTTTTCGTTTGGCCGGCGCGCCTCCGGAATTCGGAGGTCGGGGGCGGCGGTGTCTCCGAGCGGGCAGCCGGCGCCGGCACGAACCGCGCCGAAAGGCTCGACCAGCGCTTGACAGGTCCCGGGTCGGGTTGTAGTGGGGTTCTCGCCTGATTTTGACGAGTCAGAAAACAGAGTTTGCAGGTGGAGTTTGCTCCACCAAACCAGAGGCGCGTAGCTCAGTGGTAGAGCACTACCTTGACACGGTAGGGGTCGACGGTTCAATCCCGCCCGCGCCTACAGCCTCTCGTCGTTCATGTTTCGTCGCGGCGTTGCCGATGCATCGCCCGACGACGGCATAGAGCCACCGATGACGGAGCCCGCGCGCCAAACGCCGGGTGAGCTCCTCAAGCAACGCGGAGAGCTCGCCGACGACGTGATCGCCGTCCGCACGGGCGGCAAAATCGTCGACCTGCTCACGCCGGTCGCGGCGGACGCCGTGCTCGAGCCGGTTCGTACCAGCGAACCGGACGGGCTCTCGGTGCTTCGCCACTCAGCAGCCCACGTGATGGCAGATGCAGTGCAGCGGTTGTTCCCGGGCACGCAGGTGACGATCGGACCGGCCATCGAGTCAGGCTTCTATTACGACTTCGCGCGTCCGGACGGCGAGCACTTCTCCGACAAAGATCTGCAAGCGATCGAGAAGGAGATGCGCCGCATCATCAAGGACAAGCGCCCGTTCGTGCGTGAGGAAGTCACGCGCGAGCAAGCGCACGAAGTGTTCGAAAAGCTGGGCGAAGCCTTCAAGCTGCAGATTCTGGATTCACTGCCGGCGGGGGACACGATCACGCTCTACCGGCACGGTCACGCCAAGAGCCCGCAGGGCACCTGGGTGGATCTATGCCGCGGCCCGCACGTGCCGAACACCAAGCTGATCGGCGCCGTGAAGCTCACCAGCGTGGCCGGCGCGTATTGGCGCGGCGACGAAAAGAACCCGATGTTGCAGCGGGTTTACGGCACCGCCTTCCCGAGCGAAGAAGAGCTCAGCGAGTACCTGAAGGCGATCGAAGAAGCCAAAGCGCGCGATCACCGCAAGCTCGGTAAAGAGCTGGAGCTGTTCATGTTTCATGAATACGCGCCGGCCATGCCCTTCTTCTTGCCGCGCGGAGCGAGCATCTACCATCGCCTGGTCGACTACATTCGTACGCTGTACGTGGAGTACGGCTACGAAGAGGTGATCACGCCGCAAATCTTCGATAAGCGCTTGTTCGAGACCAGCGGCCACCTCACGAACTATCGCGAGAACATGTTCTTCGCCACGACCGAAGACCGCGTGGAGACGATCGAGGCCATCAAGCCCGGTCAAGATCACGCCGCCTTCCTCGCGGACGTGCACGAGAAAGTGGAGCACACCTGCTCCAAGCCGATGAACTGCCCCAGCCACTGCCTGATCTTCGGGCATCGCCGGCGCAGCTACCGGGAGTTGCCCTGGCGCGTGGCCGATTTCGGGCGCCTTCATCGGCATGAGCGAGCCGGCGTGGTGCATGGCCTGGCGCGCGTGCGCAGCTTCAGCCAAGACGACGCGCACATCTTCTGCACGGAAGACCAAATCGAGCAGGAGATTTTGGATTTCAATCGCCTGCTGTTCGAGGTGTACGCGGCGTTCGACTTCAAGAACGTCGCGGTCAAGCTCGCACTCCGTCCCGAAAAGCGGATCGGCTCGGACGAGCTGTGGGATCGCGCCGAGGGCGCGCTCCGCCGAGCCTTGGTCGCGAGCCACGTCTCGTTCGAGGAGCTCCCGGGCGAAGGCGCGTTCTACGGCCCCAAGCTCGAGTTCCACATCACGGACGCGCTGAAACGCAGCTGGCAGCTCGGCACCATTCAGCTGGATTACGGCCTGCCGGAACGCTTCGATCTGCAGTACGTCGGCAAGGACGGCGCCAATCACCGTCCAGTGATGTTGCACCGCGCGATCCTGGGCTCGGTCGAGCGCTTCTACGGCATCTACCTGGAACATTGCGCAGGCAAATTCCCGGTTTGGCTCGCCCCGGAGCAGGTGATTTTGGTGGCAGTGAACGAGACTCAGGTCGAGTACGTCGAAAAGCTGCAGCTCGAGCTGAAGAACCGCGGTCTTCGCGTGCACGTCGATGTGAGCAACGACAAGCTCGGCGCCAAGATTCGAAACGCCCGAAACCTGCGCTACCCCTACATCTGCGTCATCGGAGACGCCGAGGCCGCTGCCGGTACATTGGCGGTGCGGTCCGCAACTGATGGCGAGCTGGGGTCGATGAGTGTGTCAGACTTCACCGAGCGTTTGCTCGAAGAGGCCAAGCCGCCGCGACTCCAACGGTCGGCTCGGTGATTTCGGCACGAACCAAGACAAGGGAGCACGAGAAAGTGAAAAATTCATGGCATTAGGCGGCGGTCGGCGCTTCAGCAGGGAGCCGCGAGGTCCACAAATTCGAATCAACCACCGGATTCGCGTGCCCGAGGTACGCGTCGTCGCGGAGGACGGCTCGAATTTGGGCGTCTTGACGACTGACCAAGCGTTGCGCCGCGCCCGCGAAGTCGGTCTGGATCTCGTCGAGGTCAACCCGAAGAGCAATCCGCCCGTGTGTAAGATCCTCGACTTTGGCAAATACAAGTACGAGGAGAAGAAGAAGCAGGGCGAAGCCAAGCGCAAGCAGACCATCGTCGAGGTCAAGGAGATCAAGATCCGTCCGAAGACGGACGATCACGACATCGACGTGAAGGTTCGCGCCATTCGTCGCTTCATCGAGTCCGGCAACAAGGTGAAGGTCACCTGCCGCTTCCGCGGTCGTGAGATCATGCACCCGCAGCGCGCGCAGATGCAGCTCGAGGCGATCGTCTCCAAGATCGAGGACATTGCCAACGTCGAACAGCGTCCGGCGATGGAAGCGCGCACCATGGCGCTCCTCGTCGCACCGAAGCCGATCGTGTTCCAGCGCCTGGCCGCCCTGCAGCGCGCCAAGGAAGCCGACGAGCGCGCAGGCATCCTTCCGACTCAAAATCTCAACGTCGAGGAGGAAGCTCTGAACGAGCCCGACGACGACGATGATGATGATGATGATGTTGACGAGGACGAGGACGACGCGGAAGACGCGGAAGACGCGGAAGACGAAGCGGCCAAGGGCGAAAAGCCTGCCGCCAAGCCCGCCGCCAAGCCCGCCGCCACGCCAGCCAAGAAGCCGTAGCCACGGGCTTCACTGAACGCGAGAGCGCGCTTTCCGAGCGAGAGCGCGCTCTTTGCGTTTTCCTGTGCGAGTCAGACTCAGTGCGGGATCACGCCGCCGAAATACGCGCCCGCGACGCCCACGAGCGCGACCAACACCACGATCACGGCGATCATGCCGTTCTTGCGCTTCGCGCCAGGATAAGCGATCTCGCCGCTCGATTCCGCGACCGGGCGCGCGGGTGTCAGCGGCTGCTGCGATGGGCGAGGGAGCTGCGGTTGCGGTGGCAGCTGCGGCTTGGGCAAGGGACGCGCCGCCGCGGGCGCGGGTCCCGGTTGCGGCGCGCTGCGCGGCATGGGCGGGCGACTCGAACCAGAAGCGGGAAACTCGGAGCGCACTCGGCCCGTCACTGGGTCGTCCTCGAGCGCAGCCAGGTTCCCGAAGTCGAACGAGTCACCTGAAGGTGGGGGCGTGCGCGGCGCTTCCAGGCCGAGCCCGCGCAAGTCTTCGCTCCAGCTGGGAACGCCCGCGAACGAGCCGATTTGAAGCGGAGCCGCGCCGTGCCCGGGCGCCGAGAGCAGACCCGAAGCCTTGCCGGAGGTGCGCTCTTCCAAGGAAGTGAACTCGAACAACGCCTCGTCGATCAGCGAACCGATGATCGAGCGACGATCGTACTTCTGGTGCTTCTTCTTGTGCTCACGTTCGAGTCGGATCGGCTCGACCAGCTGCGCGATGTCGAAGGACGACACGGCGCGGCCCATGTGAAACAGAATGTTGTTCAGGTCGCGTCCGAAGTCGCGCGCGCTTTGATAGCGCGCGGCCGGATCGCCCGCGAGTGCACGCGCGATCACGCGCTCGAGCTCGACCGACACCCTGGGATTGATTTGCCGGATCGGCGGCACGCGCGCCTGCTGCACCATGCGCACCGTCTCCAGATCCGTCTCGCCCATGAACAAGCGCCGACCAGCCAGCAGCTCCCACAAGATGATGCCGACTGCGAAGATGTCGGTCTTGGCATCCACCGGCAGCCCTTGCGCTGCTTCTGGCGACAAATAGCTGAATTTGCCCTTGATGATCCCGGGCTCGCTCTTCTCGAGCTGGCTGTTGGCCTTGGCCAACCCAAAGTCCACGATCTTCACTTCGCCGAAGCGCGTAATGAGCACGTTCGGCGGCGACATGTCGCGGTGCACGATGTGCAGGCTCTCACCGCTGTGATCGGTGAGCTCGTGCGCGTACGAGAGGCCTTCGCAAATTCGCACGCAGATCAAGCACGCCTCTTCCACCGGAAATGGCGAGGACGTCTTCTTGCGATGCTCGATCACTCCTTTGAGATCGGCACCGTCCACGTACTCCATGACGATGAAGTAGGTGTTGTCGCCGACGCCGATGTCGAAGACCTGCACGCAGTTCGAGTGCGACAGCTGCGCGGACACGCGCGCCTCGTCCAAGAACATGCCGATGAATTGCTTCTTCTCCGACAGGTGAGGCAAGACGCGCTTGATCGCGACCGTCTTCTTGAACCCCTCGAGACCCGCGCTCTCGGCGCGGAAGACTTCGGCCATGCCACCCGAGGCGATCTTCTCGAGCACTTTGTAGCGTTGCTGTTGCTGAGCCATGCGGGTTCGATCGCAACCATACCGATTTGGCGCCGGGGCCCCAAATTCGCTGGTGGGTCCCGCTCGATTCACTGCCGGCGCCCTGCCCCGACTTGCGTTGCTGGAAAAACCACGACATAAGCGGGCCATGAGCGGCCATGGCCATCACGACGCCGGCACGGACCTCCACGCCGGTCACGACGACCACCACGACGAAACCACTTCGGACGACTTTCCGCCGGACGAGCCCCACTCCCCGGCTTGGCTGCCGCTCTTGGGTGCAGGCCTGTTTCTAGCGGCCATTTGCGCGTTCTTGGTGCTCGGGTCCGAGGACAAGGCGAGCGAATCCGCGCCTCAGGCGGTCGCTCCGGCTCCAGCAACCCCCACCCCGGTCCCGGCAGCCGCGACGGCGGCTCGCCGGCCGATGCCAGGGTTGCCGCCCGGTCACGTGCCGGTCCCCGCCGCGCGCGAGTGAGAGCTTGTTTTTTTCGGCGAAAGCGCTCGCCATCCGCGAAGTTTGTGTGTAAGTACCCGCACCTCCTGGGGCCTTAGCTCAGCTGGGAGAGCGCCTGACTGGCAGTCAGGAGGTCATCGGTTCGATCCCGATAGGCTCCACAAAATCCAGGAACGAGATGACGGCCGCTCTGCTCGAGCGGCCGTTGTCGTTTGTGTCACGTGCTCCGGAGCCAGCTCGGCGTTCAGCGCGCGTTCGACCCGAGCTCGAGCTCGATGGTCGAGTCGCCCGTCAACTTCAGACCAGCCGGGGGCGGCTGAGTGCCCGTGCTGATCGCGCTGAGCTGCGCGGCGGAGACATTGCAAGCTTGCTCCAGCACTTGAGCCACGGCTGCGGCGCGGCTGGCGCTCAGCGCCCAGGGGCTCGGATAGCTGCCGACCAGTGCTGGCGGAATCACCGAGCCCGTGCCCAGTGAGGCGCGCACGGTCAGCGACTTGGCCTGGCCGGCCTTGACGACGTCACACAGGGTCGCGCGCCCCGTTGCAGAGAGGTCGAGCTTCTGAGGCACGAACAGCAACGCACTGTCGAATGCCACGAACAGCGAGCCGCCGCTCACGCGCAGCGCCACGTTGCCCTTCTTCACGAATCGATCGAGCTTTTCGCCGAGCGCGGCGCGCACGCGCTCTTGTTGCTCGGAGCCGGCTTTCTTCGTGTTCTCGCGCGCATCGTGCTCGGCTTGCAGTTGGTCGCGCGCATCGGTCACCGCTTTGAGCTCGCGCTGCAGCTTGTTCGCGGTCTCGGACAAAGTCTGCGAGCTTTGACCGAGCTCGCGGTACTGATCCGCGAGCTTTTTGTGCGCGAGAACCAGCGGTAGGTAATACGCCGCCACGAACGTGGCGATGGCCACGAACAGCAGGACCGCGAACACGCGCCCCCAGCGTGTGCCTCGCGATTTTCCATACGGGCCGAGATCGGCGTCAGCGATGTCTTCCCAAGCTGCTTTGCGCGCCATGCACTCAGAGCTACTTTCTCTGGCGTGGCTTGGCCAGCGCCAAGCGCCGCCACACTGAACACCCAACGAGCATTTTGCCGTTGAAAATTCGATTCTCGAAAAAACTTGGCCCGCCGGATGCATCAAATGCTCGCGGAATCCGCGCTCGGCTGTTAAATTGCCCGGCATGAGGGCCGAAGCCGTGAGCTGGGACGACTGGTCGGAAAGTCCGCTTCCGATCGCAGACAGCGATAAGTGGCACGTCCAAATTGCACCGGACGAAGTGAAGCTCCTTTCGCTCGAGCAATTGGATGACCTGTATCGACTCTCTATCGTCGATTCGGAGACCCAGGTGTGGCAAGCGGGCATGAGCGAGTGGCAACCACTGCGAGTGATCGCAGGTTTGGATGAGCCTCCGCCCGTACCCAAGCGCGCCCCTCCCAAGCCGCCGACTCGCACGGTGGTCATGCCGCCACCGGCGCTCAACCAAACGCAGCCCATGAGGCCGTCGGTGCGTCCTGCAGCACCCGCGCCGCACGCGGCGACAGCTTCCGTCCGCCCTGCAGCGCCAGCCGCTCGTCCGGTGTCACTGGCGCCTGCCTCGTTCTATCCCGATCCGATTCAACCCACCCCGTCCGCGTACAATCAGCCCGTGGCCTACTCGGCGCCGACTGCATTTGCAGCGACGCTGCCAGCGACGAACAGCGTGCGTCCGTTGGTGGTGAGCCACGTTCCGCCTCCAGCGCGCAGAGGTGGTGGCTTCGGGCGCTTCTTGGTTGGCCTGGCTCTACTGGCCGGCGTCAGTGTGACCGCGTACCGGAATGATTTCGTGCGCGAGGCCGCACACTCCGCGCATCAAGACGCGCTGTACGCACGCTTGGAAGCGGCGCTGGGCGGTCCAGCCTTCGGCACATTGCGCGAGTTGGAGCAAAGCGCCGGGGCGCTGCCGGCGTCTGCGTTGGGTGCGAACATTGCGGAGCCGATCCGCGAGCTGAGCGCTGCTTCCAATGAATCTTCCGCGGCCGCGCCCAGCCTCGCGAACCCCACCCCGTCGACCCCCGTCGTTTCGCTCGAATCGCTCACGCCCGAGCAAAAGGGCCAAGCGGCAAAGAGCCAAGCGGTCGCCGCGCCAGCGCCGGTGACCCCAACGCCGGTGGCCCCAGCGCCGGTGCGCGCCGCTGCGAGCTTCCAAGCGACGCCGGCCAGCACGCCGCCCGTGAAAGCGGCGGCAACGCGGCCCGTCGCGCCAACGCCAGCGAGAGCCGCCGCGCCAACGCCAGCGAGAGCTGCCGCCGCACCCGCCAAGCCCGCGGTCGAAAAGAAGCCCGAACCCGTGGCGCAGAAGCCGGCCTCGGAAATGACCGATCGCGAACGGCTGAACGCAGCGATTGGTCAATCGATGCTGGAAGCGAACAGCAAGCCCAAGAAAGCCAAGCCCAAGGGCAACGAGTACGATCCGCTGAACCCCAATCTGTGAGCGCGCTCGGCGCGAGCAAGCGCGTTCTCAGGCGCTGCTCGCGATGCGCGCTGCGTGTCAGCTCGCGACGATCTTGCGGAAGTAGGCGATCGTCTCTTTCAGGCCGTCGTCCAAGTTCACTTTCGGCTCCCAGCCACCGAGCTTCTCTTTGGCGAGCGTGATGATCGGCTTGCGCTGCTTCGGGTCGTCTTGCGGCAACGGCTTGTGCACGAGCTTGGACTTACCACCCACTTGAGCGAGCACCTTCTCGGCCAGCTGCAGCATCGTAAATTCGCCCGGATTGCCGATATTGACGGGGCCCTGAAAGTTCTTGTCGGTATCCATCATGCGCAGCATGCCTTCGACCAAGTCGTCGACATAGCAGAAGGAGCGAGTCTGCTGGCCGTCGCCGTAAATGGTGATGTCCTCACCGCGCAGCGCTTGCACGATGAAGTTCGAAACGACGCGGCCGTCGTTCGGGTTCATGCGCGGGCCGTAGGTATTGAAGATGCGGATCACCTTGATATCGACGCCGTGCTGGCGGTGATAGTCGAAGAACAAGGTCTCCGCGCAGCGCTTGCCTTCGTCGTAGCAGCTGCGAATGCCGATCGGGTTTACCCGGCCCCAATAGGACTCGGGCTGCGGGTGAACCTCCGGGTCGCCGTACACCTCCGAGGTGGAGGCCTGCAAGATGCGCGCTTTCACGCGCTTGGCCAAGCCCAGCATGTTGATTGCGCCGTGCACGCTGGTCTTGGTCGTTTGCACCGGATCGAACTGGTAGTGCACGGGAGAGGCCGGGCAGGCCAGGTTGAAGATGCGCTCGACCTCCACGTACAACGAGAACGTCACGTCGTGCCGCATGATCTCGAACAGCGGGTGCGAGAGCAGGTGCTCGACGTTCTTCTTACTGCCCGTGAAGTAGTTGTCCACGCACAGCACGTCCTCTCCGGCCTTGATCAAGCGTTCACAGAGATGAGAGCCGATGAACCCAGCACCGCCAGTGACGAGAATTTTTTTTGTCACGCTACCCTCGAGTTGAACCCAAAGCCTACGACGAAGCCGGGGATAGGCGGAAGAGAGTTCTTTTCCAGTGCGCGCGGCCGATCCAGCCACGGCGGAGCGGCTCGATGGCAGGCACAATTACTATTCAGCGGGCGCGAGAAAGCTTGCGCATGACGATGCCGCGCACGCGCTCGAAGTGCGAGCGGTTGATTTCACCGGTAGCCACCAGCGCGGCGCCGTACGCGAGCAGTGCAACCGGCGAGGCGAGAAACGGGTTCAGCGCCCGCAGCAACCACGCCACGACCGCCATGGCACCCCCCGCGAGCGCGGCGAAGAACAAGGTCCGCCACAGCTTGGCGTTGAAAACACCGGCCGGCGCCAGCACGATACCGCAGCCAACGACGATTGCCTCGCTGACCACGGCGGCCACGCACGGACCGAGCCCACCATTGTGATAGCGGCTCTCGAACCAGGGCGTCAGGAACGGATCGAGCGCGAAGCTGACGACGATGCACAACGATTGCACGATGCTCCACGCGCGCTGCTTGCCAGCGGCAAGCACGATGGTCCCGAGCGGCATCGAGAAGTACACCAGGAACAAAAACCCGGCCAAGACGCGCAGGTCATCCGCGGCCGGGCCGTAGGCCTGCTTGCTGAAGATGGCAATCCCGACATCCGGATAGAGCCCGCAGCCGAGGACTACCGGCACGACCAAGAGCGCGATGCTGAGCAGCGAACCGCGCGCCACGGTCCGGAATTCTTCCTGATCCTCCGACCACAGCCGGCAAAGCGTGGGGTAGAGCGCGCCGATCAACGCCGTAGCGGGAAAGATCAAGAGCCCGATGAGCTTACGCGCGACCGAGTACCAACCAACGGCCTCGACCGAGCCGAGCTTCGACAAGTAAATGCCGTCGATGAACGGCTGCAGCGCCAGCGCGAGGTTGAAAACCACGAACGGCGTGCCGCCGAAGAACAGCGACTTGAGCGCGCTCTTTTGCACCGACAGCTTGCCGACCCCGACCGCCTTCAGCGTGCGAAGCATGAAGAGGAACACGATGATCACCGTCACCAGGCCGAGGACCAAGACGGTTCGCATGCGCCCGCCCAGCAGCACGGCAGGCACGACCAAAGCCGAGCTCAGCACCAGTTGTCCGACATGAGCGATGGCCGGAATGTCCGCGCGCTCGAAGCCGCGGATCGCATCCTTGCACGCCCCCACCACCCCGTTGAAAACCGCGGCCACGAAGGTCAGGACCAGTGCCCACTGCAGCTCGGAGCCGTAGCCCAGCAGCGCGCACAGGGTCGCAAGCACGGCATACACGACGATTGCCGAACCCGCGCGCCAAACGAAGCTGCTGCCGAGCAACACACCGGCCAGCGAGCGATCCCGCGCCACCATCGCCGGCAGCACGCCTTCGTGTCCCCAGCCCACGGCCAACATGCCAAAGCCGGCGAACGTACCGGCCAAATACAAATAGCCAAAAATCTCGGCACCGAGGTAGCGAGCGGTGACTGCATTCACCAGCACCGACAGTGGCACGGTGACCACTTGCGAGAACGTCAGGTAGAGCGTGTTCTTGACGACTAGCCGGCGGTTTGCACCTTGGCTCTTGGGTTCCGTCGTCAGGGCTTCAGACATATGTCGCAGCACGGTCTCACAGCATTCCGGCGTCGTCCAGACGGAGCCCGGGTCGCTGGCAGCGGCTTCTTGCCGCTGCCCACCCGCAAGCGCGCAAGCATGGGCAGAATGACGATGGTTGGCCCTAAAGCCGACCCAATGCCGCGGCGCTGACCTCGTGCAGCAACCGCGGCTCGGATGCGAACCATGCTACGCGCGTCGAGTTCACTCGGGCTTTGGAGTCGAGACGATTGGACGTTCGAACCCCAGCCCGGCAAGCCAAGTCTCGATCAGCGAATACGCCTCCGGATCGTGCTCGAGGTAGACGTGCGCAAACCTCGAGTAGCGCTTGGCCAGAGCCAAACGCTGGCGCTCCGAAAGCTCCGACCCGGCGTTCGTTTTCCGCCAAAATGATTCGACGGCTCGGAAGGTCTCGAGCAGGTTGCGCATGGCGACCTTGTTCTTGCCGTAGGCCCCCGCGAGGGAGCCGGGCAATTGCCGGTACAGGAACGCCACTTCCTTCGAGTGAGCTTCTCGAAAGCGCCCCCCCGCTCTGGCCAGGCGCAACATCAGATCCGTGTCTTCGCCCAGGTTCGGCGCGAGCTCGAAGCCGCCGATTCGTTCCAGAAAAGACGCGCGAATCAAGCAGGGGCCGACCGTAGCGAAATCGAACTCCTCCACGATTCGGAGCACTGGATCGTCATCGACCTGCGGCGCATGGAGCTCGCCGGAGCCCTGCCATTGTCCGTCTTTCAAGACGAAATACTGCCAATTGGAGTACACGACCGCAACGTCCGGTGGAGCGCTCTCTACGGCGGCGACTTGCAAGGCCAACTTGTGCGGGGCAAGCAAATCGTCCTGATCGAGAAACTGAATCCAGGAGCCGGTCGCCAGCCGATACCCGGCATTGCGCGTGGCAGGCAAGCCGCCATTCTGCGTTTGTCGCACGACACGACTTTCGTGCGGGTGCCGCGCCAAGAATTCGGTGGCCACCGCTGCGCTGTCGTCCGGCGATGCATCGTCGATCGCGATGATCTCGATGTTCTCGGCGGGATAGGTCTGGCGCACGACGCTGTCGAGCGTCGCTTCGATCCAGGCGCTGGCCCGATACATGGGAATGACGACGCTGACTCGGATGGACATCGTTGGGATCCGAATTCAACGCCCTCTCGGGCGCGCTGACAAGTAGCGCTGAGCCTGCTCAGGATCCGGGAGCCGCCAGGTTTTGCGCCGCGTCGTCGATGACGAGCAACCAATCGCCCGCGCCGGGCGGCGTGAAGTCGCGGTTGCCCGTCGTCGCGTAGCTGCCGCTTAGCGTGCTCTGGCCGGTCGCGGGGTTGTACCACCAGGCCTTGGCTTGCGTGCCACTCACCTTTGTCATGTCGACCGTCACGGTGCGGCTCGTGGGCAAGAACGCCATCACCGTCGAACCGCTCGTCGTCCGCGCGGCCGCCACGTAATCGAGGTTGCCCCAAGTCCCGAGACCCGCCGTCACCACGACGTGCGTCTGATCAGGGACCAAATCGAACCACGCGCGCGACGAAAATAGCCGGTACCAATACTGAGTCTGCTGAGTGCCCGGCGTGTTCATGTTGTTACGCCAGTTGGCAAAACCCCACCAATCCTTGCCCGCGCAGAAGCTCGACCCCGCGCCGCCCATCAACATCACTTGGTAGGCCTTGCGGCGGATGTTTTCGGGGCTACCGCCCGGCTCCCCTTCGTAGCTCTGATCCAAGTGATACAGCATCATCGCCGGGACCTTGTTGTAGAAGTCCAGATCCCGCTGGTACGTCAATCCAAAATCATACGCGTAGTAACCGTTGATGCTCATGTACGACGCGAAGGTCGGATTCTCCGTCGACATGACACCGCCGCCGAGGTTGGCATTCACGCTGTCCCAGTGCGCGGTCCACAAGTGGCTGTCGCTTTCGCGGATGCCATCGATGATCGCCTTCAGCCGATTCTCCAGCTCACTGCCGGCGGCCGGCGTGTTGTCACCCCCGGCGACCCAAATGATGTTCGTGAAGTTCTTGTAGCGTTGCCCCAAGAACTGACCGTAAGCACGGCTCTTGGCAACGCTGTTGTTCGCGCTCAGCATCTCGTCGAACCAGCCCTGAGTCGGCTCTCCGGGATATCCGAGATACGAGGGGACCAAAGTGACCAACATGCCGCGTTCCTTCGCGAGGTTGATGACCTGATCGGCGTGGGCGAAATACGCTTCGTTGTAGGTCGAGTAGTCCCACTGCGTCGTGAACGGCGCGGTCCCCTGCCAATTGGGAGGGCTACCCGCCATGCGTACGTCGAACGAAATGATGCTCACCATCACCGCGTTGAATCCACGCTGCTTCAGCGCATCCAAGTAATCCTTCGCGTCTGCCGTCGACAAACTCTGGATCAAGCCCCACGAAGACGCTTGATTGATCAAGAACGGGCTATTGCCCGAATCGACCAAGTAACGCTTGTTTGCCGATAGCTTCAGTGGAAACGCGCCGGAGCCGACGCCCGTGAAGCCACCTGCGCTGGTGTTTCCCGCACCGGCCATGTTCGAACCGCTGCCGGCGCCACCGGCGCTCGTGCCCGCATGGTTCGCGGCGCCGCCCGCTGGGTTCGTGGCTCCGCCCGCTGGGTTTGCCGCCCCGCCCGCCGGGTTTGCGGCTCCGCCCGCTGGGTTTGCGGCTCCGCCCGCTGGGTTCGCGGCCCCACCCGCGGAGTTCGCGGCCCCGCCCGCTTGGTTCGGGCGCCCCGCGCTGGCTGTTCCGCCGTTACTCATCCCACTCCGCCCTCCAGAAAAGGACTCGCTGAAGCTCGAACCGATGGCACCCGTACCGGCGGCGGGCGTCGACCCGGCGCCAGCCTGGCTCAATTCGACGCTGACAGCGCTCGGGCCGGCGCCACAACCCGGGGCTGCGAGGGCAGTGCAGCCGAGCACGCAGGTCGCGAACCATCCACGGTACCTGCTCGCGCGGCGTGCAATTCGGGAGTGAAGCTGAGTTCTCGTTAAACTACTCATTCGAAAGTCGTACCTTTTCCCAGGTCCGTCAACGGGCGGTCGGCGCCCCGCAGTTCGCGGGCAGTGTACGGCCGATCCCGCACAGCGTCGACGATTCGAGAGCTCGCGAATCGCTTCGCTGGCCGTCTCCGGAAATATCAAGTCTTACGCGACCTCTCGAGCGCGCGAACCATCCGAAAGACGACCTCATGCGACACGCTTCGACCTCGGCAGCAGGGTGCGAGGTGCGCCGATAGTTCGGCAAAATTCGCGTGTTCTGCGCTGCCCTACCCACACCGTCGCAGTCACATCCCGGGTGGGGGAAGGTTCTGTGCGGTGTCGTCGATGACCAGCAACCAGTCTCCATCGGCTGGAGGAGTGAACGGCTCACTGCTGGTCGTGGGAAAGGTGCCGATGAGCGAGCTCTGACCACTTCTGGGGTTGTACCACCAAGCTTGGGCCTGACTGCCCGAGATCTTCGTTAGATCGACGGTGACGGTACGGCTCGTCGGTAAGAAAGCCAGCACGCTCGAGCCGCTGCTGGTGCGCGCTGCAGCGACATAGTCGATCGCACCCCACGTGCCCAATCCGGCTGTCACCGCGAGATGATTCTGGTCGGGCACCAACTCATACCAATGCCTCGACGAGAACAGGCGGAACCAAAAGTCGGTTTGCTTCGTCGCGGGAGTATCCAGGTTGCTCCGCCATTTGAAGAACCCCCACGAATCTTGGCCCGCGCAGAAGCTCGAGCCAGCGGCTCCCATGAGCATCGCGTCGTAGGCCTTGCGCCGGATGTTTTCGGGCGAACCGCCCGGCTCGCCTTCGTAGCTCTGATCGAGATGAAAAAGCATCTTGGGTGGAGTCTTGTTGTAGAACTCCAAGTCGCGCTGGTAAGTCAGATTGTAGTCGAAGGCATAGTAGCCATTGATGTCGATATACGAGGCGAAGGCGGGGTTCTCCGTGGACATCACGCCGTTGCCGTGGGCCACGGCGTCCCAATGAGCTGTCCACAAGTGTGCGCTATCGTTCTCACGAATTCCATCGACGACCGCCTTCAACCGCTTCTCGAGCTCGCTGCCCGCCGCAGGCGTGTTGTCACCGCCAGCCTCCCAGACGATATTGCTGAAACCCTTGTACCTGAGACCCAGGTATCGACCGTACGCGGCGCACTTTGCGACGCTATTGTTGTCGCTCAGCATCTCGTTCCACCAGCCTTGCGTCGGCTCGGTGGGATAGCCGAGATACGAGGGAACCAAGGTGACCAGCATGCCGCGCTCTCGCGCCAGATTGATGATGCGATCGGCGTGCTCGAAGTAGGCATCGTTGTAGCTCGAAAAATCCCACTCTACTCTGAACGGCGGTATGCCCTGCCAGTTCGGCGGATTACCAGCCATGCGCGTGTCGAACGAGATGATGCTGACCATCACCGTGTTGAAGCCGCGCTGCTTCAGGGCGTCGAGGTAGTCGGTCGCGTCGACCAACGACAAACTCTGGATCAAGCCCCAGGACGACGCTTGGTTCACCAAAAACGGCTTGTCGTTCTGGTCCACCAGGTAGCGCCGATTGGGCGCAAGCTTGAGCGGAAAAGCGACGGTGCCTTCGAGCGTGCCAGCGGCCCCCGCGTTCGCGATCGAGGCACCTTCGGTCGGACCCCCGACACCGGGCTCGGCCCCGGCCGCCGCGGATCCGCCCGCAGATGACACGTGCGCGACGAGCGCTCCACCTTTCTTGCAAGCGACCGAACAAACCGCCGCGCCCGCCGCCAAAATTGCTAACCGCCGAAACAGAAGTGCTCTCAAAGACACCGAGGATCCATCGCCGTGTTGACGCTCTGCTGCGGGACCCTGCTAAAAAAACAGTGGCCCATCGCAGCTGCGAGCGCTCAGCGTACGAACAAACAGAACATCCGTCTACCCAGAGCGCGGCCGACTCGCAGCGGCGGCTACACATCACCTTCGTGCAACACGCATGGCGATGCCATGATCTCGGCGCAGCTGCGCGCAGCCGTACCATGGACTTCGAGTCGTTTCCCGACTGCTTCATAGTCAAGTTTCGGATCATCGAAGTTTCGGATTGACATCTTCCGCGAGTCCTCCGCCGCCCGGGACTCGATGTCTGCGCGGCTCGCGCGCGGCCGTGTGCCAAAAAGCGACATGGCGCACAATGTGACGCCTCGCAGCGCGCGAGCTCGCGCAGCCGAACTCGTTCGCGACGAACTGCGAGCGATCCGCCAGCGCGCTCCGGCGGGCATGGATCTTGAAGAAGCGGGAGCCGCTACGCGGATTGTCGTGATTGATGGAGATGGCATGCTTTACAAACTCACCCTCGGGGCTGTTCTGGTTTCCACGCTGCTCGGCTGTGGCCACTCACCCACTTCGATCGTCGAGCCATCGAAGCGGACTGCGGAGGTGGGCGCGGGGCCTGCATTCCCGCTCAAGTTGTCGAGCAACAGACGTTATCTGGTGGACCAAAATAATGCGCCGTTTCTAATCAACCAAGCTTCATCTTGGGGGCTCATTCAAAGTCTGTCTACGGCAGACGCCACTGAATACTTGGACGATTTGAAGCAACGCGGCTTCAACACCGTGATGGTCAGCATCATTTCGTATGATACGCGCATGGCCGGCAATCCGCCGAATTGGCAAGGGGTGCCGCCGTTCAAAGTGCAGTGGGATTACTCCACGTACAACGACGCTTACTTCGACCACGCGGACACCATCATCAATCTGGCGAGAGATCGCGGCATGCTGGTCACGCTGGTTCCGTCGTATCTCGGCTATCCCGGCGAGCCGACGCAAGGCTGGTTCGACGAAATGTTGAGCTCGAACAACAGCAGTGCGAAGAGCCGAGCCTATGGCAACTACCTCGGAGCGAGGTACAAGAACTTCGACAACATCGTCTGGATCGCGGGGGGCGACAATTCGCCGGCGCCGGGCAGCGCGCTCGAGGACCGGCTGAAGGCGATCATCGACGGCATTCGCGAGAACGACAGCGCACACTTGTGGACCGCCCACTGGGACAGCGTGGCCCACGGCAACGGCGTGCTGTCCACCGAGAACTCGACGTTCGCGTCGTACATGAACATCAACGGCTACTACGCTTACGACTACGGCCTCACGTATCAGCGAAATCTCCAGGCGTACAACATGTCGCCGCCGATGATGACGTACAACCTCGACCAGAGCTATGAGACCGAACCCGGCGGCACCCCGGACAACATCCGGCGCAAAGCCTACCAAGTGATGATGATGGGCGGCGCTGGCTCCAGCTTCTGCGCGGGTAGAGATTGGTGGAGCTTTACCAACTGGCGTAACATGAACACCCCGGGCACTCAGCAAACTCAGCTCTGGTACCAGTTGTTCTCGTCGCGTGCGTGGTTCGATCTAGTTCCCGATCAGTCGCACGCCGTGCTCACGGCGGGCTTCGGCAATTGGGGCGACTTGAACTACGTGGCTGCCGCACGCACGAGCAGCGGTTCGACGGTGATGGCGTTCTTGCCCACGAGCCACACCGTGACGGTCGACTTGAGCAAGGTTTCGGGCTCGCAAGCAAAAGTCTGGTGGTACAATCCCAGCAACGGGCAAGCGACGCTATCCGGGACTTTCGCCAACAGCGGCGCGAAGGATTTGACGCCTCCGGGCAGCGGCGACTGGCTCTTGGTGATCGATGATGCTTCGCTGAATTTGCCGGCCCCGGGCTCGCAAAATGCAGCAACCAGCAGTCCCCCCACGGTAGCCGCCCCTGCGACGGCCGGCAGCAACCCAACCACCGGCACGAGCAGCGCCTTGAGTGTCTTGGGCGCAGATGACGGCGGGGAAGCGAGTCTGACCTACGTCTGGTCCGCCACCTCAGTGCCGACTGGCGGCTCCGTGAGCTTTGCCAGCAACAACAGCAACGCGGCCAAGAACACGAGCGCGACGTTCACGCGTGCCGGCACCTACACGCTACAGGCTGCCATCGTCGACAGCGAAGGGCAAACCACTGGCAGCAGCGTGGTCGTCGGTGTTCAGCAAACCATCACCAATCTGAGTGTCTCGCCAGCGAGCGTGACGCTGGCCCCGAACACCCAACAACGGTTCAGCGCAACGGTGAACGATCAGTTCGGCGCGCCGATGAGCGCACAGCCGACCGTCTCCTGGGCGACGAGCGGCGGCGGCAGTATTGCCGCCGACGGTCTGCTGACTGCAGGGAGCGCCGCGGGTGGGCCCTTCACCGTGTCGGCGCAAGCCGGCGGCAAGACGGGTACCGCAAACTTCACGGTGTCGGCGTCGACGGGAACCAATTCGTTCCACATCGACTCCGGCGGAGCGGCGATCGGAGCCTTTGCCGCAGATCAATCGTTCGAGGGCGGGTACACTTATGCGACGAGCAGCGCGGTCGCGACCGCTGGCGTTGCCAACGCCGCGCCGGCCGCGGTGTATCAATCCGAGCGCTATGGCGACGTCCGATACACGCTGAGCGGTCTCGTCAGCGGTGCGAGCTATCTGGCTCGCTTGCACTTCGCAGAAATCTATCACAGCGCGGCAAACAGCCGGCTGTTCAATGTATCGATCAACGGCCAGCAGGTGCTAGCCAACTTCGATGTGTTTGCGGCCGCCGGTGGCGCCCTCAAGGCCATCGTTCGGGATTTCACCACCACCGCTGACGTCAACGGCCAAGTCGTCATCGCGCTCACCGGCGTCAAGGACCAGGCGAAGATCAGCGCACTCGAGCTCTTTTCGGGAAGTGCGGGTGCGGGCGCGCCCCCGCCCGACGGCGGTAGTGCGGATGCGGGTGCGCCCCCACCCGATGGCGGTAGCTCGGATGGCGGTCCAGCGCTGTCGGGAGCTGCGTACCAGATCGCTGCCGGCGGCGGCGCCGTGAGTCCGTTTTCGGCCGATCAGTACTTTTCAGGCGGCAACACCTACTCCACGAGCAACCCGGTTTCTACGGCCGGCGTGGCCAATGCCGCGCCGGCGGCAGTGTACCAGTCCGAGCGCTTCGGCGATTCGAGCTATACGCTGGGCGGTCTCACAGCGAACGCGCCCTATGTCGTGCGCCTGCACTTTGCGGAGATCTATTGGTCTGCCGCGGACAGTCGGCTGTTCAACGTGGCGATCAACGGGGCACGAGTACTCGATTCGTTCGATGTCTTCCTCGCGGCGGGTGGTGCGAACAAAGCGGTCGTTCGTGACTTCAGCGCGACCGCGAGTGCCAGCGGACAAGTGAGCATCGAGTTCACGACCGTCAAAGACAACGCCAAGGTGAGTGGGATCGAACTGCTGCAGTGAGTGCTGCCAGCAAGACGTGAACACGAAGTCTCGTGGTCGGTCTGTCGAGGCGTGACGCCACGGCAGACCAACGCAGGCGCGCGCGACGAGGATCATTTGTCGCTGTGGCAGGCGCGTCGTGATGCGCCCGCTGCGCGAGAATGCAGGCGAACGACGGGTTGCACGCTCAATCGCCATTCGACTGCGTCGTTGGAACGGTCACTGCATAGCCCAGCCAGAACTTCAAGCCTGCGCTGCCACGTGCAGAGCAACCGGACCAGCAATGAAACTAGCCTCCAATCACCGGCTCCGAAACATCGACCAACTCGTCGCACGAATTCGCCGCAGTGCACGAAGCATGGTTGTCCTCGTGCTGGGCGCCGAAGCAATTTTCGCCTGCGCGCCTGCGCCGGATCCTTCCCCGACCAGCAGTTCCGTGAGCGAAGTGTCGGGCTCGCTCACGATCGGCGAAACCGCGGTACTCAATGTGGGAGACAACGAAAATGGCAACCTGCTGATCGCGCAGTCGGCCGCGTTGTCCGAGCCGGCCACGATCCAGAGTTTGAGCTTTTACGTCACGACGGCGGCTGGCAAGCTGCGCCTCGGCATTTACGACGCCAGTGGGCCCGGCGCTGGGCCGGGCAAGAAACTGGCCGAAACGGCGGAAATGAGCGCCGTCTCGGGCTGGAATACAGCCAGTGTTCCACCGACGCCACTTTCCGCGGGCAGCTATTGGCTTGCTTACTTACCAAGTGACAATGGCCTCGGGTTCGTCAAAGTCCCGGGCAACAGCAACTCGAAGTTTTATGGCTACGCTTTCGGCCCGTTGCCCACGACTTTTTCCACGAACCCGCAGACCAGCGGCAGTCACTGGTCGTTGTATGCCACGCTGACTACGAATTCGACCGCCCCGAATCAAGCACCGACGATCGCCACGCCGGCCGCTGCCACGCTGCGCGATGCGCGGACCGCGCAGCTGAGCGTGCTGGGCGCCGATGATGGCGGAGAGGCCGCATTGACCTACACCTGGTCGGTGAGCGGCACGCCGCCCGCGCCGGTGAGCTTCTCTGTGAACGGCAACAACGCTGCCAAGAGTAGCAACGTGAGTTTCAACAAGGCAGGCTCGTACACGTTCTTGGTGACGGTCCGAGATGCAAGCGGCGCGACCGCGCAAAGCTCCGTCAGCATCAGCGTAGGCAGCGCGGTCACCACCGTTTCCGTGACGCCGAGCACGGCCACGGTCTCGCCCAATGCGACCAAGCAATTCACTGCTTCGATGACCGATCAATTCGGCTCAACGATGGCCGCGCCGCCTCCGTCCACCTGGAGCACGAGCGGCGGCTCGATCGCACAGGACGGCTTGTATACAGCCGGCGCGAGCTCGGGCGGACCGTACGTGGTGAAGGTGAGCTCGGGCGGTGTCGACGGCACCGCGAATGTCACGGTTGCCGCAGCAGCGACGACCACGGTCGTGATCGGCGAGACGAATGTCTTGACCACCGCCGACAGCGGAAACGGCAATCTGCTCGTCGCCCAGTCTGCGGCGCTCACGCAACCCGCCAGCCTGCGGAGCTTGAGTTTTTACGTGACCCAGGCGGCCGGCAAGCTCCGCCTCGGGCTGTATGACGCATCCGGGCCGAGCGGCGCGCCCGGGCGCAAGCTGGCCGAGACACCGGAGCTGAGCCCAGTGTCCGGTTGGAACACGGGCAGCGTCAGCCCGATCGACCTCCCTGCCGGGAGTTATTGGCTTGCTTACTTCGCGAGCGACAATCAGCTCGGGTTCGTCAAGAGTCCGGGAAACAGCAACTCGAAGTCGATCTCACAACCCTATGGGGTGATGCCGGCCACGTTCGCGACGAACCCGAGCAGCAGCGGCAGCCATTGGTCGCTGTATGCGACGCTCGACGCGCAAGGCGCGCCTGCTTCCGACCCCTGCGCCGGAGTGAGCTGCGCGTCGCCGCCCGCCGCGGTCTGTCAGAGCACTTCCGTTCGGCGCAGCTACAGCCTGCCCGGCACCTGCAACAACGGCAGCTGCTCGTATGCGCCAGTCGACCAGACTTGCCCCGGTCAATGTCAGAATGGGGTGTGCGTGAGCAGCGTGAGCAACGGCCTACCGGGGCCGCTCACTCATTCGCCCAACCCGAACTATTTCCAGGACACGACGGGCCGCGCAGTGGCCTTGTTCGGCTCGCACACCTGGAATGATTTTCAGGACTGGGGCACGAATGGCTCACCCCAGCCGTTCGACTTCGCGGCTTACACCCAGTTCTTGGTCGCGCACGGTCACAACTTCACATTTCTCTGGCGCACGGAGCTACCGAAATTCTGCTCGCTACCCACGCAAAGCTCGAACTCCCCCGACATCACGACCAACACCCAGCCGTGGCTGCGCAGTGGACCCGGCAATGCTTCCGATGGCGGACCCAGGTTCGATCTCACTCAGTTCGACCAAAGCTATTTCGACCGGCTGAGGTCGCGAGTCGATCAGCTGAACAGAGCGGGGATCTGGGTGGGCGTCTATCTGTTCACGGGTGAGTGGCTCAATGCCTTCCGCTGCCCGAGCGACGGCTACCCGTTCACGGGAGGTAACAACATCAACGGCATCGACGACGGCGGCGGCAATGGTTCGATGACCATGTCCGCCCCAAACGCGATTACGAATTTCCAGGACGCCTTGATCGACCGCATGATCGATACACTCAACGACCTGCCCAATGTGATTTGGGTCGTCTCGGAGGAGGCCAACGCGAACACCCAGTGGTGGCAAGCACACGTGATCTCCCATGTTCGGGCACACGAGTCGAGCAAGCCGTATCAGCACCCGGTCGGGCTCGGCACGCTGGAATATGGCACCCCGGACTCCCGAGTCATCGACACCGATGCTGATTGGATCGCTCCGATGGCGCGGCTGTCGCCTTCGAGCACGTGCGGTAGCGGTTCACCAGCCTGCAAGGTGAACATCAACGATTCGGATCACTCCTACTTCAGCATGTGGAACGACTCCAAACAGGTCAACCGCCAATACGCGTGGCAGAACTTCGTACGCGGCAATCAGGTTGCCTTCATGGATCCTTACGAGCTGTACTACCCGCGTGAAAGCCGCAATCTCTGCCCGTCGCCGAGCAATGGGATCTGCACGGGTGTGGACCCACGTTGGGACAACTTTCGCGACAACTTGGGCTACCTCGTGAGCTACTCTCGTCGGCTGAACCTCGCGGCGGCGCACGCGCAGGATGCCCTGTGTTCCACCTCCTATTGCCTGGGCCAAACGCCCGCGGTCGGGACCGAGCTGCTCGTGTATGCACCAAACGGCGGAGGCTTCAGCGTCAACTTGAGCTCGGCGGCGGGGCGCACGTTGAACTACGAATGGTTCGACCCGGACAGCGGGCGGGTCATTTCGACCGGCAGCGTGGCGGGTGGCAACCCCAATCAGGGGTTTGGCACGCCGGCATCGATCCCGGGCGACAGCGTTCTGTATCTCGTGGACTCCGCCGGGCACGGCTGAGACGGAGCCCGGTCGTGACGGCGCTCAGCCGGGCCTGGCTGGTCGCCGTTCAACGCGTCAGAAAGAGCACGGCATCACCCGCGAACGGCGGTGCGAACGTGTGGTCCTCGGCAGCGAGCTGAATCGAGCCCGACGCGGCGACCGTGCCAGTCGAGGGATTGAACCACTCGTATTGGTAGGTGCCCGCCAAGACCGTCAATTTGAAGTTTCCGGAGCCGGGTTGGTAAACCAGGTATTGCGTGCCTGGGTTCGCCAGGCAATAACCGGTCGTGCTGAGATTCGCCGACGGCACCGCGAGTTGAAGGTTCAACTTGTCAGCGTACTTATGCGCGTCGCGCATGGCGTTTCGAATCACGTCCCAATACGGGTCGACGGCGGTCCCGTTCGGAGCGTTGCGGCCACTCCACGGTTCCAGATACGGATCCATGAACACCGCTGACGCGCCGATGGTCAAATTCTTCCAGACCCAGGCTTGTTGCCCAGCTGGCCCCGCGTTCTTGAGGGATGGCCAATAGAACGAGTGATCGGAGTCGTTTAGCACCACTTTCGTGCCGTCCGAGGACAGCAGGCTCGAACAAGGCGCGACCCAGTCGGCGTTGCTGTTGAACAGATCGGCATCGCTGCCGGGGAAAGTGCAGCTCATGCCCACGGGGTGCCGCTGCGGCTTGTTCGCCTCATAGGTCTTGATGTGGTCGATCATGTGGTACTGCCAGGGTATCGCCACACCGTCCGTCTCATTGGCGATCTCGTACAAGACATTGTCCAAGTCACCCACGGTGTCGATCACCTTGTCGACGTAGGCCTCTTGCAGCTTGGTCACGGCCGGGATCGTCATATGCTGGGATTCCGGACCGCCGCTGGCGATTCCGTTTATGTTGTTGCCCGAGCCGTAGGGGAACCCACTCTTCGTTCCATCGAACGCGTTCACCACGTCCCAACCGTTGAACAACGTGATCGCCACGTAAATTCCGCGCTGGCGAGCAGCCGAAACGCGCGCGCGCATGCGATCGAAGTAGCTCTGCTCGAACTTGGACAGATCGAACGCGGGCTTGCCGTCGTTCGCCAGCGCGGGTCCAGTGCGGGGCCACGGGAAAGGCGTGAAGAAGCGCGCGAGGTTGTCGGGATTGTTGTTCCAACTCTTCGGCTGCTCCCAGGTCCACAACCGGAAAAAGTTGAAATTGTGCGCAGCCATGAAATCGAGGTACGCGTTGTAGTCGAAGGCTGGCGGAGGGTCTGTCAGAGCACGATCTTTGAGGGTCTGCCAGGTGTGCGAACCAGTGAGAAACACGACTTTGGAGCCATCACTGAAATAGCGATGGTTCTTGGCGTCGACCCGCAGGGGGCCAGCTGGTAGCGACGAGCCACCTGCTGCGCCGCCGGAACTGCCACCCGAGACTCCGGCGCCTGCCACCGAAGAAGCGCCCGAGCTGCCGGCGTTGCCCGTCGTGCCTCCGTGCGAGTTCGGCGCGCCCGCGCCGCCGGCACTTCCGCCGGCACCGGCGCCTGCGCCCGCATGAGTAGCACCTGCACTCGCATTCGCGCCTCCGCCGCCGTTGGCAGCTCCGCCGCCGTTGGCACCTCCGCCGGCATTGGCCCCTGCGCTCGCATTGGCCCCTGCGCTCGCATTGGCACCCGCACTCGCATTGGCATTCGTACCACCGCTCGCATTGGTGCCTGCGCTCGCGCTCGCAGCGCCGCTCGTGTTGGCACCTGCGTGACCGCTGTTCGTCCCCCCCTGGAGTGAAGAGCCACTTCCCCCCGCTTGTGCGTTCGCAGCCAGCGAGTCATTCCCGGACGAACTTCCACAAGCGAGAGTGCCGAGGGTTGCGATGAAAGCGGTCCTGCAAAGCAAGGTAGGGCGGGTCATCAGGCGGATGAGTATGAGCTCCGGTTCTGGTGAATGCAAAGAACCGGCCAGTCCATTCGTGCCCAATCAGCGCAGGATTCAGCACATCGAATTTATGATGACGACGAAACCATGTCGGGTTAGCGATTACTGCGCATCATCAGGTCGGACAATGAACGAGGATCAGCCCACGCGGGGCGACGTGTGAACTCGACGAAACCCTGGATCATCGGCGGGAGGCTGATCTTGTTTTTGATCAGCTTAGTTGCAGTGCTCTCTGCTTTCGCTGTCGTGACGCGGCAGCGCGAACACAAGGACGCGACTGTCCACTATGTCTGTCCGATGCATCCGGAGGTGGTAGGTGATGAGCCGGCGCAATGCCCCATTTGCCGCATGGCACTGGAGCCCACGACACGCTTCCAATCGGCCGCCCCGCCGGGCAAGAAGCACGATGCATTTTCGCTCAGCGCGGATGTGCAGACTCCGCATCATTCCGAAACCGGAGCGCTGGCCCGAGTCCATATCTTCTCCGAAGAGATCCAAGCCCCGGCCTGGTTAGAAAGCGAGAACGACGTCGCTGCGGTGCTCTATGCCGACGAGTCGAGCTCGCAAGCTCCGAGCGAGGAGGCATCGTTCTCGCTCGCGGCAGACCCCAGCCTAAGCGCGCCCGTGCAGCAGACCACGGCGCCGCCGTTACCCTGGGATGCGACGACGGTGGTCGTTCACTTTCGGGTTCTCGCGAGCAACGCGCGCTTTCGCAGCGGCGATGTGGGTTGGGTTCGCGTCGGCGCACAGCCGCGCAAAGCTTTGGCTATCCCGTACGCAGCGGTGATCCAAACCAAGGATGATTCGTATGTGCTCATTCCCGCAGGCGATCATCGAACTTTTTCCAGAAAGCGTGTCGAGCTGGGCAAGGTCGTCAACGGGATCGTCCGAGTCGTGTCCGGCTTGCAGGACCAGGAACGCATCGCGACCGGCGACGTCTTCTTCCTAGACGCAGAGCATACGCTGCGCACTCGACCCGAGGCGATGACTGGGACCCAGCGGTGATCACGGCCATCGTAGCGTTTTGTACGCGACGCTCCGGAGTCGCACTCGCACTCGCGCTCATGCTCGCCGCGCTGGGTGTGCTGGCTCAGCGACGGCTGGCGACCGACGTCGTCCCCGATTTGGCCGATCCGCAGATCGTGTTGATCGCGACTTGGATGGGACATCCTGCGACTGAAGTCGCTTCGGACGTCACGCGCGTGCTCACGGACAGCCTGACCGGGGTCCCCGGCACGACGGCGGTGCGCGGAGTGTCGATGTCGGGAATGGCGTACATCGACGTAGTTTTCGATTCGCTGAGCAGATTGGAAGCCGGCCGTGAGGCGCTGCAACTGAGACTCTCCAGCGTCGCTGCGAAGCTGCCGCCCAACGTGCGCCTCGAGGTCGGGCCCACGGCGACGAGCACGGGCTGGGTTTACCAATATGCGTTGGTTGATCCCGCGCGCGGTCAAAGTGCGTTGGCTCTGCGCAAGCTGCAACGCACCAGGCTCGAACCGGCGCTGGCCGCCATCCCCGGCGTCGCCGAGGTCGCTTCGTTGGGCGGCGACGCCCAGCAAGTCGTGGTCGACGTCGTGCCGGAAGAGCTGCGCAAGAGAGGGCTCGCCTACACGGATCTACTGGCACCTTTGCGCAGCGCGCTCGCCAGCCACGCCGCGCGAGATCCGAGAAGCATCGAGGCATTGCCGGTGCCGCTCCCCGGAACGAAGAACCAGGCGGTGACGCTCGGCGAGCTGTCACACGTGCGGACGACTCACGACATGCCGAATGGGCTGGCGGACATCGGCGGTAGTTATCAAGCAGTGGGCGGAATCGTGATCGCTCGCCGGGACGCCAATCTGCGATCCGTGATCGAGCAAGTGAGTCGCGTGCTCGAGCGCGAGCGCAAACAGCTGCCACCGAACGTGAAGATCATCACGGTTTACGACCGCGGTGTGCTCGCTGCTCGCGTCGAACACACGCTATTTCGCGCATTACTCGAGGAGATCGCGGTCGTTGCGCTGGTGATCTTGGTGTTCTTGATGCACGGCAGAAGCGCCCTGCTGCCGCTCGCGAGTTTGCCGCTGGTCCTATTGCTCACCTTCGCCATGATGTGGTTGCTGGGAGTGCCAGCAACCGTGATGAGCCTGGGTGGGATCGGTATCGCTCTCGGCTTGGCCGTCGATGCGGACGTCGTGGCCCTCGAAGCCTGCCATCGTCGGTTGGAAGAACCCGCTGCCGAAGCTCGAGATAGACGCGCAAACCTGATTGCGGCAGCGGGTTCGTTTACGCCGGCGATCCTGACGTCGCTATCGATCGCCGCGCTTTCGTTCACGCCGGTGTTCGCCTTCGGCGGTGAGACAGGTCGCTTGATCTTTCCGCTGGCGATGACCAAGACGATCATGATCGCCGCTGCCGGCCTGGTCGCGCTGACCGTGGCGCCTGCGCTTCGCGAACGCCTGCTGCGCGGACGAGTCGTGGGTGAATTCGAAAATCCGATCACGCGCGGACTGGTCAGCGCTTATCGACCGTTCGTGCATTTTGCGCTGACTCGACCCACATTGACGCTCGCGACCGCGACACTCGCGGTCGCTTCTTGTCTGCCCATCGCAGCGCACTTGGGCGGAGAATTCATGCCGCGCATCGACGAGGGCGATCTGCTGTTCATGCCCACGACGCTGTCCGGCGTGCCGCCTGAAGATGCGTTGTCGGCCCTTCGCAGACAAGACCGCGCAATCAGCGACTTTCCGCAGGTCGCAACCGTGTTCGGCAAAGTGGGGCGCGCCGACACTGCCACTGATCCTGCGCCGTATTCGATGGCGGAGACCATCGTCCAACTGCGACCGCGCTCGGAATGGCCGAAGGTCACGCGCACTCGCTGGTACTCGGGCTTTGCACCCCACTGGCTGCGCGGCCCGTTGCAGCTGATTTGGCCCGAGCAATCACCGGCAACGACCGGCGAGCTGGTCGAGCATTTGGATCGCGCGACGCGGCTGCCAGGCTGGACGAACGCTTGGACCAGCCCGATTCGCGCGCGCATGGATATGATGTCGACGGGGATTCGGACGGCGGTGGGCATTCGCCTGGTCGCGCCAGACCACGAGCGGTTGAGCGCGCTCGGGGCCGAACTTCGCGCCTTCGTCTTGACGATCCCCGGCACGCGGAGTGCCGTGTTCGAGTCTCTGGGCGGAGAAAGACGGCTTTCGTTCGACCTGCTCCCCAGCGCGCTGGCCGCGCACGATGTGGACCCAAAACTCGCTCGAGCAACCGTCGACCAGCAACTCGCCGGCGGTCAGATCGGCGAGCTCGAGCTCGACGGTGAACGACGCCCGGTGCGCATCACGCCCGACATGGGCATCCGCGGGCCAGCAGATCAGATTCGTGAAGTCACGATACGCGCTGGCGCGCAGGGTACTGGGGGCCCGGTGCCGCTCGCTCTGTTGGGCAAAGCCCAGTTCGTCGACACTCCGGCGATGATTCGCACGGAAAACGGTGCTCTCTGCGGCTATCTTTACGTCGATTTGGAGCCGGGCGCGGATCTGCAAACATACGTAGAGCGAGCACAGCGCGCGGTCGATCGTGCGCTCGCGGCCGGTGCGACGGCGTCTTTGCACTTGGCGCCGAACGAGCGCATCGAATGGGCAGGGCAGTACGCTCTGTTCAAGGCGGGCGCACGACGGCTCGCCTGGATCGTGCCGCTCGTGGGGCTAGCGATGCTCGGTCTGCTCTATTGGTTGTTTCTGAGCTTCACCGAGGCGCTGATCGTCCTGGTTTCGGTCCCGTTTGCGTTGGTCGGCAGCATCTGGACGCTATACCTCGCGGGTTATCCGTTGTCGGCACCGGTCTGGGTGGGCTTGCTCGCGGTCGCAGGCTTGGCGATGCAAACCGGGGTCGTGATGGTGTTGTACATCGACGAAGCTTTCCATCGCAGGCTTCGGCAAGGACGCATCCAAAGTCGTGCTGACATCGTGGCGGCACACGCCGAAGGCACCGTGCTCCGGCTGCGCCCCAAACTGATGACCATCACTACGATGGCGGCGAGCTTACTGCCGTTGTTGTGGGCGAACGGTCCGGGTGCAGAGGTGATGCGACGGGTCGCAGCACCGATGCTGGGCGGCTTGGCCAGCAGCGCTTTTCTGACGCTCGAAGTGCTGCCCGTTCTCTACACTGTCTGGCGCACCCGGCAATTGCGCCAGGCGAAGCTGCTCAATGTGCCGCTCGAGCAGATCGTGGGGCCGCCGCCCACGTGGGCGCGCCCGGAGCAGCCGAACGGCAGCGAAGGAGCTGCGGCTGCGCAGACACGAACCGACCCAAGATGAGACATAGCTGCTCGCGTCGCCAAAGCAACCTTGCCAGGAAAATTGACTATCCCGATTGCCCGATTGCCCGATTGCCCGATTGCCCGATTGCCCGATTGCCCGATTGAACTCGACCGACCGCTCCCGAATGACGTCCGAGTGAAGGGGCAAGCAAGACTGCAGTCACGTACCTTCGAATTGCTTCAACGAAATCCGAAACAAAAGCCGAGAGGCGCGGCGAAACGGGTCGCGAAGCGTGAGCGCGCAGCAAGGGCGAAATCTCCCTGCCGAAGAACGAAGGCGACGGAAGATCTGGCAAAGCGGAAGATCTAGAAACAGACGAACGAAGAAGGCGGACAAACTCGATTGAACAAAAGACTCATCGTTCAATCGTCCTCAAAGGAGCTGACCTTGACGGAGCGCCGCGCACTGATGTAAGTGGAAGCGTTCAACTGTGCGTGCGAATCTCCGTCCGCTCGGGGGCGCTTCGATGTGAGGCAGCCCGAAGGGAGTCCCGTCGATGTCCGCCGAATTCAACCACCCGAGTGCTGCCACGCGCCCAAGCCGGTCCCCGCTGACCTGGCACACGTTTTGGTGGAGGTACGGCGTTCTTCTGGCTTCTTTACTGCTGACATTGCCGAGTTGCAGCAGCAGCAACAAGGCCGAACAGGTCGAACAAACGCGAGCGGCGGTCGCGACCATCGCGTTCGTGCAGGTGAACAGTACCGACCCCCAAAGCCCACAAGCCAGCTTGGTCCTGCCGTACAACTCGGCCCAAGGCGCTGGCAATCTGAACGTGGTGATCGTCGGCTGGAACGACACCATATCCTCGATTTCGTCAGTGACCGATACGCGGGGCAATGTCTACCAACTCGCGGTGGGGCCCACGGTGCGAGCTGGCTTTGCGACTCAGGCCATCTACTACGCAAAGAACATCGCGGCCGGAAGCAACTCGGTCAACGTGGTGTTCGATCGCGCAGCCGACTACGTCGATCTGCGCATCCTCGAGTACACGGGCATCGATCCGACCACCGCCCTGGACGTTACGGCGAGCGCCACGGGAAGTAGCGCCACTGCCAACAGCGGCGCGGTCACCACGACCAACGCCAATGATCTGATCGTCGGCGCGAACATGGTCTCGACCTGGACGTCTGCCCCTGGGACTGGCTTCAGTCCGCGAGTCGTCACCAACCCGGACGGCGACATCGCCGAAGATCGAATCGTCAGCGCGGTCGGTTCGTACAGCGCAACGGCGACACTCGGCAGCCCCGGCGACTGGATCATGCAGTTGGCGGCTTTTCGAGCCGCCGGGAGCCCGGCGGATACGCAGGCACCGACCGCACCCGCAAACTTGGTGGCAACCGCGGCATCCGCCACTCAGATCAATCTGACCTGGAGCGCCGCGACCGACAATGTCGGGGTCACGAGCTACCTGATCGAACGCTGTGCGGGCGCAGGTTGCAGTAATTTCGCCCAAGTCGCCACGAGCGCGAGCACGAGCTTCAGCAACACCGGGCTGACGGCTAGCACCAGCTACTCCTATCGCGTGCGCGCCAGCGATGCTGCCACCAATTTGAGCAGCTACTCGAACACGAGCAATGCAACCACGTCGGCAGCGCCCGACACCCAGGCGCCCAGCGCACCCGCGAACTTGTCGGCGAGCTCGGTCTCGGTCTCTCAGATCAATCTCACGTGGAGTGCCGCAACCGACAATGTCGCCGTCACGAACTACTTGATCGAGCGCTGCGCGGGCGCAGGCTGCAGCAATTTTGCGCAGATCGCCACGAGCACGAGCACGAGCTTCAGCAACACCGGGCTGACGGCCAGCACCAGCTACTCCTATCGCGTGCGCGCCACGGATGCCGCCAACAACTTGGGCAGCTACTCGAACGCGGCGTCGGCCACGACCGCGACGCCGCCCGACACCCAGGCGCCCAGCGCACCTACGAGCTTGGCTGCGAGCTCGGTTTCGGTCTCTCAGATCAATCTGACCTGGACCGCCGCAACCGACAACGTCGGCGTGACGAGCTACCTGATCGAACGTTGTGCCGGCGTGAGCTGCAGTAACTTCGCGCAAATTGCCACGGCCACGAGCACGAGCTTCAGCAACACCGGACTCAGCGCCAGCACCAGTTACTCCTATCGCGTGCGCGCCAGCGATGCCGCCAACAACTTGGGCGGCTACTCGAACACGGCTTCTGCCACGACAGCGACGCCGCCCGACACTCAGGCCCCCAGCGCGCCCAGCAATTTGCTGGCGAATGTCAGCTCAATCTCGCAGATCGATCTGACTTGGACGGCCGCCACCGACAACGTCGGCGTGACGGGCTACCTGATCGAGCGTTGCGTCGGCATCG
>DASSMT010000078.1:0-16587 GCA_035688655.1 Polyangiaceae bacterium | reverse complement strand
CCACGATGCCCTTCACGCCGCGCTCGATCAAAAGCTCCGAGCAACCGCGCGCGTAGCGCACCACGGTTTGCGCGGAACGCGTCCCATACGGCACGCGTGCTGTATCACCCAAATAGATGATGCGCTCTTCCGGCAGCGCCGTGAGCAGCGCGCGGGCGACCGTGAGGCCGCCCAATCCGGAATCGAAGACGCCGAGCGGCGCGGCGGGATCTCGCGGGCCGCGCATAGCGGTCGTCAGACGTCCTCGATGCGTAGGATGCGGGGCGCGCCTTTGAGGAAGGCTTGACCTTGAATTGCTTTCAAGGCGCGGCGCACCGCGCCCTCGGTACAGCGATGTGTGATGATGCACACGGGCACCGCACCGTCGGCTTCGAGCGCGCGGCCTTCTTGCACCATTTGCTCGATGCTGACGCCTTCCGAGCCCAGCGCGGAGGCAATGTGCCCGAGCACACCGGGGTGATCGCCCACGGCGAAGCGCAAGTAGTAGCGCGTCTCGACCTGCTCGATCGGCATCACCGCGCGCTCTTTGAGCTGGATGCCGCGCGTGGCGAGGCCGGGTTGACCTTCGATGCGCGAGCGCGCGACGTCGACCAGATCGGCCACGACGCTCACGGCGGTCGGCATGTCGCCCGCGCCGCGGCCGACGAGCAAGCAGGGGCCGAGCGCGCGGCCTTCCACGAACACGCCGTTCAGCACGCCGTCCACGTTGGCGAGCACGCTGTTCTTGCGCACCAACGCCGGGTGCACGCGCAGCTCGACGCGTTCGCCGCGATCGTAGCCGATGCCCAAATGCTTGATGCGATAGCCGAAGCGGTCGGCAAATTCCAGATCGACCTCTTCGATCTCGCTGATGCCTTCGACCATGATCTCGGTCGCATCCACGTTGGCGCCGAACGCCAGCATGGCCATGACCACCAGCTTTTGCGCGGCGTCGTGGCCGCCCACGTCGAGCGTCGGATCCGCTTCCGCGTAGCCGAGCTCTTGCGCCTGCTTGAGCGCGACCGAAAAGCTCATGCCTTCGCGCATGCGCGTGAGGATGTAGTTGCAGGTGCCGTTCAGGATGCCGTGCACGCTGTCGACCGAGTCGCTCGCAAGTGCTTCGCGCAAGGTGCGAATGATGGGGATGCCGCCACCGACCGAAGCTTCGAACGCCAAGTCGACGCGGCTGCCGATGGCTTTCTCCACCAGCTCCGGACCGTGCTTGGCGATCAGCAATTTGTTGGCGGTGACCACGCCCTTGCCGGTCGCGATCGCACGCTCGATGTAGTCGTACGCCGGGTGTTCGCCGCCCATCACTTCGACCACCACGTCCACGCGCGGGTCGTTGAAGATCACGTCCGGGTTGGTCGTGATCCATTCCTTCTTACACTCGGGGACGCGCGGCTTGGCTGGGCTCTTCACCAGCACGTGCGTGACTTCAATCTCACCGCCGGCACGCAGGGCCAAAAAGCTCTTGTTCTCTTCCAGCAGGCGCAGCACCCCGCCGCCGACGGTTCCACAACCGAGCAAGGCGATTCGCACAGGGGATTTTTCGCGTTCCAAAGTCACCAGGGCCTCCGATTTCAGGGGGACAGTCGCGCGACTCGCCTTCCCGGGTCAAGCGCTTAGCGCCGCCTTTGAGCGGCGCTAGCCCGCCGAGCCGCTCTCGGGCGCGGAACCCTGGGTGCTGAGCTCGGCGTTGGGCGCCACCAGCGCCTCGAGCCACGGCAATTTCGGCCGAATATGCGTCAGAATCGAGCGCCGCGGGGCATTCTGCAGCTCGTTTTCCCAGCTCCGGATCCGGGGTCTGCCGGCATTCGCCGCCACGGCGATGGGCATCCCCGTGACCGGATCGCGATCGACGACGAAGAACGAGTGATGGTGCAGCTTTTCGTCACTGCGCAGGCCAAACACGGTCACGATGTCGAACGGCCGATATTCATCGCGATGCTCGTAAACGTCGCGAAAAAAAGCCGTGCGCTCGCGGAACGGCACGCGCTCGGCGAGCGGCGTCTCACTGAACTCGAACCACTCCGGGTGGGCGCGCGCAAAGCCGATGAAGATCTCCACGCTGCGTCGATTGTCCAAACCGAACGCGTCGAAATCCAGCCCGCCACGCACGAACTCGCGCCGCTCGCCGCGCGGGCGAAAGCGCGCGCCACTGGCTCGTTCGAGCGTATCCGTCACGAAATCGATGCACACTTGTGGCACGCGCGGGCGACCGCGTGAATCGAACACCCAATACTCGTCGTCGTTGAACGTGAAGCGCTCGCGACCGTCCAGGTAGGCGCGCCGCCAGGCGGGTCGCAATTGGCCGTCTTGCTGCCCCTCCTCGGTCTTCGGTTCGTCGAACGGTAGCGCTTCGTCGATCTCATTTTTAACGACCCGCGCCAGCACCTCGGTCACGCGCGCGCGACGCCTGGCCAAATCACGCGCGCGCGACGTGACTTCGCGCAGCGCGGGCGGTACCCGCATGCAATTCAGCTGCAGCGCGTTGCCCGAGCGATCGAGCGCGGCGGGCAGCCAATCGCTGCCAAAGCGCAGCGAAACCACGGCCCCGGTTTCAGTGAGGCGCTCGAGCCGGATCTCGTCGCTCAGGCTCTGCGCGGCAGCTGCCCGCAGATCGACATGCAGCGCCGGACCGGGCTCCTTTCCAGCCACGAACACGCGGTCGAAGAGCCACAATCGGGCGGGCTGTCCGCGCAGCGGACCATCCACGTATTCGTAGTCGGTGCCGCGATGGCGCAGCTTCCAGACCTCGTTCCCGCGCACGAGCCGCAGCTCCGGCTCGCGAAAGAGCAGGCCGAGCGCCAAGAAATTCACGTACAAGGCCGCGAGCTCGGGTCGCTCGCTATAGAGATAGCCCTCGGTCAGAAAGACCTCGCGCGCCAGCTCCGGGCTCTTCTTCACCTTGCCCAGCACCTGCTCGAGCGCGAACGCCGGGTGCTCGTTCGCCGCCAATTCTTCGCGCAAGGCGCGGGCTCGCGGCGAGCCTTGCGCATCGAAGTGAGGCGCTCGCGAGAACGCGATCGGCTCGGCGCGCGCCCGGCCGAGCAGGTGAGCTCGCGCGAAACCGGAGTTGACCGCGCTACCCGGCAGTGCCGGCGCCGCCTCGAGCCGACGCAGGGTCTCGGCACACGCCAAATTCTCAGGCGATTCTTGCTCCACCGGGGCCGGGGCCACGGCCGCGGCCTCGGCGTTCGGGGCCTCGGAAACACGCCGCACATCGGGGCGATCCGCTCGCCCGCAGGCCACCAGCAAGCCCAGGCAGCTGAGCGCCCAACCGATCCAGTTTCGAGCGAGCCAGCGACTCATCGCGAGACCAAGCAAAAAACGATACCTCGGGCCAAAGCCCGACCGCAACTCTGCGCTGGTTTTCCGCAAACTAGTGCTAATAGTCGGCCATGCCGCCAGAGACTGAGACGAGCCCATCGCCGACCGACAACCTGCGAACCCTCGCGATCGACATCGGCGGAACGGGCATCAAAATGATCGTGCTCGACGCCGACGCCAAGCCGGTGAACCCGCGCGCCCGCACCCTGACGCCCAAACCCGCCACCCCCGAAGCCGTGCTGGGCGTGATCAAAACCATGGTCGTCGAGCAACCCGCGTTCGATCGCGTGTCCGTCGGCTTTCCGGGCATCGTCAAACGCGGCGTGATCTACAGCGCAGCCAACCTGGGCACCGACTTCTGGCTCAAATTCCCGCTCCAAGACCACGTCGAAGCGATCGTCAATCGCCCCGTGCGCGTGATGAACGACGCCGACCTACAAGGCTACGGCGTCATCAGCGGCAAAGGGGTCGAGCTCGCTCTCACGCTCGGAACCGGCCTCGGCGCGGGCCTATACGTCGATGGCCACCTCGTCCCCAACCTCGAGCTCGGCCACCACCCGTGGAAAAAAGAAAAAACCTACGAAGAGCGCCTCTGCGACGCCGAACTGAACGAGATCGGCAAAAAGCACTGGTCCAAGCGCGTCTTCGAAATGATCGAACAGCTCGAACCCATCTTCAACTACGACACGCTCTACATCGGCGGCGGCAACGCCGAACACATCAAGGGCGACCTCCCCAGCAACGTCAAAATCTTCACCAACGTCGAAGGCATGGCGGGCGGGGTCAAGCTCTGGACCACGGGCAAGCTCGTTTAGCTCGAGCTGACCGAGATCGGTGACAGCAAACCGCCCGATGGCTGAGGCTCTCGGGCGGTCTTGTTTTTGATGGTCACGGAGCGCGGCGAATTTCGTCGCAGCCTTCGGCGTCGAGGGTTGACGCTTGCCTCGGACCCGGCTCAAGTCACCGCGGTCGCGGGGTAGCGGCCCAGCGGTCGATCGGAGAAAAGAGGGTAGCGTGTCGAAAGTCAGCAACTGCCAGCGACGCGCAACCGAAAGGCCCTGCAACACGGTGGCACGGTGTCGCCGCAAAACCGGATGCTGAAAACCGAGGGTCACCGACCATGTCTTCCAAATATTGGCTTCTGTTTGGTTCGCTGGCGCTAGGCGCGGCACACACCGCGGCCTGCTCGTCCGAGTTCAAGACCTGCGAAGCCAAGCGCACGTGCCCAGCGGGTGGAGCGTCCGGCACGGCTGGGACAGCCGAGGCCGGCGAGGGCGGCGCAGGAGCAGCTGCCGACGAAGGCGGCAAAGGTGGACGCGACGCTCGGGGCAACGAGGCCGGCGCTGCTGGCGACACCGAGATTGGCGCCATTGCGGGAAGTGGAGGTATGGCCGGCGAGTCGAGTGTCGCCACGGAGCTCGAGATCGCACAGCCGAGTCTCGACGCGGGCAAGACCTATGTCCCCTTCAGCGGCCAGATCACCGCGAGTGGCGCTGCGCACTATACGTGGAGCATCACAAGCGGCTCGCTTCCCGCGGGGCTCGCGCTGCAAGGCACGCAATCAGCGACTGTCACGATCGCCGGAACGCCGGCTGAAGCTGGAGAATTTCCAATCAGCCTCAGCGTGACCGATGGCGCGAGTACGAAGACCGTGGATGTGACTTTGGTCGTTACTCACTCAGCGTTGTTCCTTTCGGATCGCAGGCTCGCGGGCGTGAACGAGCTCTTTCTCACTGACATCGGAGCTGGATCGGCAGGTGCGCCTGTGCAACTGAGCGCGAGCCTTCCGGCGGGCGGCGGGGTGTCGAGTTACGCTTGGTCGCCGGATGGCAGCAAGGTCTTGTATCTCGCAAAGCAATCTTCTGGAGGAGCCGAGGAGCTTTGGTTGGCGTTGTTGGCGTCGCCTGGTACTGCGCAGCGAGTGAGTGCGGCGGGCATCGGCGTGCGCCAACTCAGCTGGCTTGGCTCCGGCAACATCGCCGCGTATTCGACGAGCACGGCTGATGGCTACCTCGTCGATCTGTCGGGTTCGACTCCTGGCGCAAGCAAGCTCGCTGTCACAGGTACAACAATCATCGCCACGGGTGCCCTCGTTTCCGGCCTCTTACCCTCACCTAACGGCACTTCGATCGCGTTTCCATACCTTGCGCCAATGGTTGGCGGCGCGTACGCGTATGCGTATGCGACCTGGGCAGCGGGGGTCCCGAAGATGTCGTTATGGAACGGCGGCGGATCCGAATTTGCTGGGTACAGCCATGACGGTCGATTTGTTGCTTTCTCCGCATCCGGCATTGGGACGTGGTTGGACCTTTCGGCTACCTCGCCAGCCGAAAACAGTACTGGACCAGGCTTTTCTGGCGCCTGGAGTCCAAACTCCGAATTGCTTCTTTACTACGGGGACGGAACGTCATCTGCCGATCCGGGAAATCTAAAGCTCGGCAATTTCAACAAGGGAACGCTCGCATCCACCCCTCTGCTCCCGCCAAAAGCCTGCGATTGGATCACCGTGGAGCCGTGGTCGCCGGATGGCAAAAACGTGCTCTTTGATTGCAGCCGAGATTTGCGGGGCATCAGTAACGTTGAGAAGGCCACCGTCGGAATGGACTTCTCGCTGCTGCCGAGCGCCGGGTTCTTGTCCAGCGCCGTCGACGTCATGGACCGACGTTGGTCGCCGGACTCTCGCTGGATCGGTATGCGGGCCGATCGCGACGTAGGCGGTCAAATGGACCTCTATCTGATCCGCTGGTCGGCTCCAGGCGCGGTGCACAGACCTCACGTCAACAGCATGGCAACGGGGGTGACCAACTATGCCTTCGCTCCGAATTCCCAATCAATCGCGTTCGTCGGCACCATTGCTCCACAGAGCAACTCCGGTCTTTACCTCACCAAGCTACCTGCGAGCGGCGCTCCGCCAATCGCCACGCTCGTCTCGGCGCCCGTGAGCGCCGTCGTGCAAACCGACATCAATTGGCTACCTGGCTCGCGTGTGCTCGCGTATCGCGCGACAGTTTCGGGTAACTCTCAGCTGTTTGCACTTCCCGTTGAGGCAGATGGCACCGCTGGGAACGCGGTTCCGATTAGCAGAGCAAGCGGCAGCGGCGTGAGCTCCTATCAACTCTCGCCTGTGCGTTAAAGCAGGCTTGGTCTTGGGCACAAGAACGTTTCCCGGGTATGGGCTGGGCTGGGTTGTGCGTGCGTCATTTGTCGATACCTCGAGACAATCGAATTCGGCGTACATTCAGTCAAAGCAACAGATGTACTTTGCGCGTATCACTCACTCGGCGCCGTATGCTGCGGGCTTCGTGCTCTCGATCGCGCTCTTCGCGAGACCGGCCGACGCAGCATTCGCCGTGCATCTCGAGAAGAGCCACGAATGGCATTGGCATGACGAGCGCGCATTGCACGCGGTCGTGGTCCAGCGTGAAGGTCATGAGCGCCTTTCGCTCGAAATTCAGCTACCCGATCAGGTCGATTTGACGGAGGCGGATGAGTTGATTTGGGTCGTGCCGATCCCTGCGCCCAGCACCGCGATCAAGGCGAGCGAGTCGCTCGGTGTCCAGCGGCTGAATGGGGGCTCGGTGGCGGGCGAATGGCTGGGGCGAATGCGCTCCATGTTGACGGTGATGGCGGGATCGCAAATCTGGCCGTGCCACAAATTCCCGCCCCTGCGTCTGTGGGTTCGCTAATCGCTAACCAGATGGAGCCCACGTCGCAAATCCTGCGGCATCCATCTCACCAATCGCATCGAGGGCCTCTAGGGGAACCCAGGGTGACAGCTCTCGCAGCTCGGTGGAATCACCGCAGCCTGCTTGGCATTCGCCTCGAGCCAATCGATCAGCTTGGTCGCTTCATCGAGCGGACGATTTCCCATGCATTTACCGGTAGTGAAGACGGGCGGCGCAGCGCGCGTCAAGAACATCAGATGTTTTCGCTCGGGCTCGGCAGCGTACTGGCAATCTGTGCCCGTGGTGATCAACACTTCTTGATCGATTTCGCTCTTCCACGCGCGCTCCACGAACAAAGATAGCGTGAAACCGTCAATATCGGGGCGCCGGTCGCGCTTCACTACCTTTGCGACGACGACTGCGTCCGCTGAGCGGTACATGGCTACCGGCGCGTTCGGCTCGACGCAGCGGCACGCCTCGATGCTTTTGAGCGTGCCGAAGAACGCGCCGAGCCCGATGCTCGCAGCCAGCAACAACGTCGTCGCGCGGCGCGTCACGCGCGTGCGTCGATCACCGAGACGGCAGCACGCACCCGCGCGAGGTACGTTGCGTCGGTAAACGGCTGCCATTGCCAGCCGGCAACTGGCGCCGGTGCCGCATGCCTCGATGTCGCGGTGAAGATCTGTGCCATACCCCTCGCCTCCAAGTTCAGAGTGTCAGACGTCCGGCGTTGAATCCTGGACGATGATCGGAGCAATCGCGAACGCGGTCAACTCGTCAGAAGTTCTGGAGGTGCAGGGAGTTGGGTGACCTGCCCCGAACCCAGCCCGCTCGCGCCCTAGTCCCGGGCGGACGCTCACAGCGCAGTCCGTTCGCGCAGGGCCAAAGGCGCGCGCACGACCGGCCGCTCATCGAGGCTCCACCGCCGCGCAGCTGGATAGAGCGACGGCCGCCGCAGCCGTGGGTCAGTGGTTCGAATCCGCTGGGGTGCCCGTCTCTCAACTTGCCTGGGCAACCGGCATCGCGGGCATCGGTCCCGACCACGTTAAGGCTCACATGCGCGGCGCGAGGGCTCGCTTCACCGCTTTCACTGGTCTCTGCCATCCGCGATGATCTGCGAAAGCGGGGCCTGCCCACACCCGACCAGACATTCGCCCTCTACCTCGACTTCTCTGCGCCGAATACGAAGGGTGAGATGGAAGTCTGGGGAACAGCGGTTTCGTTAGGCAGTACCCCTTCGCCCGACCTGCTGATGGGGCTCGCGCGCCTCTGGCTGCTTCGTGCCAGCGAGCTCAAGGATGAACCGTTTAACGGCGGGGGCTGCGTCGAGCCTACGGCAGAAATTACGATGGTATGAGGCGGGGCTCCCGATCGCGGTCGTGCTGCTCGCGCTCGAGACGGCTGCGATCGCGTGAGTGTTTGTGCAGCTGGGGCGGTGCTCGTGATCCCGTCGCCGGCGGTCCGCATCGGCACTGCAGTGGCGTTTTTCGCCGGGTTCGACGCGGGCTGGTGTTGGCGGTGGCGCGATCGGGAGCGCGCAGCGGACCTGCTCGCTGGTTTCAGCAAGCGCGCCCGCCGATAAAAGCACTAGTCGCGGATCCGCCACCGCCGCGGCTCGCGCTGTGGTATTGAGCAACCCTCGTCGGCGCTGTAGGCAGCAATGCTCGGTTTTTCGGCCTTTGGGGAGATCACATGGGCGGTCCGCAGACTCGAAACGCCAGCAGTTCTCAGCCGGGACCGGAGGTCCTCAACTTGTCCACGGGGACCTTCACCCGCACGGGTGTGGCATTCAACCAACTGGGCATCTACGGGCTCGACAGCGCGATTATGGCGTCCGTGCGCATCGCGCCGGGAGTAACGGACGCTGCGACGGCGCCCCCTCGTCGATGAGACTTGAGCGTTTGATCCAGTTAGCGGCCGGCCTGCTGTTGGTTGCTGGCTTGGCGGTCTGGGCGCTGGGTGGAGTGCACTATCTGCGTTCGCTCGGTATCTGGCTCTGGATCGGCGCTTTCGGGGTCATGTGTGTGCCCCTCCTACTACTGCTTGCCGAACGGGTCTGGAGCTGGACGCGGAGACGTTAGCGGTTCGAGCCGCCCGCTCGCTTCACCACTCCACGCTCAAGCACTCGTCGCGGAAGCGGCCGTTGAAGCTCTCGTTGCTGCCATTTTGCCAGGGTTTGCCTGGGTCGATAAACGCTGTTTCGATGCCCTCACGGAGCATCCAGCGCAAGAGTGCCTTGGAAACGAATCAGGTCCATTGTCGCGGCGTAAGAAGCGCGGAGCACCGCGTACGCTCACGAGGCGCGCGAGGACCTCGACGACGCGAGCCGCGCGAATGCCGCTGGCAACGTCGATGGCGAGCCTCTCACGCGTCCACTCACCTACTCGTGTCGAAGCCGTTGGCTGACACCGTGACGGACGCAGGGGTGAACGCCGCGGCCTCTTTGGGGTCAATCGGCTGACGAGGGACCTAACGAGTGGTCAGATCGACGCTTTTCCGTCGGTCACTAGCGACACCGACGACGCATCTGACCACGTCGCTGTTTGGGCGGAGTTCAGGATCTAGAAGCGCTTGAATCCTTGAATCGATTCAGTCCGCCATGCAGATCACGAAGCCGCGCGAACGTATGATCGAAGCCCGTGAACGGCGCCCGCGCCGTTTAGGCGCTTCATTTCAGCGAGCGAGCTTCACCGAACGGCAGATGCCTTCGACGGTCTCTCGGGCGGTCTTCACGGCTTGTGGGTCACTGAGCCATGTGTCTGGCGACTGGGAACTGGGGCCGGAGATCTCCGCACCGCATCGGACGGATCGGCGTGGCGAAGGATGCCAGGATTGTGCGAACACGGCTTGGTGACACTTGATTGTGACGAGATACCCGCCCCCAGAGAATGCCTCGCGCCCGAGCACCGTGCAGTCAGCTGGTGTCTTACACCGTGCAGGGTCCCCGCCGAGCGTCTCCGTCACCGCATCCTCGAGTGAGTGCGGAGTCGCCGCGCCCTCCGACGTCCCGTCGAGGAAGGCACTCGGCACTTGCTCAGGGATCCTCGCTCCTTGAGGTCCGAGCCCGAAGGCTACCAGCCCGGCGCTCTCGTCCGATTGCTCGGATAGAAGTTGCCAGCCCGCCGGCAAAGCCAACTCCACTCGCGTGTCCGCGAGCGAGACGGCAACGGTGGGAGTCGATGCTGGAGTAACCGCATCTTGAGCTGGCGCAAGCGGCCGGGAAGAAAGCGGGAGTGCTGGGCCAGTAGCTGCCCCATTCGTATCCTTCCGGCACCCAGTCGAGTTCGCCAACAGTGAGCGCGACGCGACCACCCAGCTCAGCATCACCCTTAGCGAATTTTTCCCAGAAGCCACCGAGCAAATCCTGCTCAGAGTAGGCCGAACGATGGTCCGCAAGGTCGGCTACAGCAACGTCGAACCGTATGGCGAGCCCTACGCAGTCAAGACCGGACTCGGGCTGACTGAAGCCGTTGCCCAAGACTTTCGATTTGCAGGCACCATTTATGTCGGAAGAGTCGTGGCAGTCCGGCTCTGCCACGGCGAAATCATGCTCTCCGTCGTCCAGACCTGGAGCGACACTCTCAGCGAAAGAAAGTTGAAGTGGGCGCTCGAAACTCTGGAGGAGCTCCCGTTCTCGACCTTCTACCAGCGCCTGGGGCGTTGAGGAGCGCGCTCGCACCGGAGAAAATTATGCTTCGTGCGCTTGCCGATCGGTTAGCGCAAGGCGTGATCGATCAGGTTCAGGAATCAGGAACTGGCATCATGAACGGGTCCGGCGCCTGGCGCTCATGACAACCACTCCGGTCGCTGAAATCGCTTTCACTCTTTGTCAACGTAAGAACTGACGCACAACACGCCACCTGTGAGCGTCGGCACCGCGTTGGGAGGGGAAAGGCAATATCGTACTTCGCCTTACCGAAAGCAGCCATCTCGCTGACCGAATCATAAATAGAGGAGGGAGCTGCCGCACACTAGTCAGAGGTTTCCTTGTTCAATCCATTTCACGGACCCAGGCGCTCATCCCGGCTGCTTTTGGTTGGCCTAGCCGTCATTCCTTTTGCTGCCTGCTCAGGCAAGGAAACTGACATGGGACAAGGCACCGGATCGAGTGCCGCCGGAGGGGTCAGCTCGTCGGTCGCGGGTGGAAGTCGCTCGATTGCTGGTGGTAGCTCGACCGCTAGCGGTGGTTCGAGCACCGGCGTGCCAGCAGGCTCACCCTGCAGCCAGGCGAGCGATTGCCAAAGCGGCACCTGCGCTGGCGGACTCTGCATGCCGACCGTGGAGCTTCCCAACACCACCTGCAAGACGGGCCCTGATTGCGCGAGCGGCGTCTGCAGCTCGGGGACGTGCGTCGTTCCCGCCGGTGCTTCGGGCACGGTCGATAAAACGGACTGTGCGGCGGGCTCGCTCGGCTGTTCGTGCCAGCCGATGAACAAGTGTAAGGCCGGGCTCACGTGCGCGGGAGGCATGTGCTGCAACTCCAAAACCGGAAGCTGCGATCCGGGCAGCGCTCAGATCGGTGCCGGCGGCAGCGGCGGCGGCGCAACGGCAACCGCGTGCAAGCCCGGCGTGGTCGGCCCAGTCATCACCGACTGCGGGTATCCGTTCGCGAGCAGCAATCCGCTCACGGACATTCTCTTCAACGAGAGCGATGTCCTAGCCGCGATCGTCCCTTCGGGCGGTTACCCTTTCGCGAGCATCCAGCTCTTCTACAACGACGAGCACGCGATGACGCTGGGAGTGCGCGAGGCCGTCATCAACGGCGCCTCCACGCCGTTCCCGGTCTCAACTCTGACGAAGAGCCCAGACATCGCCAACGCGCCGCAGACGGGTACGAATCTGATCATCGGACAGCTGGCAGGTGTCGATCCGGTAGGGCGTCCCATGTGGCCCGCGCTGTTCGTCACCGACATCACCCACGACGTCAATTCGGTTGCAGGCGACTGGCAGTGGGGCGGCGCTCCGGTAAATCCAACGTACGTCGCCGGCACCTGGAAGGGCGCCGTCCGGACGGTGGATGCGAGCGGTGCGTCGATTACCCCGGACGCCGATCCCGCGAAGAACAACCAGAACTACGGCAACGGCCACACCGCCCCCGCCGGTGCGCTGAGCAAGGCCGAAGCGTACGGGACCGAGGTGCGCTGGGATATTCGACTGGAGGTCGGCCACAACTACCGCTTCCAAGTGATGGTTCACGACGGCGACCAGAACAAGATCGGCGGTGACGCGGGAGAAGCCTGCGTCACCTTCTGCGCCGGCGATACCTGTCCGGCGGATGTTCAGGCCTGCACGGGCAATGATGACTGCAACGCAGGAAGCATCTGTACCAGTGGCTGTTGCATGCCGCCGCCGCCAGACGGTGGTGGTGGGTCCGGTGGATCTAGCGGCACCTGCCCCCCGGACTGGAAGACCTATGTCATATCGGAAGGCTCGAGCATCTGCACGCCGCCGCCAACGAACGGCGGCTGCCCCGAGGGTTACGTGATCACGATCGTGAACGATCAACAATATTGTACGCCCGTGGTGGTGGTTCGCTGAGCGCGCGCTCTGTCCGCCACTCGAAGCCGTCACGCGGTAGCGGCCACGATCGACGCTGGCGTCGCCAATTGGCCCTCTGGCGCGAGCGTCGCTGCGCGACGCCGAAGGCTGCGCCGAAATCGGCGCGGCCTGGTGACCATCAACCCAATCCCCCTCGCGCGCGATGGCCACACGCGCGGAGCGGACGAGTTGCGGTCGCTATCGCCATTTTGCACGATCCGAGATTGGGTGGCAGGATCGTGAGCGACAGGTGATTGTCAGAGCCCGAGAGCCGTGAAACGGTCGCGTTGTTCTGAGCGCGCTTACCCGTAAACTAAATCGGACTGGCCCCACTGATGGAGCATCCGCGATGAAATCAACTTGCATTCATTGGTTGACGACACTCGCGCTTGCTGTCGGACTGTTTGCCGGTTGCGGAGGATCGCCGAAAAGCATCCGCTGATTCGAGTGTGGGAACGAGCAGCGGCGGAACGAATTCCGGTCCGAATGCTGGTTCACCCGCGGTGAGTGGTGGCGGATCGGATATCGGCAAATCCGGAGCACAAGGGGGTGCTGGACAAGCCAGCGGAGGCAGCGCTGTTTCTCAGGCTGGCAACGGCATGACGAGCGGCGGCACGGTCAACAGTGGCGGCTCGAGTGGCGGTGCCCCGTTTGTGTGGTCTGACCAACCAGCCTGGGCGCCAGCACGGGTGAGCGTTCAACGGCGTGTGGAACCGCGTTGCAGCGTCGGGATCTGATTACCTTCAAGTACTCTCGACCGAAATTGGGGAGATGCACTCCGATGCACTGTCAGGCGCGCGCGTGGCGGACTTTTCTCAACAACCTAAATGGGAATCCAACCATCGCTGCGCGCGCGCTCGAGCGCGACGACAACCGTGAGTTGCCCTGCGCGACGAGATGCCGGCACTCGTGATCTGAAGTCGAAACGAGATCGCAATCGAAGGGAACTCGCTCGCGCGACCCGCATGCGTTGCTCCGCGGAATCGCGGTTTCGGACGTTCGGTCATCAATTGCCCAGGATGGGGGCCTGGGGTAGTAGGTCGCTCATCGATCATGGCCGGGCACACGAGCGAAGTCGCGACAACCCGCGGTCGGATCCCCGGTCCCGCCGGTGCCGCTATCCGACCCGGCATTCCGCGCCAGACGCTGGAATCTAAAATCACCAGCCTCGGTATCGACAAACGCCGATTCAAACCGTGATGTTCACACTCACAACGCGTATTGCCGACGCGAGCATTCGCGCGGTCGTCGCTGGCGCGCCGCTCGCCGTCAGCTACTTCGATGCATGCGCGACCCTGGCTGACTCTGCTGCTTCGACGATGAACGCGGCAACTTCTTTCGGCTTGGAGAGCATGGGAACGTGCCTGGTCGGCAACGTGAGGGTCTTGGCGCCCATCCGCTTGGCCGTGAACTCTTCTTGCTTTGGTGAGATGGTGCGATCGTTCGAGGCGATCACGAACCAGCTCGGCTTGTTGTGCCAGGCAGCATCCGTGATGGTGGTCTGAAGGATCGCCCCCTGGGTCGGCCCCTGCGTCGCGACCAACACGCCCTTCTCCTCGGCGGAAAGGTCTTGAGCAAAGTCCTCGGAGACGCCTAATCGGCCCGCCGCGAGTACTCGTGTTGTTGAAGCCAGCAGTGGCAACGTTGTGCGAGTACTCGAAGTGTTTGCCTTGCACGTCGAACTGTTCAACCCCATGCCCATTGGCAGGGGTTGAAGACGAAGGATTCACGCGCCGCGCCTCGCGACTCGCGGGATCTTCTCCCCTTCCTGTTTTACCGCGCTCACCTCATCCGCTTCCGTCGCGTCCTTGTAGCTGGCGACGATGCCTTCGAGCGTGTCACCCTCTAGATCAAAGTCCCCGTGAAACCAGCCGCCAAGAAGCTGCGCGAATGACGGGAAGGACTGCGACGACATCAGTGGGACAGGGCCCTGTTGACGCACCCGAGCGCAATGCTGACGGTAGCGCCGCTGGCCCTCAACGCGCTGCAGGTCGCGGGGCAGGCGATGATTTGGCTCGGGGTCCCGCTAGCGACTTCGTAGTACCAGCCGCCTGCGGCGGGGTCGCAGTTGCTGGCCGCGTTCACCTGCTGAAGGGTCTGATTCTGAGTGGCGGTGCTCAAAATGAGATTGATCTTGGCGAGATCGGGCGCGCTGCCGTTTGCAGCCTTCGGGAGTTGAAACTGGCAGTCGGAGCCGGCGCTGCGAATCGACTCGAGCGCGGTCCGGACTTGCGCGGCCACGTCCCCGTTCGTATCAACGATGAAGGCGTGACTCGTGCCGCCTTGCTGGGCGATCTGATCGAGATTTTCGGCCGCTGTGGTCGCCAGATCCTCCGAGCCGAACGCGCCGATGACGAAGGTGTTGACACTCGGGCTGCTCGCCGCGCCCGCCTTTGCTAGCGCGGCCAGCGCGTCGTTCGCAGTTGGTGAGCACTCGGTGGGGAGCCCGTCAGTGATGAGCACGGTGACCACGTGCTCGTCGGGGTGTGCGGTCGCCCAGGTCGTCGCTTGCTGCAGCGCACCGCTGAGCGCGGGTCCAGTCGGCGTGTCACCGCTCGGGTTCGTTCCTTCGATTGACGCGATGAGACCGGCTGCGGCGGCCGGCAAACCGCCAATGTCCACCGCGGGCGAGGCATATTGCGCGACGTCGCAGCTCGTGGGGTGCTCGCAGACGCTTTCCTTCGCCCGCTCACAAGTGCCGAGGTCTTGGTTGCTGTCGGGCGCGGCACAAGCGCTGCCGGGATTCGCACACAGGTAGCCAGTGTTTTTCGAGCAATACGCGAGCGGAACGCAGGGCCCCGCACTGGCGCCCGTGCTGGTCACGCAGTCGGCCTCTTTTTCGCAAACGAAGGCGTTGCTCGAGTTGAAGCAGATGTTGAGCGCGCACGGCCCACTATCGCCACAGTCGGCGTTGCTCGTGCAGGAGCTCGGCGCGTTCGGCTTCAGCAGCGGAAAGTATTGCAACCCGACTCCGACGCCCGCCGACGCGCTGTCTTCGAGGAACGCTTCGAGGGCGCGCTTCACGCCGTCCCACTTGGAGCTCCCGCCGCCGGTCAGATCCAGCATCGAGCCCGAGGCGTCGAGCAGGATGAGCAGATCCAATGGGACCGTGCGCGCGGGGGCAGGCTGCGCGCATCCCGCGTTTGGGTCCGCACCGGCGCCGCTCGAAGCCCCAGCGGCGACCGCGCCTGCCTCTCCCCCGCGCCCTCCGCTTGCGTTTGCCATCGAATCGCCGGCGCTGCCCGCAACGCCATCAGTGTTCGTCCCTGCTGGTTTTCCACTGTGCCCAGCGTTGCCGGGGTCGGCTTCCGCAGCGGGCGCTCCACCGTTGGCATCGTGCGCGCCCGCCGGGTCATCCTTCGCGGAACTGCACGCGGCGCACAGCGTGAGCAACGCGCCGGCCGCGAGGACCGCAGCGCCGCCGCTCGAAGCGAGGTTCATGAATTGATTACTCTCATGGCAATTGAATGGCTGCAAGTAGCACGGGCGAATCTTGGATCACCCATGAGCTTCTGATGAAACCGGGAAAGCGTACGAACTCAAAGGCTCACGCTGCTCACTGGCTTTCGCTCAGGCGCAGCGGCGGTGGCAACGAAACCCAGCGCGAAAGCAGGTCTGAATCATCACATGTCGGACACGGGTCACGCTCGATGCAACGGGCCGCAATCTCGGCTGCGATTGCTGGAGTCGGAACATCCCAAAGTCGCCCACAAGCGATGGCTCGCGCGGAAATCTCGAAATCGACAAGCTCGGGGCGTTCTCGCTCGGCGACCAAGAAGGTGCTGGGCGGGCGCGCACACTCGCGCTTGGCGAAGGACTTGGCTTGCGGGTCCGCCAAGGAGAAAGTGCCGTCCGCGAGAGCGTGGCCCAGCAACATCGGACCGTAGACCGGGTAACTCTCTTCCGAGCCGCATTTGATCGTCGCCAGAGCGACGTAAGGGGCGTGCGTCAGCAAACCGAGACGATGATCTCCGTCTACGTCTCGCACTTCTTCGACCATGATCGGGCGTGCTGAGGGATAGAGTTCGACCGCGTCGCGTGGGGCGGTCCATACCTTTCCCTCGTGCATGCG
>DASSMT010000050.1:0-5998 GCA_035688655.1 Polyangiaceae bacterium | reverse complement strand
AATGGGTGTCGGCACTCTGGCTGAACGCTCGCTCTTCAGTCACGCGCCCATGAAAACGAGCAATGATGCTGCTCGACCGACACCCGCGCTGCGAGCGGTGGTCGAACCAAGACCCACCGCGAGCAGCCCAGCCGAGCCGCTCGCAGCGGTGCCCGTGCCCCCGACGCGGGGCGCATTGCCGGCCTCGTCGTCACGCGAGCGCTCGGCCGTGGGCGCGACACCCGCGCCGCCCAACGCTCCCGCGCCGCTGGCAGCCGTGGGCTCGGAGGCGGACAAGACTGCGTCTTTGTCGCAGCAAGCGCGTGAACTGGCCGAGCTCAAGCGCCTGATCGATAGCGGCGCAAGCAGCGAAGCGCTGCGTCGGCTCGAGCACAGCCCCGAAGCGGCGTCGCTGCTAACGGAAGAGCGCGACGCGCTATACGTTCAGGCGCTGGCCCGCGCACAGCGACGAGACGAAGCGCGTACGGCTGCACGTCGGTTCCTGGCGCACTATCCACACAGCCCTTATTTCGAAACCATCCGCCAATTGCTTGCGGACCCGTGATCGAAAGCCGCGCTCGGCTCCATTCATTCAGCGATTGTTCGCGTTCGATCGATCGCCGAAAGATGTCCGAGCCCAGGTGCGGGCCGTGCTGCGCGCGCGCCGAGCTACTGCTGGTGCTGTGGGTGACAGCGGCCTTCGCTTGTGCACCGACGGACAACGTGATCGGCGCGACACTCGGGGGCAGGTTGGGCGGGGCAGCTGGCCTTTTCGGAGGGGAATCGACGGGCGGAGGGGAAACGGCGGGCACGGGGCAGTCCGCAGGCAGGGAAACGGGGAACAGCCAAGGCGGCACGGCTGAATCGGTGCCGCCCGGACAATCCGGGGCTGGCGGGTCCGACGGTTTGCCAGTGGCGACCAGCGGCACCGCCGGCCTCGGAGGTGCGCCGGATGACTTCGCCGGCTCCGCTGGGCAGTCCTCGCCCGGTGGCATCGATTTTGGTGCACCGATCGCATATGCCACGGGCCAAGGGCCGCATTCGCTCGCCATCGCTGATCTGGACGGCGACGGGCACCTCGACTTGGTGATCGCCAACCGCGATGACGGCAGCATCAGCGTCTTGCGCGGCGCCGGCGACGGCAGCTTTGACGAGCGCCGCGATCACGCCGTCGCAGCCAAAGCCAATTGGCTCGCGCTCGGCGACCTGAACGGCGATCGGGCGCTCGACATCGCGCTCACGACCTACGATTCGGACACCGTGAAAGATTCGGACACGGTGAAAGTATTACTCGGCGTGGGTGATGGCTCCTTCGGACCGGTTGCACAATTCCCGGGCGCTAAAGACATGTACTCGCTGACGCTCGGCGACCTGAACGACGATGGGAAGCTCGACGTGGCCAGCTCGCCCGGCAATAGCGGCGCCGTGAGTCTGTTCTTGGGCGTGGGGGACGGCAGCTTTGCCCGAGCGCAGTACGTTGCGAATGGCACTCAGAGCTACTAGGTCGCGCTCGCAGACATCGACGACGACGGTAAGCTGGATTTGGCTCGCGCCAACACCGACAGTGACTCGGTGTCGGTGCTACTCGGAGCCGGGGACGGCTCGTTCGCCGCGGGCACGGACCAGGCAACCGGCAAACATCCCGTATTCGTTACCTTCGCGGACATAGACGGCGATCGTCTGCTCGACATGCTGACTGCAGACTCGTCTTCGAACGAGCTCGGCGTCTACCTCGGGCTCGGCAACGCTGAATTCGCGGCGCGGGTCGGCTATGCCGCGGGCAGCTACCCGAGTCACGTGTCAGTCGCGGATCTGAACGGAGATCGGCTTCCAGACTCGATCGTGGTCAACACGTTCTCTGCCTCGGTAAGCGTTCGCCCAGGGGTGGGTCGCGGCGCGTTCGGGGATCGCATCGACTACACCGTCGGCCAATTCCCCGAAGCAGCGGCGATCGCCGACTTGAACGAGGACGGCAGCGCGGATTTCGCCGTGGTCAACTCGTTGTCCAATAGCGTGAGCGTGTTCCTCGGCACTCGGACGAACTGAACGCTCGCGCCGAGGCGATCTGCCATGGGTCTATTTTCAATCGGCGTACGAATTGCGCGGCGCACAGTGATCCCAGTCGCGAGTCGTCCCCATTCATTCGCATGCGAAGTCTTGAACTCGCGTCCCTCACCAGCTTGGGACTCTTGCTCGCGGCACTTGCTTGTGACTCTGCCAACAATTCGGGCACTCCCGTGAACAGCGCCGGCACGAGCGCGGGCGCGGGCGCGCCGAGTGGTAGCGCTGGCTCGCCCGCGAGCGCCGCGGGTACTGCCACCGCGAGTGCCGGCAGTGGCAACAGCCCCGCCGGCAGCACGAGCAGCGGAGGAGAAACTAGCGCGGGCGCGGGCGCGCTGGGCGCAAGCGGGGCGAGCGCAGGCGGGGCGCTGAGCGCGGCCGGCGCGAGCGGCAGCGCGGGTGGGCAAGCCGTCGTGAATTTGCCGCCGCTCGTGACTTCTGCGCCGGGCGCCTATTGGAAAACGGACGGCGCGCTCACGGAGTCGACCGCAACCGTGACCGTAACCGTGAACGACACGACGCTGCTGCAGAAGTGGGACGGCTTTGGCGGCGCATTCAACGAGCTCGGCTGGAGCTTCCTCAGCACGACCGAGTTGCAGCAGCAGGCCTTGAAGCTCCTGTTCAGCGCCAGCGAAGGAGCAAACTTCGCTTGGGGTCGGGTGCCGATCGGCGCGAGCGACTATGCGGTCAGCCGCTACACCCTCGACGATACGGGAACCGACGTCACGCCCAACAGCGCAGAGTCCAATCGTCCCGCGGCCGATCTCGAGCTCAAGAGCTTCTCACTGGCACGCGACAACATGAGGCTCATTCCGTACATCAAAGCAGCGCAAGCGGTGAAAGGCGATCTCCACTTCTGGGCCAGCCCCTGGACACCTCCGGTGTGGATGAAGACCGGATACAAGAAGAACAGCGGCGCCGACAGCAGTCAGTCCGCCAAGATGCCGTCGTACTTCGACGGCGGCAACGCCAAGAACGACGACCAACTGCTGAGCGCGTACGCCAACTATTTCACGAAGTTCGTGCAAGGCTACCAGGCGCTCGGCATCAACATCGAAGTCGTGTCTCCGCAAAATGAGCCTGGCTACGATCAAAACTATCCGTCTTGTCTGTGGGACGGCGCCACTTACACCAAGTTCATCGGAAAGTTTCTGGGCCCGGCCATGAAAACGCTGAACGTCGCGCTGATGTTGGGCACGCTTTCGAACGCCAACACCGACTTCGACGTGGCAGCGGCCGCGCTCGCGGACAGCACGGCAAAGAGCTACCTGACGGTGATCGGCTCGCAATGGAACACGCTCGACGCGGCCAAGCTCTCGGCATTGAATGCGAACCTGCCGGTTTGGGCCACCGAGCACAAGTGCGGCAACTATCCGTTCTGCAAGAAACAAGGCGATTGCGCAGCCGAGATGGGCATCTACACCTCCGCCCAAGCGCCCAACGATCAAGCCTACGGCGTGGAGAGCTGGGGTTACATCAAGAACGCGATCACGACGATCAAGGTGACCGCATACAACGCGTGGAACATGGTGCTGGACAAGAACGGCCTCGGCATCGACACGACGCGCGAGTGGAAACAGGACGCGCTGTTGGTGGTCGATGGTGGGAAACTGACACCGACGCCGGCCTACTACGTGTTTCGCCATCTTTCGCAGTACGTCGTCCCGGGCGCCAAGGTCGTCGGCACGACCGGTGGCGACGCGCTCGCGTTCAAGAATCCAGACGGGAGCCTAGTGGCGGTGATGTTCAACAGCGGCGCGGCCAACCCCAATTACGTGGTTGCCATCGGCGGCAAGAAGTTCCAGTTCGCAATGCCCGGCAACGGCTGGGCGACGGTGAAATACAAGCCCTGAGGCGACTCGCCCAGTGCTGCGCTCGCGGCTGACGCCCGCTCCTCCGAAGGGAGCAAGCGCTCAGGCTTGGGCGCGTCAACGCATCGTCACAATCGGCATTTATCACCCTTCGGGGTGGGCGATCGCAGCTGCACCGCAGCAGCTCGAGGCGCGGCACACGGCACGCGGCGCGATTTCCATGTGCGTCGCGGGCGTACAAAATATCGAGCCAGCTCGCCGGCAGCCGTCGAGCCGATGACCGCGGCATTGTGCGCATGAAAAAGCGCCGCCGCGTGGCTGGCAATTTGCCGCCACTTACGCGAAACCAAGGGTGTGTGACTAGCGGAAACCCCGGCACGATCCGTGCGTCTCGGTCGGCAAGCTGCGTACACTTGGTCACCCCCCTGCCCTGCCCTGCGATTCGAAGCAGGGAGTCTCAGCAGCGAGGGCAATCAATGCTAAGGTAATCGGACAGTGGAGTTCAATTCGCAACTCGTAGGACCGGCACTGACTGGCGTTGCTGCGTTTTTGTTCGCGTGGTTGGCGTTTGGCAAGGGCCGCTCCAAAGCAAAGGCAAAGCCTCGGTCCATCAGCGTTCCCGCGAGCGAGCGAGACACCGCGCGACCTCCAGCTGAGCGAGACACCAAACCACCGCCGGCGTCGGCCTCCAAGCGCCCCGCAGCTGCGGACCACAAGTCCGCGCCCGCTGCCGCAGACGCCAAGGCTGCGATCGCTACCGATGCGAGCCCGCTCGGCGCGGATTCGACGCGCCCAGGGGGCGCAGCGACCAAGTCAAACCGACCTGTGTCCAGAGCAATCGTCTGGGAGGAACCGCCAGGCGAGCTCGTCGACGAAGACATCACCGTGCTGCATGCGATCCCCGTGTTCGAGGCTGGTGCTGGTACAGAGGCCACGATCGAAGCCGCCTCCGTCAGCATCGAGGGTGAGTCCGACGACGACCGCGTTTCGCGCATCGAGCTCAGCTACGAAGAAGACGCCGAGGCGGAAGAAGTGACCTCCGCATCCGCGCGCATCTTGCTGTACGCGGCCGGTGACAGTGATCAGGGTCGCGTGCGCAAACGCAACGAGGACAGCTTGTTGGTCATGCCCGAGCGCTCGCTGTTCGCCGTCGCGGACGGCATGGGCGGACACCGCGGCGGCGCCGTGGCAAGCAGCCTGGCCATCGACGCCCTGCAAGACGCCTTCGATCGTGAGGCCTTCGAGGGCCGCGTGCAGGCGAACGGCAACGTACCGCGTCGCGCGCGGGAGCTGGCGGCGGCCGTGCACATGACCAACGAGTGCGTTCGCTCCATGGCCTTCGCCGATCGCGAGCTGTCCGACATGGGCACGACGCTGGTGGCGGCGCGCTTTTCGCCGAACAAGCAACGGCTGTACGTCGGCCACGTCGGCGATAGCCGTTGCTACCGTTTGCGCCAGGGCAAGCTACGTCAGCTCACCACCGACCACACGATGGCCTCGTTGGGCGTGAAAGGTCCGAGCGCGAACCACCTGTATCAAGCCATCGGTGTGAGCCCGGGACTGGCCATCGATCTGATCGTCGACAAACCCCAAGACGACGACTTTTACGTGCTCTGTTCCGACGGCCTGTCGAAGATGGTGAGCGACGACGAGCTGCGCGACGTTCTGCTCGAGCACGAAGATCTGGAGACCGCGCTGTACACTCTGATTGAAGCGGCGAACGATCGCGGCGGCAATGACAACGTGACCGTGATCATCGTCAAAGTCCTCGCCCGCACTTCGAAGAAGGCGATGGACTCGATCGCGCAAGCGGCGAACTGATCGCCGTTCGTCGCGTATCGCACCCGGGAGACCGGCAGCAGCCCGCGTGGGGGCGAGGCACACTCATTTTCGCCGAGCGGGCGACTTCGTGCATGGCTTTGCGTAGACTTTGCCACTCTGATCAAAGCGGATGATCGAGTCGAATCCTCGAGCTGCGAGCGAGCTCGCATTCCGCCTCGGCTGACTTGAGCTTTTTTGGAGTGACCGAAGATGAGCGCTACCCTCCCCCCCGCGGCTGATCCCGAACGACCCAGCGATTTTGGCGAATTTTGGCAACGAACCGAGAGCGCCCCGCGCCCCGAGTCCGTGCTGCCAGAGCCAGAAGC
>DASSMT010000035.1:0-9727 GCA_035688655.1 Polyangiaceae bacterium | reverse complement strand
AATGGTCATCTGAACGAGCTCGGGGCAACTGTTCGTAGCCACATCGAAGGTAGTGAATGCGCCCTGGCAATTGGAGGGACAATTGTCGCCGTCGAAGCGGTTTCCGTCGTCGCATGTCTCGCCGGGATCGAGTTGGCCATTGCCGCATAGCCGGAGCTCGGCACGCTCGCCCGAACCGCATGCCGCGAGCGTGAGCACGCTGATCAGGGAAAGCAAAAAGCTTGATCGCGTTTCCATTGCTTAGGTCCAGCCGAAAATTTGGCTTGCGCGCACATGCGCACGCGCGCGCGCACAGCGCTCGCTCACTCGGGCTTGTGTACTCTTCCGCGCGCTGATCGTCCATGTTGGAGACGCGAATTGCCTGCAAGCTTGTGGTGACGTTGCGGTCGCGTTCGCAGGACGAATCGTCTCCGAAAACGCATCGATTTAGCCTGAGGTTGTCACGAGTGCCGGCCGGAACGCGCTGTTATAAGGCGCCGAATCGAATGATAGGTCGCTCATCGAAGGTTCTCGCGCTGTGTGGCGGCGCTGTCATCGCTTGTGCACTTGACAACCGAGTGTTGAACGGAACCGATTCGCCGTGCTTGGAAACGAACGTGTGCATGGAGGTCGCGGGCAGCGCCGCGGCAGGCACGGCAGCAGGCGGAAGCTCGAGCAGCGGCGGAGCCAAGCCCTCGCTGGGCGGGGCCAGCTCAGTCGCGGGCGGACCCGACCAAGACGGTGACGCTGGGCAAGAGCAAGTGGGCCCGACGACGAGCTGCCCCGATCTGGATCAGAATACGGTTTTGGATTGCAAGGAGACACTCGTCAGCAATCCGGGCTTCGACGGCAACATCAAAGGCTGGGCACCAGAAGCGAGCGGCGCGATTAGCTATGAGACGCTCGATTCGTGGGGGAGCAACACCTCCGGTTCGATTCGCATCGAGAATCGCGGCACTGCCAATGGTCCAGACACCGGGCTCATCTACACGGGTGCGAGCCAATGCGTGAAGGTCCAAGAGGACCACGCGTACGTGATTTTCACACAAATGTATGCGCGTGGTCCGACGGTCAACGCCTATGGCTCGGTCATCGGGCGCGTATTCGCGAGTAAAGATTGCACCGGCACTCCCTTGCACGTCGAAACATCGCCCATCGAAGGCACCGTGAATGTGTGGCTGACGCTGCGAGCCAGCGTGCCAGCAGTGACGTCTGCTGGGTCGATGTTGGTCGAGCTCAGCGTCGGCAAGCCGACGGGTGTCAGCGGCGCAGCAGCGCTGAATTTCGACAACGTGTTGGTTCGCTGAGCGCGCTCGGCGTGGCAGGACCAGGGGCCTCATCGCGGGTCAGTGAGTGCTCACAACTTGACGTGCGCTTGAAAGAGGAACGTCACGACGTCTGTGTCCGCCGCCCCCGCCGAGCCCGTGCGTTGAAATATGGAATCGAGCCGGATGTCTGCCTGAGGCAAGCAGAACCACTGGTATGAGAGCCAGGTACCCCATGAGAGCGGCACGTCACCGACGCCATAGGTCGAGGTTTCGAACGTTCCCATCACGTGGACGCCGGACAGCGCCTCTACGTCGGCCGTCAAAAAGCCGATTATGCCCTTGTTCTTGGGGTTGTATTGGGAGGATTCGAGAGCGTAATCCCATTCTGCCTGAACGACCAGCGGATCCCAGGGTGTCGCCCAGCGCCCAAACAAGCCGTGAGCCTGGCGCCAGGTCGGTGCCAACGTGACCGCGTCGAGCGCGCGGTAGGTGATCAGGCTACTGAGCCCGAGCGACATCTTTGGTTTGGGCGTCCATTCGATGTACCCAGAGTAACCGCGCTCGCGATACGCATCCGGCGAGATCTGAAAATTGCCGATGATCCCCATCAGCTCGGCGCGAAATTTTTCGTGTTGATAGCTGGCTGCGACGCCGTACTGCTGATCCGCGTTGATGCTGGTGCGCGTGTACGCGCGGGCCCAAAGCGTGTGTTCGAACACGCGCAGACCGAACGGAAGGTTCATGCGACCGGCTCGGACCATCAAGGCATCGTCCAAAAACGAGTAGCCTGCCCAATGCGTGCGCGAGACCAAGTTCTTCTCGCGCGCGTTGGTGAGCGACGCTTCGAGCGCACCTCGATCGGCGTAGCCAATGCTCGCCGATGCGGTCATGTGCTTGATTTGCAGGGCTGCGGCAAAATCTGCCTGCATCCAGATGCCCATTTTCTGAACCGGCACCCAATCCACTTTTTGAGCGAGGTGCAGATAGCGAACATCACCCTGAAGGGAGAGGCCATCGGGCAGCGTGGTCAGGCCCCAAAGAAATTGCGGGCTCGTTTCGTCATTCCCGACTTCCTCCGCAAAGCGAGTGCGCACCACCGTATCCTCGATGGCGCGACCATACGAGGTGAGGATGCCCGAACCCGATGGATCCGCGTGACACGGCACGCACGCCTGGTAGCCGTGACGAACCATCCACGCGAAGGCGTGAGCGTCCTCCGTGGTCATTAAAGCCCCCACACCAATGCAGATCGCCAACAGGGCCCGCATCCCACTCGCTCGAGCCGCGCGGCGCAACGCCTCGGCAAAATAGATCCAGGCCAACATCGAGTGTGCCCCGCATACCGCGTGAGCAGCCTTCTCTCTGCAACAAATTCCGGGCGATTCGCTGACGTAAGAGCCGCGTCGCGGTGCCCGTCTCGAGCGCCTTTGATGACTGTTTCGCAGCGGTTTCTCCGCTCGATTCGAAAACCGGAATTGATCGTCCGAGAATCGGAGACTCGCGAGTACGAAGGTGTCGTCGCACAAGCAACACGCGGCCAATTAGTCGGGCATTAACCGCTGCTTGCAAAAAGATGAGGCGAGCGGACCAAGCTGGCGCGGGACTTGAAAAGGGGGCGATGCGCACGGGCAGCCCAGAGTGCGAACGCCTGTGTCAAAAACGAGTCTGCATTTTTTGGAGGATTAGTCATGAGAGCAATGTTGGGTAAACTGTCCGTGCTCGTGTTGGCCGCTGGGCTTGCGGGATCGGCGATTGTGACTGGCTGTTCGAGCAACGGCGAAAGGTCGGAGAGCAGCAAGGACCAAGGCTCGATCGGCTTCCAACTCGACGTGGGTGGCGGCGCCACCATCAACACCATGCACGTGATCGTGTATGGTAACTCGCTCGGGTCGCTCGGCGCGGCCACGAACATCGTCCGCGACCTCGACGTGGGTGCCATCTCCGGCAACAGCACGGCATTCACACTCACGCTCCCGGCCGGCTCCAACTACCAGGTCAAGCTCTCGTCACCCGACAACGCTTCTTGCGGCGGCACAGGCACGTTCAACGTGATCGCGGGCCAGTCGAACGCGAGCACGATCGCGGTCACCCTGTCCTGCACCTCGGTCGACAACACCGGCGGTGAGACCGTCAACGTCAACGCTTGCACCCCGCCCGCGGTGAACTCCGTGTTCATCGGCCCGAACACCCAGGCCGTTGGTCACAAGATCCAACTCATCGCGGACGTCGAGAGCGGCTCGACCATCCAATGGACCGCGACCGGCACCGGCACCGGCACCTTCGACAACAGCGCGGCGGCCACTGCCAACTTCACCTGCAGCTCTGCTGGCTCGGTGTCGATCCAACTCGGCCTGACCAAGAACGGCTGCTCCACCAGCAAGAGCTACGCGGTCACCTGCAGCGGTACCGGCGGAGGCCAAGGCGGCGCCGGCGGCGCGAGCGGCGGCTCTGCCGGGTCGGTGTCGGTGGCGGGTGGCGGCGCCGGCGGCTCCGACCTGGGCGGCAGCGGCGGCTCGGTCGCTGGTGGCGGCACGGGGGGCTCCGTCGTCGTCGGCGGCAGCGGCGGCTCGGTCGCCGGTGGCGGCAGCGGCGGCTCCGTCGTCGTCGGCGGCAGCGGCGGCACGGGTGGCGGTGCTCCGTCGTGCCCGGGTCCGGTGAACAACAGCTCGACCGTGGGTAACGCGACGACGGTGTGCTCCGCGGCCTTCGCGATCGACGAGTGCGGCACGAACTGCGCGCAGATCACGAGCAACGCTTGCCAGGCTTGCGAGCTCGCCGACGCCACCTCCTGCTACGACGACGGCGACAACACGGACGGCAGCTCGCTGCTGAACATGAAGGCCGCTCTCGCGTTCTACGGCGGTGCCAACGACGACGCCCGCGTTTCCAAGGGCATCGCGGCTGAGCAGTGCTTCTACAAGTCGGGTTGCGCCAAGCAGCCGGGTCAGATCTTCACGACCTGCTACTGCGGTACGTCCGGTGGTAACTGCACCACCCCGGGTGCTGCCAACGGTCCGTGCAAGGCTGAAATCGAAGCGGCTGCCGAATCCACCGCGCCGCTCGACATCGCGAGCCGCATCGGCGACCCCTCGTTCCCGGCCGGGATCGCTCAGGTCCGCGTCGCGTGCGACAAGACGCAGTGCGCGTCGACCTGCCTCCCGTGAGGGAAGTGAGGGGCTGAGGGGCCAGTGAGCCCTCAGCGAGGAACGGGCGCTGGGTCGCCAGCGCCCGTTCTCTTTTTGGTGCGTGAGCTGCGGTGTTCCGAAGTCGCCGGCAGATCGACTCACGACGCTCACAAGCACTGATAACGAGTCACTCCAGGTGTTCCCAAGTAGCCGGCGAAACGCCACACGGTAGTCACAAACGGCAGCTACGCCGGGGAGCCCATGTCAGCCGCCCTTCGCTTGCTCTGTGTCGGCTTGGCCGTCGTTTGCGTGTTCACGCTCGGCACGCAGAGCGGCTACGCCGCGTTCTCACCGCAACGCAGCGCGATCGACAATCTCGAGCTCGACCGCTACCAGAAGGACAAGCCAGAGGTCGCGGCGCTGATCGTCAAGGGTGAAGAAGCGCTCCATCATGGTGATTTCAAAGCGGCGCTCGCCAGCTTCGACGAAGCCAGCAAGCTCGTGCCCGTGAGCCAGCTCTTGAGTCGAAGGCGTTGCCAAACGCTCGACCTGCTCGGCCAGCGCCAAGAGGCGCTGGAGGCTTGTGCCGAGTCGATCAAGCTCACGCGTTTCGGCCCCTCGCTGGCCATGCGCGCGAGCGTGTCCGCGCTGATGTCCGCGCAAACGCCCACCGAAGATGACTTGGCGCTCGCGCTGTTTTACGTGGACCAAGCGATGAGCACCGCGGCTAACCTACCCGCGGGCTACGCAGCGAACTGCGACATTGCCTATCGCTTGGGCGACTACACTCGTCTCAGCAAGTGTCAGCGGGATCTGGCGCGCATTGCGCCCAATCACTACGAAACGGAACGCGCCGCACGCATGCACGTCGGGCAGATGTCGCTGCTCGCCAAAGTCATTTGGGGTTTTCTCGCCATGTTTTCGCTCTTCACCCTCGGACACTTTCTGGCCTCGACTCGTCGCAACGCCTCGCTCCGCGAGGCTTTGAACCGCGTCACGCGAGTGACCGTGTTGATCGGCTTCCTGCTCGCGCCCTCGCTTGCGCGTGCCGACGATCACGCGGCAGAACCAGTGCCGCCAACGGAGTACCACGGCCTCAGCAAATGGCTGGTAAATCGAGCCGATCCGCTCTCGAGCGTACCCACTGCCGAACAGCGTGACTCCAACCCGGTGGAGTACGGCTACCACATCATGGACTTGGTCGATCTCGCGGGCATGGCCGTCAAAAAGGGAGACTTTGCCGGCGCCTCGAAGTTCTACGAGGCCTCCGTCAAAGCCGACCCGACCTCCGCCGTCGGTTACCGCAACGCGTGCCTGTACGTGGAGAAGAGTGGCAACATGGCGCGCGCGCTCGCCTTCTGTCGCGGCGCGCTCGGCGTGCAAGGCGTCTTGGCGAGCGACTACGTGCGCTACGCGGATCTCGTCTTCAGCGCCCCGACCGATATCACCAAAGAACAAATCGAAGACCTGCAAGGCATCGCCGACCACTTGAAGACCGAGGGCAACGCAGTCGCCGCCGCGCAAGTGGAGTGTGACTTGGCAACCCGCAGCGACGATTTCAAGCGCCTCGACGATTGCACTCGAGTGCTGATCAAACAAGCGCCCAAAGATCCGAAGACGCTGTCGTTCGCCTGGGCCAACGCCATGCACAAAGGTGACCTCGCCGAGGCTCAACGCTTGGTGGCCGAAGCCAAGAAATCCGCGATGAAACCGGATGGCGTGCAAACCATGGAACGGGCGACCGCCGCCGAGCTCGAGCTCCCCCGCCGCTTCGCGCGGAACTGGCCGGTGCTGCTCGGCACACTGTTCACCGCGATCGCAATGGGGCTCGGCTTGACCATGGCGTCGAAGCGGCGATCGCGCGCGGTCGCGAGCTGATGCCGCGCGCGTCATGCGCGGCGAGTGAGCGGAAGAGATGTTGAGTGCGGCGCCTTAGCCGCCGCTGCCTTTGCCGCCGCTGCCGGCTTTGCCGCCAGTGCCGCTTGTGCCGCCGGCTCCGCTAGAGCCGTTCGAGCTGCCGAAGCACTCGTCGGCGCAGCCGAGTGGATCAGCGGCGCAAGTCATTAGGTGATACGCTATTGCGAGCGCGATGCTACGTTTGCCGTAGTCGTCAACCTGACCAAGATTGGTGGCTATGTCCAGGGCCAGCGCGGGTCCAGTCAGGCTGGGGCCTGGGGAATCGGCGTCGATAATCTCCTTTACGCATGGGCCATTTGGCACGAAGTCCGGGTCCGCGGAGCATGCGTTTTTTTGGGGCTCGACCCCGCAGTAGCAATTCGAGAATATGGTGGTGCCCTTTCCTAGTGCGCACCCGGTCCGCAGGATGCACTCCACTAGGGCTTGGCAGACTCGGCCTCTGGGGGTGCTCCCTGCCGGCCCTTGCGTTGCAGTTTTATAGTTATCGTTGGTCGGGTCGAAGCAGAAATCGGAATAGCCCTTTGGCGTAAAAGGGTACTCAAGATCCTTTTCGGGATCGGGATTGGTGTCTGGGTTGACGTTGTTCGTACAGGTTGGAGAATTAGCGATCTTGGAGTCATCTGGCTGCAGCCGCAGGCAGGAGTAGCACGGTCTATGATCCTGGCAGGCATAACAGCGCATGGGCTTGTTGGCCCCCCCGAGGCACGCGTCACACTGCTGAGTGTTACCAGCTATGGCGGGGGCCAGCGTCGTACATGCGTAACAGCCGTAGGAAAGGTCGGTGTTCTTGTTGCCGAACTCATCTTTGCCAGCGTCACAAAACTCCGGCGGGGTGACAGTCGCGTCGCCGCACACCGCAGCCGCCGACCCGCTCGCGCCACCCACGTTAGCGGAGCCACCGCTGCTCTTGCCCCCTGAGCCACCGCTGCTCTTGCCGCCTGAGCCACCACTGCCCTTGCCGCCCGAGCCTCCGCCGCTCCTGCCTGCAGAGCCACCGCCATTCCCGATCCCGCCGCTGCCAGAAGTTCCGCCATTACCGCTAACGATCAGGCTCCCGCTGCTGCCGCCAGCGCTGCTTCCCCCGTTGCCGCTCGCGGCTCCTGAACTTTCACCGCTCTGCCCGATCCCCGCTTCACCAGCCGTCTCCGAGGGACTAGCACTGCCGCCAATTGGGTTGCCGTGGCCTGCCGCCGATGCGGACGTGTGACCGCCGCTAGCGGGAACACCGGCGCACTCCTCCACCGTGACCGTCTCGATGTCACTGCTGCAGCCACCAGCAATCAGACTCACAAGCGCGCCCGCAGCCGCAAATTGAAAGGTCAGACGAGCTGCGCTCGGTCGCTTGAGGGTTCGGGTCATGGATGCTCCGCAGAGGGGACGACAGGCGGGCGCACCGTAGTCGAGAATTGTGACTTTGGAGTAACGTGCGAATGCTGAATGTGCACGCTACGGAGCGCGCTACCACTGCCGCGGCAAACACGTGTAATCGTGCTCGCCCGAGAGGTCGTAGCAATCGAACGCGTAAGGGCAGATCAGCGGCGAGTCCTCGCAACGCATGAAACAGCCCGCGACGTCCTGGCGGAGCGGGCCACCGGGCAGCACCGCGATTGCGTCGCGTCCCCGCCGCAGGCCACGACCACGAGCGCAGAGAACGCTGCGAGCACATTTCGTTGAGCTGCGCTCATCATGGGCCGTCAGTCTCCTTGGAGCGCTGGTTGGATGAGAGCCGCTTAAAACGCGCAAGAGTTGGTTGGTGGTCGTAGCTCTGCATGAGACGAGATGACGCCTGTCACCCGCGGCGTCAAATTTTCGATTTCCGAATAGCGCTTCCGAAAACCGGACTACCGCGGAACCGGTGACCCAGAAAAGCGTAAGCCACGAAAAAGTGCGGGAGAGCTCGAAGGCTCTCCCGCCAATGCAGTTACAGCAGTCGAGTGCTCAGGCCACTCGACTCACTGTGTTCCGGATCAGAACGCGCAGATGTTGCTCGGCATGCTGACCGCAGCGTTGTCGTCGCACGCGTTGTGCGCCGGGTTGCCCGAGGTGGCCGTGCAACCGTTCTCGTTGAAGTCACGGCAGCAAGAGTAGTTGCCGAGGCCCGAGACGAACCCGTTGGCATCGATCAACGCGTTGACCGTACCGGACGTGAGCGCCTTCGTGCCGGACATGCACTGACCGAGCGCGAGCTCGCCAGCGGTGACCGACGCGTCCCCGAAGCCCTTGACCGTGCTGAAGTACAGGTTACGAGCGATTGGGTATTGCAAGCTGCCCGACGCCAAGACGTTGTCCGCCGGGATGCACGCGGTGTTCGAACCGCAGCCGTTGACTTCCTTGGTCACGCCGCTGACGGCCGCGTGATCGAGACCAACCGAGAAGTTGGTTTCAACGACACCCGTGCCACCCGCGGTGGGCAGCGTGGTCAGCTGCTGAGAAGCGTTCGCGCAACTCGCGGAAGCCAGACCGGCGAAGCCCAAGCTGCAGGGGCTGGCGATAGTGAGGCAGCCGATCTGGTTCGTGTCTTGAGCGTTCTCGCAGCACACGTTGGCCGAGCCGTCCGGACCGACGGCGTTGCAACCGGCTTGGTTGTTGACGAAGCAGGTATGCGTGCCGGTGTCGCAGGTCGGGGTGGCCGCGGGACAATCCGCGTTGGTGTTGCAAGTGGCCGCGTGGTTGTAGCCCTTGGCGGTACGGGTCTGGTGGATGCGGTAGAAAGCGCCAGTCACCTGCTGGTTGACAAACGTTCCCGGCGTGGGGCCCTGCTCTTGACCGTTGTACTCGTAGTTCGTCTGGAGACGAGCCTGCGACGAAGGTTGCCACACGGTGTTGTTGTACACGCGCGCATCGAACGTCGCCGGATTGATCACCTGGGCCGGGTCGCCCGCGTGCAGCGTCACGTACGTGGACGGCGGCAGCGCGAAGGCGGCAGCCGGACGGTTCGTGGCGAAGTTGATGCACGCGGCATTGGACGCGTCCGTGAACGTGGTCATCGCGAAGCAGGTACCGGAGCCGCGGATGGCACCGCGAATCACCGGGTCCCAGCCCGTGGCGCCGAGCGGCATGTCGCCGTTCGGGCACAGCTGGTAGCGCGCATTCGCACCGCTCACGATTTGAACGGCCGGGAAGAAGGCAACCTTACCAGCGCCGCACACGGTGTTCGGGTAGGCTTTGACCGCGTCCGAGGGGATCGAGATCGGGAGCACGACGCCGTTGTCACCGCAGTGAGTGGCTACCTGCTCCGCCGGATTCGCATCCAAACGGATGGTGGCAGCACCACCAGCGGACTTATTCAGACCGATCGCTTGACGGCGAATCGGGTCGTTGTTCTGCTGATTTTCGAAGCCAACGCCCGCCGTCGCGGAACGGAACTCACCCGGAACGGTCGCGACCGTCCCCGGTTGCGTGCCACCGACGAGACCCGGGATGCCACAACGAGATTCG